>CALPNT020000246.1 GCA_943325005.2 Bifidobacterium breve | reverse complement strand
CTCACCCTTGATGCGCTGGTCGATCAGGAAGTCGGCCCTGATTGAGCCGTCTGCGCCCCAGCGATTCTGACAAGCTGGCCCGAACAGATTGCGGCGTCGATGCCCCCGTTCGGCTTTTCTTCCTTCACCTCTCGCCTGCTGGGGGGCGCTCAGCCCCTTGGTTCTCAGCTCCCCTGCAGTTGGCAGCGCCCCTTCGGCCTGGGCTGGGAGAAGCCCTACACGGTGCGCTACGCCAGCAACCTCGATGACGGCCCCAACCACGGCGCACCGCTCGGCGGTTTCGGTGCCGGCTGCATCGGCCGCGGCCCCGACGGCCGTTTCAACCTCTGGCATCTCGATGGTGGTGAGCACTGGTTCGGCGAGATTCCCGATTGCCAGTTCGCCCTGTATGAAAGCGATGGCTCCACCAGCCGGGCCCACGCCCTGGCGGTGCAGCCCACGGCCGACAGCTCCCGGCCAGAGACCGGCGAGCCGTTGTCAGCCTGGAGCTGGTATCCCGCCAGCGACGCCCAACGCTCCACCGGTACCTACGCGGCCCGCTATCCGCTCAGCAGCACCGACTACGCGGGGGTGTTCCAGGCACAGGTGCGCTGCGAGGCCTTCAGCCCGATCCTGCCGGGCGACTACCAGCGCACCAGTTATCCCGTGGCGGTGTTCGTCTGGAGCCTTCAGAACCCCACGGACCAGCCGCTCACGGTTTCGCTGTTGCTGAGCTGGCGCAACACGGTCGGCTGGTTCACCAACACCGACCCGACAGCAGCCGTCCAGTTCCGCGACGACGGCAGCCCGGAGCACAACTATGTGCCGGCGATCGGCCGCAGCCAGGGTCAGCGCAACCGGCAGGTGGTGGACACCGCTCTGAAGGGCATCGTGTTGGAGGGCGAGCGCAGCGAGCCCCTGGCCGAAGGCCAGGGGCAGTGGTGCCTGGCGGTGCCCGATGAGGCCGCGCTGGGTCAGGCTGGGGTGGACATCTTCCGCTGCAGCCGCTGGGATGGCGCTGGGGATGGCTCCGAGATCTGGACGCCGTTCGCCGCCACAGGCGCGATTCCCGAGAGCAACAACGACCGCCACAGCGGCGACCATGAGAGCGCCAGCGCCGCCCTGGCGGTGCGCTTCACCCTGGCGCCGGGCCAGAGCCTGGAGATCCCGGTGGTGATCGCCTGGGATCTGCCGGTCACCAGCTTCGCCACCGGCACCCGCAGCCTGCGGCGCTACACCGATTTCCATGGCAGCAGCGGCGATAACGCCGTCGCCATCGCCGCCGAGGCCCTGCGGGACTGGCGTTCCTGGCGCCGGGCGATCGAGGCCTGGCAGGCGCCGGTGCTGGCACGCACCGATCTGCCCGAGGCACTGCGCATGGCCCTGCTCAACGAGCTGTACGACTTGGCCTCAGGCGGCAGCCTCTGGACCGCCGCCACTGCCAACGATCCGGTGGGCCGCTTCGGGGTGCTCGAGTGCCTCGATTACGCCTGGTACGAGAGCCTCGATGTGCGCCTGTATGGCTCCTTCGCCCTGCTGCAGCTCTGGCCCGAGCTCGACAAGGCCGTGCTGCGTGATTTCGCCCGGGCCATCCCGGCGGCCGATCCGACGCCCCGGCCGATCGGCTGGTATTTCACCCAGGGCCGCGGCCGGGTCGAGGCGGCGCGCAAGGTCGCCGGCGCCACCCCCCACGATCTCGGCGCCCCGAATGAACGGCCGTTTGACGCCACCAACTACACCGCCTATCAGGACTGCAATCTCTGGAAAGATCTGGCCAGTGATTTCGTGCTGCAGGTGTGGCGTTGCTTCCGCCTGGCTCCCAGCGGCGAAGATCTGCGCTTCCTGGCCGACTGCTGGCCGGCGGCGGTCACGGCGCTGCGCTACCTGAAGCAGTTCGATGCCAACGACGACGGCCTGCCCGACAACGGCGGTGCTCCGGATCAGACCTTCGACGACTGGCCGCTGCAGGGGGTGAGTGCCTATTGCGGCGCGCTCTGGATCGCCGCCCTGGAGGCGGCCCTGGCGATGGGTCAACGGCTGCAGCTGGAGCTCGGGCTCGACACCAGCGCCGAGCAGCGTGAGTTCGGCGGCTGGCTGGAGCAGAGCCGCTCCAACTTCGATGCCCTGCTCTGGAACGGCGAGTATTACAACATCGATGCCGACAGCGGTACGCCGGTGGTGATGGCGGACCAGCTCTGCGGCGACTTCTACGCCCGCCTGCTGGGCCTGCCGCCAGTGGTGGCTGAGGAGCGGGCCCGTTCTGCGCTCCAGGCGGTGAAGGAGGCCTGTTTCGAAGGCTTCCAGGGCGGAACGCTGGGCGTGGCCAATGGCCTGCGCCGGGATGGCACGCCCCTGGATCCCAACGGCACCCACCCGCTCGAGGTGTGGACCGGCATCAACTTCGGCCTGGCCGCCTACTACCGGCTGATGGGTGAGAGCGGCACGGCGCTGGCGATCTGCGGCGCGGTTGTGGAGCAGGTGTATGGGGGCGGCCTGCAGTTCCGCACCCCTGAGGCGATCACGGCGGTGCACACCTTCCGCGCCTGTCATTACCTGCGGGCGATGGCGATCTGGGCCCTGTGGGCCACCCACACCGACTGGCAACCGATCCCCGGGGCGGAGGCCCAGCCCCAGTCCCCCCTCCCCACGACCTCCCAGTCCAGGGCGGCCCAGCGATGAAACGTCGCCTGCTCTCGCTGCTTCTGGGTGTGGTTCTGCTGTTGGTTGAGCCAGGTCTGGTGGCTGCTGCGGCTGGACCGCTGGTGTCCGTCGCGCCGTCAGCCGTGTTGCGGCCTGCGGTTGGGCGGTTGTTCGCCCTGATCCATGCCCACCCTGATGAAACCACCGCCACCGGCGTGGTGCGCAGCCTCGAGAGCCTGCGCGACCTTGACTACCAGAGCTGGCAGGTGGTGGCCTATCGCGAGGGCCCTCCGCGGCCTGAGGCTCCGATCACCCTGCGGATCGTGAGCTATCCCGGTCGGGTGCGGCTCGACCACCCCACCCCGCTGCTGGTGATCAGTGG
>CALPNT020000245.1 GCA_943325005.2 Bifidobacterium breve | reverse complement strand
GCAGGGAATCGTCGGCTTTGAAGGTCAGGCGAAGATCACGCCGAGCGGCCTCTGTCCGTGGGTGTGGGTCGACCATCTCTCGATCACCGGCGAAGCCTGAGTCGAAGCGAGCGAGCCATGAAAATCCTGTTCTGGGGGACGCCGGCGTATGCCCTGGCGAGTCTGGAGGCGCTGGTAGCAGCCGGTCATCAGCTGGTGGGAGTGGTGAGCCAGCCCGACCGCCGCCGCGGACGTGGCGGGGCACTGGTGCCCTCTGCAGTGAAAACACGGGCGCTGGAGCTGGGGCTGCCGGTGTT
The DNA here is from genome assembly GCA_943325005.2 of Bifidobacterium breve. GTDB lineage: Bacteria > Cyanobacteriota > Cyanobacteriia > PCC-6307 > Cyanobiaceae > Cyanobium. Next base: position 2,755 of record CALPNT020000245.1, on the reverse strand, counting down.
CACGCCGCAGCGCATCCGCCGCGATGCGGCCATGCAGGCCCAACTGGGGGCTCTCGGGGCTGATATCTACGTGGTGGTCGCCTTTGGCCAGATTCTGCCGCCCGAAGTGCTGGCCCAGCCACCTCTGGGGTGCTGGAATGGTCATGGCTCGCTGTTGCCCCGCTGGCGTGGGGCGGCTCCGATCCAGTGGGCCTTGCTCGAAGGCGATCGGTTGACGGGTGTCGGCATCATGGCCATGGAAGAAGGCCTCGACACCGGCCCGGTGCTGCTGGAGCGACGGCTGGCGATCGGGTTGCTGGAGAATGCCGAGCAGCTGGCCCAACGGCTCGCCCAGCTCACCGGCGAGTTGCTGGTGGAGGCCCTGCCACGTATCGAGGCGGGCGGAGTGGGAACACAGCAGCAGCGGCTGAGCCGACTGAACCTGTTGCCTCAGAGCCAGGCGGGGCTCAGTTATGCCCGCCTGCTCACCCGTGACGACTTGCGGATCGACTGGCAGCAAAGCGCTCTGACGATCCATCGCCAGGTCATGGGCCTGTATCCCGGCGCCTGGACCAGCTGGGGTCAACGGCGCCTGCAACTGCTGGCTACCGAACCACTGGTGCAACGCCTTGCCGACCAGCTCAGCCCCGAAGGGGCGGCGGCGGCAGCGCGCTGGAGCCCGAGCGAACCGCAGCAGCAAGCCGGAAGTGAGCCACCTGCCAGCGCCGGGTCAGCCGCCGCTGGCCAGGTGCTGGAGGTGATCGCGGGAGTGGGATTGGTGGTGGCCACCGGCGGATGCCCGCTGCTGATTCGAACCGCCAAACTCGAAGGCCGCAGCGCCACGACAGGGAGCACCCTGATCCAGCAATGCGGTGTGGTTCCCGGTGATCAACTGGGGCAACAAGGGCCTGCCGCGTCGGCAACCTGAGCGCCAGAGTTGGCCAGAACTTTATTTTCAGTAGATTTCCGGCCCTCAAGCTCACCAAGGAACGGCCCCCATTCAGCCCAAAACCGGGGAAAAGATTAAGGATTTAGGTTGGTTAGGCTGGGCCTGAATTGTTCTGCTTAAGGTCAAAAATGAAGACTTGTATTGTTAGGGTCCCATCACAGTCGGGTGGGGATCGAGCGCCATTAGACAGAACCAGAAGTGTGGATTGGGGTTCTGATGGGAAGCGAACTGTCGTTTGTGAATGTCACGGGATCTGGCTGTCAGATCTTTCGGGAAACAACGGGCCGCTATGTGGTGAGCCATGAACAACAACCCAGGCAGCAAGTGAAGGTGGCCACCCTGGCGGGAGCCTATGCTGCCTGCCGAAACTGGGAACAAGGCCACGGCCCACAAAATGAAGCTTGAGATACCAAGTTTCCCTCCTCTAGCTGACGTGTTGTTGCAGGGAAGCTCGCACATCTCCAGCGAAAGGAGCGAGCTTGATGGGTGGTTCAAAAGCCTTGGCTTTAAAGTTTCTGAACTTTAAAAAGCAGCTTGGGCTTGGCTGCCAAGTTGCTTCAATTCATTTGTACTGGATGGGTGATCCCAGCTCTTTTTCTGGGTACACCGTGAACTGGAAAGTCAGCGAAGCGGCTGTGGTCAAGCCTATGTTGTTGAAATCCGAAAGCTTTGCCATGACGACAGATTGGGCGCAGAAATTAGCCGAATTGCTTGTCGGTGCTTTTTTCTTTGGATTCGGTATTGCAAATACTAGGTCCTCTGCCGCCATTATAGAATCTCTGAGGAAGCGAAACTTTTTTGCTCCTCAATTGCTGTTTTGGCTTGGAGTGAGCACGCAATTATTTGCTGGCTTGATGATGGTGATTGGATTCCAGCCTGCTTTGATGGCAGGTGTGCTGATAGCCTTCACCCTGGTCGCTCCACTGGTATTCCACGCCTTCTGGGCCATGGAAGGCGAATTGCGTTTCCTGAATCGAATCATCTTTCTCTGCGACTATACCTGTGTTCTCGCGGCTCTTGTGTTAATAGCAAGCTCTGATACCCAGGCTTGGCTGTCACTGTTGAACTACGTACGGCAAGGCTGAAAGTGCCTGTTATTCATCTAGTCAATTCCTTGGGCAAGCCCAGACAGGGTTCCATTGTTTGCCCCATTCTTTATCGAATAGCGGCTCAGGGGGTCTGGCCTAGGTTGCAGTCCCCGATCTCCTCCATGCAGGCCATGTGGCTCGCCAAGGGCTGGAACGGCGGCACAGCTGCATGGCTGACGAATTTGGAATCGGCTGGAGGTCGTTGTCACTCGCTTTGGCCCGCTCCCTCAAAGCTGAGGCCGGCTGGCAGACGCTTCATCCAACTTGTGGGGATAGAGGAGCGCTCAAAACGAACAGACGACTGTGAATTGAGCCTAGGAGGCTGCGGCAGCTGAACCCTCGGGCTGGCGTCGGTGCAACTCATGCAGGCCCTCCAGCTGGTTGTGAACCGACACCAGCTGATCGCGGATATGGCGGCTGTTATCGATCCGCGAAAGGGCCAATAGCATGGTTTCGATCTGGGCTTTGCAGTCGATCAACACGCGGCACTCACTGGATCCGGGCTCGTAGGGCATGGCACTGGCATCAACGCCTCCTTAGTGCAACGCAGAACGGCTCTGGAAACAGTGGTGTTTGTAACAGGATGATCAGCGACTGCGGGAGCGCCGCCGTGCCCCTCCGGCTGCCGGCTCGCGTGCCGAGCTGCGCCCACCGCGGGCGCCTCCTGCCGTTGCACCGCCGCCATCGCGCCGGCGCCCCCGGCCACCACTGAGATCAAGGGGCGGGGCTGAATGCACGG
>CALPNT020000244.1 GCA_943325005.2 Bifidobacterium breve | reverse complement strand
CGCCAACGGCCACCAGCTACGTAGCGGCATCGCCCTGGGCCATGTCGACGTCGTGCTGCAGAGCCAGGGCCTCTTTGATTCCCCACCACCGTTGATCCAGCTGCCGGCGCCGCTGTTCATCGGCTCCACCTCCACCCGCGGTGCCAGCACCCATTTCGGCAAGGTGACCCGCCCCGATGGGGTGATGCTGCAGCTGGGCCAACGCTCCACCGACCGGGACGTGTGGCTGTGGGTGCCCACCGGCACCAGCCACACCCAGAGCAGCCCCTGGAGCGCACCCCTGGCCCTGAGCCATTGGCGGGAATGCAATGAGCTGCACTTCATCACCGGCCTGCCGCCTCAGGGTCTCCAGCTGATCACCGGCACAGCGGACTTCATCCGCCACTACCCGCCGATGAGCGCCATGGGCGCCCGGCAGCACCCGCAGCAGGGGCCGCTGCTCTCAAGTTCAGGGGGTGGCAGTGGAGGGGGTGATGGGAGCGGCGCTCTGGCCAGGCCCACCACAGGGTTGCTCTGGCCGCGGGGGGTGTGAGGCCACCTGGATCGCTCGATCGCCAAAGCATGGGAGCAGGTGATCACGATTGATGAGGTCAACGTTTGAAGGGACACCGTTGACCTCAAAAAAGCGATCCCCGGGCATCAGCTCGGCAAACTAGGGCTAGGCAAGGGAGGGGCAAGATTCCCCTCCCTATACTGAGCAACATGGGGACTGTTGACCATGGCGCAGGGAATCTTTGTTGAGCTGGCGGTACCGGATGACTCCTTTCTAGACGTCTTCTGCTGCGGCCAGGCACGGGTTGATCAATACTTTCGTAGCCGCGAATGGTTAGCAGAGAAAAGCAAGGGAGGGTCGCTCACGACTTACGTCTTCCGTGCTGGAGATTCTGGAGCTGTTGTGGGGTATGCCGCCGTGAGCTTCCGCAACCAGCCCCATCCCGATGACGCGAGCAGCTCGAAGGCCAAGGTTTTGGTGATCTCGATGCTTGGTGTCGACCAAGCCTTTCAAGGCCAGATGAATCCCTCGGCAGATGATCAGTCCTACGCCGCTTCAGTCATGGCCGACCTCGAGGAACTCGCGCGATCCAAAGCGAACTGTGTTGCCCTGAAGCTATGGGTGCGCTCGACCAATGCGCGGGCAATCGGCTTCTATAAGAAAGTCGGCTTTATCACGGATCCAGCCGGCCCATTCCAGCTTGATGATGGCGACCCAATGCTGACGATGCGAAAGTTTTTGCGCTGAACTGGAATCATGACAGCGGTAAATCGGCCGACTCGCCATTGCAATCAACAGGTGTCAGATCCCTGCGGCTGTTGCGATCGCGCAGGCTTTCCAAACGCGACCTCACGGCCTCCACATCTTCCAGCGGGAAGCGCCAATGGCCCCCGGCGGTCTGAAAGGCTCCAGGAAACCAGCCGCCCTCCAGCCAGTTCTTCACGGTGTTGGCTGACGACACCCCAAGCAAGGTGGCGGCCTGCTTACTGGTCAGCGGGGCAGCTGTGGCACTCGCGACCAGCAGATCAACCAGGTCGCTGCGACCAGCCTGCCGGAGGGCGGCGGTCACATCACTGAGGAGAGCCGGGCTGATCGCAGTCATGGGCCGATCTTACGCCAAAGCGTCAAAACCGTCAGTTGGTGATGCTCGATCGTTGCGCCAGGAAGGCCTTCCTTGAGGCCCCCCGGCAAACCCCTAACGGGCCCGCACCAACCTCCCGCGCACCTGCTCCCGCTCAGCGCGACTGGCCGGCAGGGGCGATCCGCGCAGGATGGCTTCGATGCGCTCCACCAGATATTTGGGCACCATCCCGCCCGCTACCCGCTCGCGGGGAAGCAGGAAGCCCCCAGCCAGCTGATTCCACTGGGCAGATTCCTGATGCAACAGCCGCCCGCCCTTGCCGCTTTTCTCAAAGCGCACCAAGGCTCCCTGACCGGGGCAGGCATGGAGGGTGACGCGCCAGCGGATCCCGCTCTGGAGCACATCGTGGAGAACCTGGACTTGGACCATGGTCATAACGGCGGAGGACCTGACCCAGAGGCGGCGCCGCGCAAGGGCTGGCCAGGATCTGGTGCAGTCGAATCCCAACGGGAACCAGGCCCCGTGGTGGCCAGCTCGTGGAACCCTTGCGCGAGCGCCGCAGCATGGGAAGGGCCACCGCCGCCCCCCCGGACGAGTCCGAGAAGCCAGGTCCGCATCGGGGCAGTCCAGATTGGGACTGCCCCGATGCGGAGAGCCAGCTGGGGGCTGCTGCTCAGAGCACCCGCACCTGGGCCTGAGACCCGAGCACGATCTGCTGATTCGAGGCCAGGATCAGTGCCTCGGCGCGGGGCACGTAGTGCGGCTGGGCGCTGATGTGGCCCTCGCGATCGAGGAACAGCACCCGCAGCAGCTGGCCGGCGGCATCAAGCAGATGCACCGAGACGATGCGGATGGGGCAGCAGGGCCGGGAGGGGGAAGGAAAGGCCATGGCCGGAAAGGCGAACGACCGGGCCAAACCGCACCGGCAAGGAGACGGCCGGCAAGGGGCCCGAGCCTGCGAGGGATTCACGTCAGCCCTTGCCAGCCGGCCCGCGCCGGGGCAGGCCCAGGCGGCGTTTGCCGACCCGGCCAGCCGCACCGTCCCGATAGCAACCAGGCCCCGCATGGCTCTGGGCCTTCTGATCGCCTCCGGCCCTGATGCGGGCATCCACAGTCCCGACCGCGACTACAGCAGCATTCCGTCCCAGCGGCTGCCGCCCCGCCCTGACCATCGCCCTGGGCGCATGAGAAGAAACCGGGATCAGGGCTCCCGGCCAGCCCGGGCCACGAGGGCCCTTGGCCTCAGGGGCTCAATATCCCCAGCAGCTGCGGGGCAGCACCGCCCTGGCCCAAGGCCACCTGCTGCCGCAGCTGCGCAATCGCGATCTGCGCCTCCAGCTCTTCTTCCAGCTCGGCATCGATTTCATCGATGCGTTGCAGACAGCGCTGCAACACCGGCAGCATTTCCTCTTCCAGCAGGGCGATTTCCTCCTCGCCGTAGGGATGTTCAATCCAGCTGCGCCGCAGCGGCTGATTGACATGACAACGCAGG
>CALPNT020000243.1 GCA_943325005.2 Bifidobacterium breve | reverse complement strand
CAGCCTCAGCCCCGGCTCGGCCCAGGCCTATGTGGTGACGGTGGGCGGTCTGTTGTACGACGTGACCACGTTCACGGGGAGCTACAACAGCAACACCAGCAAATTCCGAACCCCGGCCAACGGCGGAGTGATGCCTTGGTGGGGCTCCTCAAACCTGGCGCTGGAGTTCGCTACCCAAGTGGGCTCTGGATTGGGTCAACCGAATAACTTGGGAGCCCCCTTCGGGCCAGTCTTTGCATATGCCACTTCGGGCCAGAACTTGAGAATTTATTACTATGATTCACGTTACCAGTCTCCCTCGATTCTCTCTTATGATGCTTTACCCCCGGGCGACAGCTTCACCTGGGCCCAGGTCAACGTGTCGGCCGTCCCGGCGCCGCTGCCGCTCTTCGGCGCCGCTGCCGCCTTCGGCTTCAGTCGCAAGTTGAGGAAGCGCATCCAGGAATCCCGCGTTTCCGCAGGCTCCAGTCAGCCCCTGGCCTGAGGCCGGGTCGTGGAGATGTTCTTTCCCGTTGGCGAGCGCCAGCGCCTGGCTTCGCTGCTGGCGTCAGTGGCCAATGTGTTGCTGCTGATGTTCATGCTGGTGGTGGCTGTGCCGCTGCTGCCCTTGAAGCTGGCGGATCCGTTCTGGCAGCTGGCCTTCACCGCTGCGCTCTGTAGCAATGGCTTTCTGGCCCTGCTGGCCGTGCTGCTGCTCAATCTGGCGGCGGCACTGCTGCCGGAGGCTGAGTGGCTGGTGGGGCGCCGGCAACTGGTGGGGAGCCTTTGCCGTTGGGTGGCGCTGGCCTATTTGCTGCTGATTCCGTTGCAGGGTCTGGCGGCCTGGCGGGCCCTCGATTGGGCCGGTGCCGCCGAATCCCGCGGCGCCCGCCAGGAGCTGCAGCGCATCGCCCAGTTCCGTCAGGCCGTGGTCAGCGCCAACAGTGTTGCGGCATTACAGGTCAATCTGGCGGCGATTCAGGCCCCACCCCTGGGCTCGGTGGATCAGCGCCAGAGCCTGGCGGCGATCCAATCCGGTCTGCTCGCCCAGCTGCAGGCCGTTGAGCAGCGGGCCCGGCAGCGGCAGCCTGAGGCGGCTGGGGCCTCAGGGGCCGTGCCGGGTCAGGGGTTGAATCCAGCCCAGCTGCTGGCCCTGGGTAAGGACAGCCTGCGGGTGGTGCTGCTGTCCCTGGGGCTGGCCCTGGCCTTTGCGGCCGCGGCCCAGCGCCGGGGCAGTGAGCTGTCGCTGCGGGCCGAATGGCGGCTGGCCTTTGAAGGGGTGCTGGAGGCGGGCCGGCTCTGGCAGCAGGAGCGTCGGGAGAACTGGGAGGAGCGTCAGCAGCTTCGCCAGGAGCAGCAACGCTCCATACGGCTCCGCCAGCACCAGCAACGCCAGCAGATGGTCAACGCCGAGGCGGATCACGAGCAGGTTTTTACTCCGCAATCCGAGGGCCAGGGCCCACCCAGGCCACCCGCCGCCGGCCACGCCAAGGCCCGCGCTAACGCCCGCCAGCGCGGCGCCGATGCCGCCTACTTCGAAGCCCTGGCGGGTGAACAGGCCGGGGAAGGCGGGGGCTGAGGCAACCGCCAGAGCCCAGCAGACGAGGGGCCGGATTCCCGGGCTGCAGCCCCTGCGGGTATCGCTGACACCGGAAGCCAAGGGCGAGCGGCGGCCTTGGCTGTTGTCCCGGCGGCAAGACCTTGCGGCTCAAGGGGAAGTCCACCGCCGTGGTGTTAGCGGAAGCAACACCCTCGCTTCCTCGCTGAGCGCTGGTGGCGACAGCAGGAGCTGTCTTTCGTGAGCCGGCGGGCCGCTCCTGCCAGACCAGCGCATCGTGCACTGCCCCTCAGGCCAGTCGCTGGCCAGCGCCAACACCATGGCCCGCTGGTTCTTCAACAGCGTCATCTTCCCCAGGGGCGGTTTCGCCTCGGCGCACCGGGAAAGGCTCTGTGGCTTGGTTCCATCGGCCCTCACCAGGCCGCACCGCCACCGCAGCCGTGGCCCAGTTCAGAAGCCTCCAGGCCTGGGCCGAGCTGACGACAGCGACACGTTCACCGCCGCTGGAGCCACCGCAGACCGTGTCGGATCGGCCAGCTGGGAGCCCGGGGGCGAAGACCGCGGCGTCTGGGGCACCGCCACCACGTTGAAGGCGATCGACCAGCGCTCCCCCTCACCGCGGAACGGCGCCACCGAATGGGGCTGCCAAGCGGGAAACACATAGAAATCACCGGGCACAGGCAACACGTATTCGGCCATGCCGGTACGAAAGCTCTGGATATGCCATTCCTCCGGGCCGTGAAAACAGAGCTGGCCGTCGAAGCTCTCGCCGTTGATCTGGGGTGGCACCTGCAGAAACAACACACCAGAAAAACTACCCCCATGGGTATGGGTGGGGTTGTAATCACCCTGGCGCTGCACATTGAGCCAGAGATCAATCATCTGCAGGGTGTAGCGCCCCGGCACCCAGGGACCCCGTCCCTGGGGGGGTTGCTTGTCGATCACATGGCGAATCCAGCGCTCACAGCCCGGCAGAATCACATCGCGGCAGAGCTCAATCACCGCCGGCTGATCCGGCCGCAGCTCCCGCTGCTGAAACAACTGGCCGGCCAATTTGGCCGCCGCATTCGGACTGGCCTCCGGGTTGGCCGCCACCTGGCGGGCCAGGTGCTGCAGATCGGCCAGCAAAGCCTCGCTCAGCCTGCCCTTGAGCAAATAGCGAGGAAAGAGGCTGAGCACCTCCACATCAGAACTTTGCCCCTCCGGAGTCATCAATCCACCCATACCCACAAGCTCTGCCCCGAAAGGCTATCCCTCCCCCCGGGACCAGCAGAGCTGCCGCTGCGAAGGCGTCCAACCCCCAGAAAAAACTCCAGGCCACCCAGCTCAAACAGCCAACACCCTCGAGCCACAAAACCCTCGACCCCCAGTCGAGGTTCGCAGCCTGATGGGGCTAAGCCGACGTGCCGCCAGGCCGAGGCGTGCCCCCATGTCGTCCAACCCCCAGAAGAAAACTCCAGGCCACCCAGCTCAAACAGCCAACACCCTCGAGCCACAAAACCCTCGACCCCCAGTCGAGGTTCGCAGCCTGAT
>CALPNT020000242.1 GCA_943325005.2 Bifidobacterium breve | reverse complement strand
TGTCTTTCTGGGACTCGATGCGCCATCGGCGCCGCTTCGACGGCCAGGTCTGAGGCTCAGCCCTAGAGATAGAAACCGACCGTGGTCACCACGCGGGTGCCCTGGGCGCGCAGCGCATTGCGCAGCACGATCGTCGATTGGTTGTGCAGCAGGTTCTCCCAGCGGCGCCGGGTCACGAACACCGGCAGCACGATCACGCAGAAGTGGTTGCGGTCCTTGCGATGCTCCCCTTCGAACTGCTTGACGTACTGCACCACCGGATCCACCAGAGAGCGGTAGGGGGAATCGAGCACCACCAGCTTCACCTCCGGCACCTGGCGTTGCCACTGCTCCATGAACCGCTCGGTGCGGCCGCCGCCGAGGTCGACATGCACCGCCACCAGATCACTGGCGATGCTGCGGGCGAAGCGGATCGCCTCGAAGGTGCCCCGGTGCAGCTGGCCGACCAGCACCACCGTGGGGCTGCCGGAACCGGCCGGCGGCGGTTCCGGCAACTTGAGCAGCTTGTCCGAGGCCATGCGCAGGCGCCGGGCCACGGCGTTGTAGTGGGTGCGGATGCGCAGAAACAGGCTCACCAGCAACGGGATCGCCAGCATCACCAGCCAGGCCCCGTGGCTGAACTTGCTGACCAGCAGCACCAGGCCCACCAGGGCCGTGATCAGGGCCCCCAGGCCGTTGACCAGGGCCTTGCTGAGCCAGCCCCGTCCCTTCTCCTTCCACCAGTGCATCACCATCCCCGACTGGGACATGGTGAAACTGATGAACACCCCGACGGCATAGAGCGGGATCAGCCGGCTGACACTGCCCTGGAACAGGATCAACAGCAGGCCGGCGAAGCCGCTGAGGGCGAAGATGCCGTTGCTGAACACCAGGCGATCGCCCAGCGAGGCCAGCTGGCGGGGCAGGTAGCCGTCCTGGGCGAGGAAGGCCGCCAGGCGCGGGAAGTCGGCGTAGGCGGTGTTGGCCGCCAGCAGCAGGATCAGCAGGGTGGCCAGCTGCAGCACCGCCAGCAGCAGCCCGTTGCCAAAAATCCGTTCGCCCAGCTGATACAGCAGCGTTGGCCCGTTCTCGACGTACACCACGCCGGTCTGGTGGGCCAGGGCGCTGATGCCGCTGAACATCACCGCCAGCATCACCACCATCACCGCCAGCACCCGCCGGGCGTTGCGCCACTCCACCGGCCGGAAGGCGGTGACGCTGTCGCTGATCGCCTCGATGCCGGTGAGGGCGGCGCAGCCGGAGCTGAAGGCCCGCATCAGCAGCAGCGGCCCGAACGTCGTCAGGCCCCCTGCATGGGCCTGCTCCAGCAGGCGCTGCTGCACGTCCAGGGGCGTGGTGGGCAGTTGGTTCAGCCCCGCCTTGATCGCCCCGGCCACCAGCAGGGTGACGATCAGCCCCATGAATAAATAGGTGGGCACGCTCAGCAGCCGGGCGCTGGAGCTCACGCCCCGCAGGTTGGCCACCATCACCAGCACCACCCCCAGCAGGCAGAGCAGCACCCGCTCGCCTTCCAGGGCCGGGAAATAGGAGGTGAGGGCGGCGATGCCCGCCGCCACGCTCACCGCCACCGTCAGCACGTAGTCGATCGAGAGCGAGGCCCCGGCCACCAGGCCCGCCATGGCGCCGAGGTTCTCCTGCGACACCCGGTAGGAGCCGCCGCCCTGGGGATAGGCCTTGATCGTCTGCCGGTAGCTGGTGGCGACGATCAACATCAGCCCCACGATCAAAGCCGTGATCGGTAGCGTCTGGTTCAGGGCGGCGGCGCCGGCCATGCCGAGCATCAGCACGATTTCCTGGGTGGCGTAGGCCACCGAGGAGAGGGCGTCCGAGCTCAGGATTGCCAGGGCCTCGGCGTTGTTGTAGCGCTCTTCGTGGTGGGCGCTGGTGGGCAGGGGCTGCCCGATCACCGTGCGGCGAAAACTCTCGAGGCCGTTGAGCGGCGGCATGCGGGAGGGGGAGCGCTCGACAACATGAACGCTAGGCCGCCAGCTCACGTTCGCTAGCGTCAGTCCCCCCGGGGGGTCAGGGCTGGGGCTTGCTGCCAGCACGCCCTGGCCTGAGCTGTTCGGATGGATGCAATTCATGCTCGCTCCCTCGCTGCTCAGCACGCTGCTGATCCTGTTGATCGGGCTGTTGCTGGCCCGATTGAGTGCCGGTGGTCTGGCCCGCTGGGCCGTGCCGGCGATCGTGCTGGAGCTGGCGACCGGCTTCGTGCTCGGCAACACGGTGCTGCCGTTTGCGGCCGTTGCGCCCCTCAGTGGCCTGACGGAACTGGGGGTGCTGACGCTGTTCTTCCAGGTGGGCCTTGAGGTGCGAGGCGATCTGCTGCTGTCTCAGCGGGGGCCGTTGAGCCGCCTGGTGGCGATCAGTTTTCTGGCTCCCTTCCTGGCCTTCTGGCCGCTCCGGTCCTGGTTCGGCCTCTCAACTCCCACCACCCTGCTGTGCCTGGCTGTGCTTTGCGCCACCGGCACCGGCGTCACCCTGCGGGTGCTGGCCCAGCGGCAGGCGCTGCAGACCCCATCGGGACGGCTCCTGGTGGCGGTTTCGGTGCTGGACGATCTACCCGCCATCGCCCTGCTGGCCATGGCCACCGCCATGGCGGGCCGCTCGATCGGCGCTTCCGGGCTGGGTCTGTTCGGCCCGGTGCTGGGGGTCGCGCTGGCAGGCCTGAGCCTGCCTCTGGTCGATCGCTGGGGGCGGCAGCCGCGCCGGCCGCCCAGCAGTCCCCTGGCGATCCTGTTGCTGTTGATCGCGACGGCCTGGGTGGGGGAGGCCCTGGGGCTGACCAGCCTGCTGGGTGCTCTCTGGGGTGGGGTGCTGCTGGCGCGCCTCTCGCCATTGCCCGAGGACGGGCGGCCGGTGCTGACCGTGCTGGCCGATGTGTTCCTGCCTCTCTATTTCATCAGTGTCGGCATGCGCATCGATGCCCACACCCTGCTGCGGCCCGCCTCCTGGTGGTTCGCCCTGGTGTTGATCGTCCTGGCCCTGCTCAGCAAGCTGGTCTGTGGCTTTGGCATCACGGCCCGCGAGCGCCGCGGCGGTGTCGATCGCTGGCTGGTGGTCTTCGGCCTGCTGCCCCGCGGCCTGCCGGGGCTGGT
>CALPNT020000241.1 GCA_943325005.2 Bifidobacterium breve | reverse complement strand
CGGATGGGTGAGTTCGACCTCGAGCAAGCTGCCCAGGCCTTTGGGGACCGGGCCGCTATCGGCGATGCGGTGTCGCACTACCGGCGCCGACTGCATCCGGGTACGGCGATCTGCTTTTGCTGCACCATCGAGCATGCCGAGCAGATGGCCGCTGCCTTCCGCGCTGCGGGAATCAGGGCCGCATCGGTGAGCGGCGGCACCCCGGCCGAGGAGCGCAAACGCCTGATCGCAGGGCTGGGTACCGGCGAGGTGGAGGTGCTCACCAACTGCATGATCGTTTCCGAGGGCACCGATATCCCCTCGGTGGGCGGCGCGATCCTGATGCGCCCCACCGCTTCCTTGTCGCTCTATCTGCAGATGGTGGGCCGTGCCCTGCGTCCCGCACTTGGGAAGCAGGAAGCGGTGATCCTTGATCACGTGGGCAACGCCCATCGCCACGGCCTGCCCACCGATGAGCGCGAGTGGGACCTGGCCGGTCGGCGTCGGCGGGAGGGCATCTCGATTCCGATCAAGGACTGCCCGGTCTGTTTCTGCAGCTGCCCCAGTGCCGCACTGGTCTGCCCCGATTGCGGCCACCTGTTCCTCACAGGCGAGCGCGATGAGCAGCGCCGCGGGTTGCAGCAGCTTGAGGGCGAGCTGGTTGAAGTCACTGGCTCGGCGCGCCACCGGCCCAGAGTCCAGCAGCAGCGGCCCCAGCGGAGACACCCAGCAGCTGGCTGCCGCACCTTCGAGGAGCTGCTGCAGCGCGAGCAGGAGCGGGGCTACAAGCCGGGCTGGGCCAGGCATGTTTGGGCAGCCCGGCAGCGCAGCAAGGCATGAAGGATTGGCCAGGGGTGCAGCCCTCCGAATACACCCCAGGCATTCGACATTCAGCAAATACCTGGGGTATTTGTGCGCTCGACTCTCGTGGTGGAGCAGGGTCTAAAACGCCAGCCTTGCCGTGCCGGTGAGCAGGTACTGAATCGGCTCACGCCCCTTGCGGGGCAGGGCTTCCACGGCACCAACAGCGATGAGTTGCTGCAGGGTCTGGGAGACCGCCGGCTGGCTGATGTTCCATAGCGTCTTGAGGCCGATCTGGATCTCACGGGCTTCCGGGTCACGGTTGCCCCAGACCAACAGACGCTCCCAGGCTGTTGGCCCGAGCTGATCCTCCAGCTCCCGCTGATTGCGCTGCCGCAGCACCAGCAGCAGATCGTCCATGCCGACGGGCGCGGCCCCATCGCCAGAGGCTGGGGCGGTCAGCCCCAACAATGCGGTCATGCCGTCCTCCAGGGCCTTGAGCATCCCGCGCAGATCTCCGCGGAAGAGTTGGTAGAGACGCTCCACCACGGCGTTGTCCACTGGCCTGCGCCAGGGCAGGTTCAGGTCCAGCTGCAGGGCGGCGTAGCGGTTGGCCAGCAGCAGTTGCACGTCCTCCAGCGCCAGGGGCTGAAGCACCTGCGGATCACTGAACACCGAGCGGATCTGGGTGTGGGTCTGCACCACCGTCCGCACCGCGTCTGTGGTGCCCACCACGATCAGGTGCAGGCCATCGAGCAAGAGGGCCTGATCGCGGATGCTGCGCAACAGATCGGCGGCACGGTCGGCATCGGCCTCGCTGAGGTTCTCGAGGTTGTTGAGGTGCAGCACCAGGCCCTGGGCCCCCTGCTCCTGGGCATAGGCCAGCAGGTCCCGCAGCACCCGCGGTCCATCGAGCACCAGGGCGCTGGGAGGTGTTGACACGCTTTCTGTCCGCGTGCCGCCTGCGCCAAAGCCCAAGGCCGACGCCGAAAAGCCCCCACCCCGCAGCCGAAAACTGCGCACCAGCTGCTGGGCGGCCTCCACCGCTGGCCCGGCCGCGGTGGGGTAACTGGCCAGCACTGCGTCGAAGGCAGCATGGAGTAGCCGGCCCAGCAGGTCTTCTGAGCTGCCTTCACTGCCCAGCGAAATAATCTCGGCGGAGGTCCAGTAACCCGCCTCACGGGCATCGGCCTTCACCGCCTGCACCAGGGTGGTCTTGCCGATGCCGGGCCTGCCGGCCAGAGCCTGTCTGGAGCTGCGGCTGCTGCCGATGGTGGTGAGCAGCAGTTGCCGCTCCCCCTGCCGGCCCACGAAGAGACTCAGCGGCGTGGCCTCAGCGTCAGAGCGCAGCGTGGCCTGGAAGTAGGGGGAGGAACGCAGGTTGTAGAGCCCCCAGAGATTCGGCAGCGCCATCGATCGAGGTATCAGCTGAGGGACCGGCTCAGCCAATACTGCCCATGTATTGGCTGAACTGCCAATACATGCCGATACCTGACGGCCAGCCCGGCAACAGGAGGCATGGCCTCCTCCCCCAGCGAGCACGAGATCCAGCAGCGCATCCGCCTGGCCTGCGGCCGCGGACCGGTGCGGCTCTGGCGCAACAACACCGGCGCCCTGGTCGACCAGCAGGGTCGCTTTGTGCGCTTCGGGCTGTGCAAGGGCAGCAGCGACCTGATCGGTCTGCGCTCGCTGGAGATCACGCCAGAGCTGGTCGGCCAGCGGCTCGCCCAGTTCGTCGCCCTGGAGATCAAGACGGGCTCCGGAACACTCAGCCCTGAGCAGCGGGCCTTTCTGAAGTTGGTGCAGCAGCTGGGCGGGGTGGGGGCTGTCTGCCGCTCGATTGCACAGGCCCAGGCGGTCCTGGCCCTGGATCCCAGGGCCGGGTCGGGCTATTGAACAGGCCCGAACTCCGCAGGCAGCTGCAGGCCCTGGCCCACTGCCATCCCGGCATCCACCCCTACACGCTGGCCCTGCGCTTCCAGGCCCAGACAGGCCGGGCTCTCACCGGCCAACAGGTCAAACAGCTCTTGACCGAGTCAGGAAACTGCCGAAAGCAGCCCGCCAAGCTGTAACAAGCTCTGGCTAGCAGTGCCAAGGAACGCTTAGGATCGGGCTATGGCACAAGCAACAGAGCCCGTCAAACGCACCTACCAGGCCGTCCTCGACTGGCAGGACGAGTCCCGCAGAGCCTTCGGGAAGATGCTGCTCAACTGGCGGCGCCGTAACGGCTGGACCCAGTACACCGCATGTGAATGGGGGTCCGAGGCGGGCTTTGAGGTGATCTCGTACGGCAACCTTTCAGTCATCGAGCAGGGCAAGGCCGGTG
>CALPNT020000240.1 GCA_943325005.2 Bifidobacterium breve | reverse complement strand
TGCTCGGTGACGCCTGCTTCCGGCCCGGCCACCTCAGCATTGATGGGCCGGTTCACCGGTTCCCGCCAAATAATCCGCCCCGGCAGGCCGTAGGACACCGGCAGCTCCCAGTTCAGGCAGTTGACCCGGGGCACCAGCTGCAGCCGCGGCAGAGACAGGCGATCGCCGCGGCGCAGGGCCTCCTGCCGGTCGCCCTCGCTAGGCCAGCTGTGCTCGGGGGGGAGCACCAGCACCAGGGCGGCGCCATCGCGGAGGACCAGGAGGTCTGCAGCGGCGAGGAAGACGCCCAAGTCCGTACCCCGGCCGTCCACGTCGGTGAGCACCGAGCTCAGGCTGGTGGGGAGGCTGATCCAGCTGCCCCGGCTGAGCATCCCGGCGTAGGTGCGCAGGGCGTCGCGGAAGAAGCCTGAGGGGCGGGCGGCATCCAGACGCTTGCGGTACGCCGTATCCGGTTCCCGTTCACCCTTGGGGAGGTAGTGCTCCTTGCGGCTGCTGCCGTCGGGGGCAGAGAGAAGGGCCCAGCAGTCGGCGGTGATCTGCAGGGAAGGCTGCAGGGCGATCAGGGTGGGGTGCTGTGTCCAGGGGGCTGATCTTGCCTGGGCAGAGCTTGGGGGCACGGCGTGGCGACGGGAGCACTGTTGGCTGTTGCCATCGCGGTTGCGGCAGGGAGGCCAGGGTTTTGTAGCCGAATGAACAGGTTGTTTGCGGACGCATGAATCATGGCAACCGGTGGGAGACTTGCCGCAGAAATCCATGCTGGGATTGTTCTAGATGGCCATTGCCAAGAACTATCCGGAATGGTTCTCGGACAAGACCGGCTATTTACCGGTGGTTCTCGGAACCTGCCAATGACGAGTTAAACCGACGCAGAACCCAGCGATGCGACTAAGCGGAAAACTCAGATCGTGGAATGATGAGCGAGGCTTCGGGTTCATCGAACCAGCACAGGGTGGTAAGGACATCTTCGTTCACATCAAGGCCTTTCCACCTGGCACCGGCCATCCGACGATTGGACAAGTTTTGACCTTCGAGGTTGAATTTGGTCTAAACGGCAAGATGCGTGCGCACTCAGTCCACTACCTAGCAAATAACCGAGCACCAAAGACTTCTCGAGCGGAGTCTCCTGCATCATGGACTCTCCCGAAGCTACTGGCGATCCCGGCTTTCACCACAGTTTGGCTCTATGTCGCAAGCCGATGGCCGGTCAGTCCTATTGTCCTTGTGGTGTACATCGGGCTCAGCCTCTTGACGTTCCTTGCATATGCGGTCGATAAGTCGGCTGCTATCAATGGACGCTGGCGCACGCCGGAGAAGACATTGCACCTGCTTAGCGTGGCTGGCGGCTGGCCTGGCGCCTTACTTGCACAGCAGCTACTACGCCACAAGTGTTCCAAGCCGAGCTTCGTGGCGGTCTTCTGGATCCGCGGATCATCGTGGCGACGGCCGCCATGCAGGCAGCTGCAGGCACACAGCTTCAGACCCACAGCTGCAGGACCACGGGCACTGGATACCAACGCTCCACCGGCAACAAGGATCCGGACCAGGCCTGCACTGGCACCGCATCGTGAGGCTCAATCCCTGTGGCTGTGGAGCACAGCGGCCGGGTGCTGCTGGGGCAGGAACGGATCCAGCCCCGGCGCAGCTGGGGCCAGCGGCTGAGTCAGCTCAGGTCGCTGGCCTTCGTTGTCACCTACCGGTGCCAGGACGTCTGCTCAGAACACCTGCAGAGCGGCATTCTGATCAGAACAGCTGAACGGCGACATTCTGGACGCGCACGATCAGATCATTGAAGTCGCTGTCGCTATAGCCTCCCGCCACCGATAGATCCTCGATGCCGAACACCAGGTTGTTGCTGCTGTTGCTGAGGCTGACCATCTGGGTGGCACCAAACGGGTTGGCGGCGGCGAAGGAGGAGAAGATCACGGCGGGGTCGCCGTTCTGCAGCAGCAACACGCCGTAGCGTTCGCGAGTGTCGAGGGGGAGGGCGTTGAAGGTGGCGGAACCCCCGAAGGGGGGCAAGGTTTTGGAATCCAGCAGTAGACCCTCGCCCTGGGAGCGGGCTAGGGCCGCCTGCAGATAACCGTTGTCGCCGGGATTGAGGCCGGCGACCATACCGGTGATTGAATCCACGGAATAGAACCCAAGGCTGTTGGCATAGCCAGCCAGGCGCTGCACTTCAACGGCGGCCGGGGCGGGCACGACGGTGGGAGCGTTGCCGGTGGCCTGCCAAAACACGCCGCTGACCCCACCGCTGAAGCTGGCGGTGACCTGGTTGCCATCGACCGCCAGATTGAGCAGGGCCAGGGAGACACCATCGCGGCTGGCGGTGGGGGTCCAGTCCGGGCCGCTGAGGTTCTGGGCGTCGGTGATCGAGCGGCTGCCGATGGCGCGGGCCTCGGTGGTTTGCCAGCCTTCAGCCTCGTTGGCTTTGGTTGGATTGAGGCTGCCGGCGCTGCCCCCCTGGGCATCGGCGATCAGGGTCAGGCTCCTGGCGCCGGCCTGGAGACCGAACGTCACCAGGCCGGCGCCACTGTCGGCGCGCCAGATGGTGAGGGGGGCGTCCTGGGAGAACTGAACCTGATTGCCGTTCAGCAGTTGGACGCTGCTCTGCCAGGTCAGGTCTGCACCCAGCAGGGAAACCAGGGAATCTCTGGGCGTGGCATGAAGATTCAGCTGCAGGTTGATTTTGACCTGTTGATTGGGGCGGCCATCGTTATCCAGGTTCAGCAGGTTGTCCCCAGGTTTGATGATGCCTAAATCCGGGTTGAAATCATTGATTGAAACCTCTTGGCTTTTAGCAACGACGAGGGTGTCTGCACTGGTGCGGGTGCTGATCAGTAACTTGAGCTGCCCTTGCTCCCCGGTGTTGGTGTCGGCGCGCAACTGGAGCTGGGCTGTAGCGGCTAGCTCATTGACATCGAGGCTGACGCCGGAAAGGACGGGACGACGACCGCTGTGTGCATCCTTGAGCGACTGGATCAGGACATGGACTTCCTTCTGATCAGAGAAGGGTCGCTCTACGACTGCCAGGGAGAGCGAACTTTTCCTGCTGTCTTCGAGACTGTCCGGATTCAAAGCGATCAGAATTTATTTGTCAGTCTCGCCAGACTTGAACACTATCTGGCCAGCCGCAACGCTGTAATCCACGCCTGCTTTGGCCGAAGCATTCTCTGAGCTGGTGGTATAGGTCACCACCTGAAACTTGGAAGCGTCATCGCGATGGATTGAGAAGCGTGCCG
>CALPNT020000239.1 GCA_943325005.2 Bifidobacterium breve | reverse complement strand
GTCCCACAGGGGTGTATCCACCGAACCAAGGGTGAGGGTGCTGACGCGGATATCGTGCTGCCGTTCTTCCGCCGCCAGGCAACGGCTGAAGGTTTGCAGAGCAGCCTTGCTGGCGCTGTACGCCCCCCATTCCGGGAAGGCATTGCGGGCGGCATGGCTGCTGATATTGATGATCAGACCGCCGCCATGGCGTTGGCCGTTGTGCGTCCGGGCACGCATCAGCGGCAACATGGCCTGGCAGATCTGGAAGACACTGGTGATGTTCAGCTGAAACAGCCACTGCCAGTGCTCCAGCGACATGTCCGCCAGGGGCCCGGTCCAGGCGGCGCCGGCGTTGTTGATCAGCACGGAGGGCACCAGCCCCCTTCCGCAGAGTTCGGCGATGCCGGGACCGATGACGGCCGGATCGCTCAGATCGATGGCGGCGGTTTCAACGCGGTGCTGATGGGCGCTGCGCAACTCGTCGGCCAGGGACTCCATGGCGCCATGGGAGCGGGCCAGCAGCAGCAGGTCGAAGCCTGCAGCGGCGAAACGGCGGGCGGCGGCGGCGCCGATCCCGCTGGAGGCGCCGGTGATCAGGGCAACGGGCAAGGAATCAGAACGTGGAAGAAAACCTTAAGCAGTTCTGGCCCCTTCTGGCGAGCTTGCGTCGAGAAAGCGCCCCATTCGCCGGAACTTGGCATAGCGCTGCTCACACAGCTCCCGTTCGCCCAGGGCCTGCAGTTCGAGGAGGTTCTCGATGATGGCGCTGCGCAGGGTGGCGGCGGCCTCCAGCGGCGCCCAATGATTGCCCCCGGCAGGTTCCCGCAGCACCCTGTCGATCACCCCAAGCTGCAGCAGATCAGCTCCGGTGATCTTGAGGGCTTCGGCCGCGGCGGGCGCCTTGGCGGCATCGCGCCAGAGGATCGAAGCGCAGGCCTCCGGGCTGGCCACGGTGTAAACGCTGTGCTCGAACATCAGCAGTCGATCGGCGACGCCGATGCCCAGGGCTCCACCGGAGCCGCCTTCGCCGATCACCGTGGCGATGATCGGCACCCGCAGCCGGAACATCTCGCGCAGATTGACCGCGATCGCTTCGCCCTGGCCCTGCTCTTCGGCCAGGACACCGGCATAGGCACCAGGGGTGTCGATGAAACTGATGATCGGCAGCCGGAAGCGATCGGCGTGCTCCATCAGCCGCATCGCCTTGCGATAGCCGCCGGGGGAGGCCATGCCGAAATTGCGGGCCATGTTTTCCTTGGTGTCGCGGCCTTTCTGCTGACCGAGCATCACCACGGACTGATCGCCGATGCGACCGATGCCGCCCACCATCGCCCTGTCATCGGAACCACGGCGATCGCCATGCAGCTCGATCCAAGAGTCGGACAGCAGCTGGATGTAATCGAGCGTGCTGGGTCGCTGCGGATGGCGGGCCACCTGGATTTTCTGAGCTGGCGTCAGGGCGCTGAAGATGTCTTCACGCCGCCGGCTGGCCAGGGTTTCCAGCTGGAGCAGCTGTTGGCTGACATCCACTTCTGAGTCGCGGGCGAGCTGGCGGATCTGTTCGATCTGCTCCTCCAGTTCCACCAGAGGCTTTTCAAAATCCAGCAGGGCGCGGCGGGCCATGGGGGTGGGGTGGGGGGGTCAGGCGGTGGCGAGGCTGGGGACCGGGGCAGAGAGGCTGTCCAGGCCCAGGGCCTGAAAACCATGGCGCAAGGAGGCGGCGCCGATCAGCTCCATCTTCTCGAGCGTGATGTGGTTGCGTCCCCAGCTGAAGTTGGTGTGTAGCTCTTCAAAGTCCAGCAACATCGCCTCAGCGAAACAGGCAAACATCTGGCGCTGCGGTTTGGCCATCTCGGCGGCAAGCGCCACCACCTGCCAATCAATGTCGCGGTGGAATTCAACGATGCCGCCCTTCAGCACGTGGATGCCCGCACCGCTGGCCTTGCTGTCGAGATTCTTGGGATAGCCACCATCGATCATCAGACAGGGGTTGGGCAGGTTGGCGGGATCGATGCTCAGGCTTTCCGGCAGGCTCGCCACCCACACCACCACATCGGCCTGCTGCAACGCCTCCTCCAGCGCCAGGATGCGGCCACCACCCAGTTCGCTCTGCAGATCCCGCAGGGGCTGCTCCTTGCGAGCCACCAGCAGCAGCTCGGCCACGCCGGTGCGCTGACTGAGCCAGCGACACACCGCACTACCAATATCGCCGGTGGCGCCGATCACCGCCACCCTGGCCTTGGCCAGATCGATACCGATCCGGGGAGCGTTGAGCTCAACCTGGCGGCAGATCACCCAGGCGGTGTGGGTGTTGCCGGTGGTGAACCGCTCCCATTCCAGGGTGGTGGCGCGCACCTGCTGCTCCTTGAGCAGATTCATGTCCTCGAAAATGATCGAGGTGAAACCACCCAGGGCCGTGATGGCGATGCCGCGCTTCTGGGCCAGCTCCATGGCGTTGAGCACTTTGCGCTTCGCCGTTTTGAAGCGACGCAACATCTCCGGGACAAACACCGAGTCGATGTAGGCGCCCTCAATCGTCTTGCCAGTGGCACTGGTGACCGAGAAGTTCTCGACCAGCTGGGGTGGGGCGCTGCACCACATGTCGAGATCGCCCTGGGCGTACTCCGGGTAGCCGAGCCGCTCAGCCAGTTCACAGGCGGCGGCAAGGCTGGTGGAGTGACCGATCAGGCCGAACATGCGGGCGGGGAGGGAAGGGGCTCTGGCCGACCAAAACTGTCGCCGGCGTCACATCCTGCCACGGCTGCCCGGAGCCCCGGAGGGGCCCTCAGCCGACCAGGGCAACCACCGCCATCCGGGCGATCTCGCGGGAGTTGAAACCGATCTCGGTGAGGGCCTCCTGGTAGGCGATCATGAAATCCTCGATCAGCGCACTCTTTTCCATCTGCAACACGGCAGCATCGGCAGCCACCCGCTCCAGCATGCGACGCACATGGGGGAGGTTCTGGCGGTTGGCCTGCTCCAGCTCAGCACGGCTGGCCTCGAAGTTGGCCTTCAACCATTCCTGACCGTAGTTGAGGTGGGTGTATTCATCTTTGACGACGGCCTCAGTGATCCTGCGGGCGAAAGGATCGGCAACTGGAATGTAGATGTGATAAGCGGCAATTGCAAACGCCTCGATCAGCAAGGACTGGATCAGCAGGCAGGTGACCACCTTGCCGTCCCGCAGTCCAGCTTGAAAGTTGTCCCGAAGCGGGGTGAAGAATTCCTTGGCGAAGGGCATGTCGGCTTCGACACCGAGATT
>CALPNT020000238.1 GCA_943325005.2 Bifidobacterium breve | reverse complement strand
GATTGGCTGCGGGGCTGGCTGGGTACTGCCAACGCTCCGCTTGGCTGTGTCGGCTTCTGCTTCGGTGGCCATGGGGCCCTGCTGGCCGCCACGCTGCCGCAGGTGGGAGCCAGTTGTGCGTTTTACGGGGCTGGTGTGGCTTCAGGGCGCCCCGGCGGTGGCCCGCCCAGCCTCGAGCTGGTGCCGGCGATTGCGGGGCGCCTGCTGTACCTCTGCGGCGATCAGGACGAGTTGATCCCGGAGCCGGATGTACTGGCGATCGAACGGGCGCTTGAGGGCAGTCGCCATCGCCTGATCCGGGTGGCGGCGGCGGGTCATGGCTTCATGTGTGAGGCCCGGGAAGCGTTCCGGGCGCCGGCAGCGGCCCTGGGCTGGCAGGAGCTGCTGGCGTTGTTCGCCGCGGAGCTGGGACGGCCTCCGGCCGGCTCAGCCTGAGGTTGGGCTGGTGGGACTCGCCGCTCTGCTCGTGCCGCGATCAGGGTGTCAGCTCAAACGGAAGCCAGCCCGCGATTCCGTCATTGAACTGCGGACTCGCGGGCTGGATGTTGGCCTGGTGCCGTCTGGATGTGGAGGCTCAGGTGCCCGGTGTTTTGATGATCCGCAGGGGAATGGGCGCTGGCGTGGCGGCGGCCGGAGAGCCTGGCTTGGCCCCAGCTTTGCCGGCGCTCTGCTTGCGGGGGCTGAGGAACATGATCATGTTGCGGCCTTCCCGTTTGGGCAGCTGCTGGATCTCGGCGTTCTCCTCGAGATCTTTGGCCATGCGCAGCAGCAGCACCTCGGCCAGGGCCGTGTGCTGGATTTCGCGGCCGCGGAAGATCACGGTGCACTTGACCTTGTCGCCGGACTTGAGAAAACGGACGGCCTGACCGATGCGCACCTGGTAGTCGTGCGAATCGATTTTGTAGCGCATCTTCACCTCCTTGACTTCGGTCTGGTGCGACTTCTTCTTGGCCTCCTTGGCCTTTTTCTCCTGTTCAAACTTGTACTTGCCGTAATCCATGATCCGGCAGACCGGTGGATCGGCTTTCTCGCTGACCAGAACCAGATCCAGCTCGCGATCACGGGCCACATCCAGGGCCTCTTCGCGCGTGATCACTCCCAGTTGACTGCCATCAGCATCGACCACCCTGAGGTTGGGGTAGTTGATGCGATCGTTGATGTTGGGCAGCTCCCGGACGGGAGCCCGGCGGTCAAAACGGGGACGGGGAGGCATTCAACGCGGCGATTAGACAGTCACCCTAGACCTTGCTGGGTCGCCAGCAGCGCCTCCTGCAGCAGATCGGCACCATTGAGCCACTGGGGTTGGTGCTGGCGACGGAACCAGGTGCGCTGTCGTTTGGCGAACTGGCGGGTGCGTCGCTCGCTGACGGCGATGGCGGCTGGGCGATCGAGCTCCCCCGCCAGCAGGCGCCTGGCTTCGTCGTAGCCGATCGTCTGCAGCAGCGGGCAGTCGCTGCCGTAGCGCTCGATCAGGCCTGCGGTTTCCTCCACCAGCCCAGTGGCGTAGAGCTGCTCGGTGCGGCTGCCGATGCGCTGGGCCAGATCCGGCGGATCGAGGGCCAGCTCGACCACCCGCCAGGGGGGCGGGTTGCGGCGCTGTTGCTCGCTCAGGGGGCGACCGGTGGCATAGATCACCTCCAGGGCCCTCTGGGTGCGGACCGCGTCCAGAGGCATGATCCGGGCCCCCGCCTCGGGATCGGCCTGTTGCAGCAGGCGATGGCAGTGGGGCTGGCCCAGGGCGCTGAACTGTTGGCGCAGCTGGGGCTGGGGAGGGACGGCCGGCGGCTGCAACCCTGCCAGCAGCGCCTTGAGATACAGGCCCGTGCCTCCCACCAGCAAGGCGACGCCACGGCGCTGGTGTTCGGCGGCGATGGCCGCCTGGGCCAACAGCACGAACTCCTGCAGGTTGATCGGTTGGTCGGGATCTCGCAGGTCGAGCAGTTCATGGCGCACCCGCTGGCGCTGGGCCGCTGTTGGCTTGGCGGTGCCCACGTCCATCTGCCGGTAAAGCTGGCGCGAATCCACCGACAGCACGGCCAGGTCCAGGACCTCGGCCAGTTCGATCGCCAGGGCGGTCTTGCCGCTGGCTGTCGCCCCCATCAGGGCAATCACCAGGGGGCGCTGCTCAGGGCTGGGGGCGTCAGGTACGGACAGGGGCACGGCGGGTGGCGGAACAGAGCGGTGGGGGGGAAGGGAGCCTCGCTGGGCACCGGGGTTCGGGGTGCAGCGGCGCGGTGGGCGTCGAGGCCAGCGGTGGCTGGAGGGCGTGCCGGCTGGCTGGAGGCTGGCGCCTGTTGGGCGTTGATCCCTGGGGTGGAGTCCGGACCGTCTGCGCCGCTGAGGAGATTCAGGCCGGAAGTGAGCTGAGATCACAGGGCATGGATCTCGAGGCGCTGACCCGCCGCCCTGCTTTGTACTGCAGGCGAGGTACGGCCAGCGAGCTCGCCTTGTAGCGCTGCCAGCGGCGTGGTCCAGGCCAGATCAGGACGAACGTTTCTGGGCGTTGGCTTGGGGTGGGGCGCCTCGGGGCCGCGGCGAGGGCCGTTGCCCAGGCCCGGAGCAACTTATTTTCCGGGCGGATCTTCTTCCTCCGCGAACAGCGCTGAAGCCCTTCAGCCTGTCGGGCTGGCAGAGCGTTGGTTCGTCGGTGGCTGGGCTGGCCAGACCCTGCTGGCCAACCGGCTGAAGTGGATCCGATGGCGAGGGGAGATGGTGAGAGCAAGGACGGTGCAAGCGCCGTTGATCGTTCGCCGTGATGGGCCATCCCCGTTCGTGCGGTTGCGCGGGCACGGTGCGGGCGGCTTCGTCGCCTGGCGCGTCACGGCGGTGGGGTGGGTCAACCCCACGGGCGAATCGCGACGGAGCGGCGCCTGGGTGGCGCTGCGGGGTGGCGGTGGTAAGGTTGCCCTTGTGGAGAGGCTTTTGCGCTCTCTGCACCATGCTCCCTGCGCCCCTGTCTGCCCCGGGGTTCCGTCGTCCTGAGCCCGTTCCCTGGGGAGCCCTTTCCGAATGAGCGACGCCACCAAAGTCCAGTCCGCCTACGGCGCCGAACAGATCCAGGTGCTTGAGGGCCTGGAACCGGTGCGCAAGCGGCCCGGCATGTACATCGGCACCACCGGTCCCCGCGGCCTGCACCATCTCGTCTACGAGGTGGTGGACAACGCTGTGGATGAGGCCCTGGCCGGCCATTGCGACGCGATCCTGGTGGTGATCCACGCCGATGGCTCCGCCAGCGTCACCGACAACGGCCG
>CALPNT020000237.1 GCA_943325005.2 Bifidobacterium breve | reverse complement strand
CTCAGCAGCCGGCCCTATCCCTTCCAGCTGGCCTGCCCGCTCGATCCCGAACGCCTCAACGACACAACACCAGCCAACTGGCAGGTGGAGTGGAAGTGGGATGGCATCCGCGCCCAGCTGATCCGGCGCGGCGGCGCCTGCTGGCTCTGGAGCCGGGGTGAGGAACTGATCAATCCCGCCTTCCCCGAGCTGATTTGCCTGGGCGAGGCGCTGCCCGATGGGCTGGCACTCGATGGCGAGGTGATCATCTGGGAGCCGGATGCTCCTGGCCCACGGCCCTTCGCGGAGCTGCAGCGGCGCCTGGGCCGCAAGGCTCCCGGGCGTTCGCTGCTGGCCGAGTTGCCGGCGACCTTCGTGGCCTACGACCTGCTCGAACTGGGGGGCTGCGATCGGCGCCCTGAACCCTTGCGCCTACGCCGCGCCGCCCTGGAGGATCTGCACCAGCAGCTCCTGGCGGCGCCCTTCCCCGCTGGCGCCGGGCGCTTGCGCCTCTCCAGCGCCCTGGCCCTGCCCCACTGGCAGGCCCTCGAGGCGTTGCGCGCTGGTGCCGCCGCCGCCGGCGCCGAAGGGCTGATGCTCAAGGATCTGAACTCTCCCTACCTGGTCGGCCGCCGCCGCGGCTCCTGGTGGAAGCACAAGCTCGAACCGTTGCGGCTCGATGCGGTGCTGCTCTATGCCCAGGCCGGCAGCGGTCGCCGCGCCAATCTCTACACCGATTACACCTTCGGCCTCTGGAACGACGACGGCCAGCTGGTGAGCTTCGCCAAGGCCTATTCCGGGCTCGACGCCGCTGAAATCGAGGAACTGGACCGCTGGATCCGCCGCCACACCAGCGAGCGTTTCGGACCGGTGCGGGCCGTGGAACCCTTGCAGGTGTTCGAGCTGGCCTTTGAGGGGATCGGGCCGTCCAAACGCCACAAAAGCGGCCTGGCCGTGCGCTTTCCGCGCATCAGCCGCTGGCGGCGCGACAAGCCGGCCAGCGAAGCGGACACGCTGGCGGCGGCCCTGGCCCTGATGGTCAGCCGGCCATGAAGGCGCAGGCGAAGCTGCTGGCCCCGATCGAAGCCTGGTTCGCCCACCAGGGCTGGCGGCCAATGCCGTTTCAGCGCCAGTGCTGGCAGGCCTATGGGCGGGGCGAGAGCGGCCTGATCCAGGTGCCCACCGGCAGCGGCAAAACCTACGCCGCCGTGATGGGACCGATCGCCGAAATGCTGGCCCAGCAGGCGCAGGCACAGGTGGCCAAGACACAAGCGCCCGCGCCTGGGGCGCCCAAGGCGCGGACCCCCAAGGCGCGGACCCTCCCTGACAGCGTCCCCCTCGGCCTGCGCCTGCTGGTGCTGACGCCCCTGCGCGCCTTGAGCCGCGATCTACAGCTGGCGATCGAAGCGCCGATCAACGCCATGGGCTGGCCGTTGCGGGTGGGCCTGCGCAATGGCGACACCAGCGGCTCCGTGCGCAGCAAGCAGCTGCGCCAACCGCCCGAAATCCTGATCACCACGCCTGAATCGCTCTGTCTGCTGCTGGCCAACCCGACGGCCCCCAGCTTGTTCGCCGGCCTGGAAGCGGTGGTGCTCGATGAATGGCATGAACTGATGGGCAGCAAGCGCGGCAGCCAATGCGAGCTGGCCCTCAGCTGGCTGCGGCGCCTGCGGCCCGAGCTGCGCACCTGGGCGATCAGCGCCACGATCGGCAATCTTCAGGAAGCGGCCCAGGCGGCCACGGGCGTCAGCCGCTGGAACGGCGATAGCCGCACCCCGGCCGCAACCGCCACAATCATCACGGCCCGCCTCCAGCGCCGCACCACGATCCGCAGCCTGTTGCCCGAGAGCATCGACGGCTTCCCCTGGGCGGGCCATCTGGGGCTGCGCATGCACGAGGAGCTGGTGGCGAAGCTGGAGCCCGGTGTCTCCACCCTGCTGTTCACCAACACCCGCAACCAGGCCGAACGCTGGCATCAATGCCTGCGCTACGCCTGCCCGGAGATGGAGGACGGCCTGGCCCTGCACCACAGTTCGATCGAGCGCAGCCGGCGCGAGACGATCGAAGCGGCGGTGAAGGCTGGCGAGATCCGCTGGGTGGTCTGCACCAGCTCGCTGGATCTGGGCGTCGATTTCCAGCCGGTGCAGACGGTGGTGCAGATCGGCTCCGCCAAAAACCTGGCCCGGTTGCTGCAGCGCGCCGGCCGCTCCGCCCACTGCCCCGGCGGCACCTCCCAGCTGCTGTTCATGCCCACCCATGCGCTGGAGCTGCTGGAGGTGTCGGCGATCCGCCGGGGGCTGGCGGCGGGCCTGGTGGAACACCGCTCACCGCCGGTCCAGCCGCTCGATGTGTTGCTGCAGCATCTGGTGACCCTGGCCTGTGGCCCCGGTTTCGATCCAGAGCTCGAATTGGAGACCGTGCGCAGCTGCTGGAGCTACCGCCAGCTCGATGCGGACACCTGGCAGTGGTGCCTGCGCTTTCTCGAGCAAGGCGGAGACTGCCTCGGCGCCTATCCCCGCTACCGCAAGCTCGAACGGGAACCCGTGTCGGAGGCTGGCGTCAGCGCGGCCGAGGGCCCCTGCAGCGGCTTCCTCTATCGCGTCACCGCACCGGCCCTGGCCCGGCTGCATCGGCTCAACATCGGCACGATCACCGCCGATCGGGCCGTCACGGTGCGCGTTGTGCGCGGTGCCGTGCTCGGCCAGGTGGAGGAGGCCTTCATCTCGCGATTGCGCCCGGGGGATGTCTTTTTCTTTGCTGGCCGGCAGCTGGAATTCGTGCGGCTGCGGGAGATGACCGCCATGGTCAAGGCCAGCAGTCGCAAGAGCAGCACGGTGCCGGCCTGGTCCGGCGGCCAGCTGGCCATCTCCGATCTGCTCAGTCAGCACCTGCGCCAGGAGGTGGATCGCTGCTCCCAGGCCCTCGCCACTGCCACAGCCAACGTCGCAGTCACTGCCAAAGCCAAAGACAAAGGCAACGCCAGCGCCAGCGCCACCAATCCCTCCCACGGGGACAGTTCAGCCGATCTGGACGTCCACGATCAACCCAGGCCCAACCCGAACAACGCCAAGCTGGCGTACCCCACGTTGGACAGCCCGGAGTTGCGGGCCCTGGAACCGCTGTTGCGGCGTCAGGCCGAGCTCTCCTGCCTGCCCCGGCTCCACCAGCTGCTGATCGAGGTCTGCCCCAGTCGCGAGGGCAGCCATCTCTACGCCTATCCCTTCGAGGGCCGCTTCGTGCACGAAGGTCTGGGCTTCCTCTGGGCCTGGCGCTTGGCGCGACATCAAGCCGGCACGATCACGGTGTCGGT
>CALPNT020000236.1 GCA_943325005.2 Bifidobacterium breve | reverse complement strand
CATTGAAAATAAGAGAGCTGGTATTTGGAGTAGCCGACGTCTGGCTGCCAGTAATGTTGAAGTTGACGTGCGCCGTGTCCTGGAACAAGGCGACTGCTTGGGCCGGCGAGGCTGTTGAGACTGCTGCCACTCCGACGGCAGCAGTCAGAAGCAGGCGATAACGAGGGAGCATCAGCTCTTGTGTCGACGTAGCAGAAAGTTAGCAGAAAATGGGCCAGCGCGTCAACCGCGGTCCTCCTTGCAAACAGGCAAGATTCGTGAATCCTGGCAAACGGAACCTTCTGCCGGAGGCCCCTGCTGTTAAGTTTGGGATTGATCGTAGCAACCGCCACCATTTCAGGGGATCCGAGCCTGTGACGCGTTTGCTCGGTTGCCACACCTGTGCGAGCCCCCTTGGGCGCCTTTCAGGCCCCTCACTCCTGGGCCCAGGGCTCGTCGTTGGGGTCGCGATGCTCGGTGCGGTGCTCCATTTCCAGCCTGGGCACCGTCGGCTGTGGTTCGAGGAACCGTACGCCGCAGGTGGTGAAGCCGAAGGTATGGCTGCACCAGCACACCTCGGCCTCGAGGCGCAGCTTGCCGATACCGGGATGGGCGCGCACATCCAGCAGCAGATGCTGTCCCTTCGGGAAGTCCCGGGTGCCCGAAACGATCAGGCACATGCCACCTTTGCTGATATTGAGGATGTCGACCAGCAGCCAGCGGCCGACCATGGCGTGCTCAGCATCCAGCTGGCGCAGCGCGATCGGGCGACTGGCCTGGACGGGGAAACGGTGCAGGCGGCGGTGCTCCTCCCCGAGCCACTCCTTGGCCTGGGTCGTGCCGATGTCGGTGAGCAGCACCGGGTTGTCGTCGGCTGAGCTGCGTTGAGACTTCTGGGGTTCATCCATACCACCACCCCGGCCAGGACGCCATTCTCCCCCCGGTGGGGACGCCAGTAAGACTTGTGAAGAAACATCCGGGCACGCGGTCCCTGTCCTGGCGGGGTGCTGGCCTGACTGCAGCGCCAAGTCGCCTAAGCGCCGCTGAACGCGGGGATGACCAGTGGCGGCAAGGGTTGGCCGCACGTTCCAGCCCAGGCTTTGTCGACCCAGCTCGGCCGCAGGGAGCAGCTGCAGGCACAGTAACCGTATTCCTGTAGCGAAAGTAACCGGCTCCGGCCCTTGTGCCGCTGCAGGATCTCGCCAAAAGCAGCGCGCGCATGTTCACGGAGTACCGACCCAACCATGGCTACGACGAGTACTTCAGCGCCGCCGACCAGCCCCGGGCCTCGCTCATGCCCCTGCTCTCGTCTCTGGGGCAGATGGGGCTGGACCAGCTCAATCACAACCATGCCGCTGCCGGCATGTTGTTGCGGCGCCTGGGCGCCACCTTCCGTCTCAACGATTCCGGCAGCCAGGGAGTGGAGCGGATCCTGCCCTTCGATCCCCTGCCGCGACTGATCGGGGCCGGCGAATGGCAGCGGCTTGAGCGCGGCCTGATCCAGCGCCTCGAGGCGATCGATCAGTTCCTGGCCGATGTCTACGGCGAAGGCCGGATCATGGCTGATGGCATCGTGCCGCGGGAGGACGTGGAAAGTTCCCAGGGCTGGCGGCCCCAGATGCAGGGCCTGATTCCGCCGCTCGGACGCTGGTGTCATATCTCCGGCCTCGATCTGGTGCGCGATGGCGAGGGCACCTGGCGGGTGCTGGAGGACAACCTGCGCTGCCCCTCGGGGGTGGCCTACTTCCTGGAAAACCGGCGGGTGATGAAGCGCATCTTCCCCAGCCTGTTCGCCGGCCGCACCGTGCAGCCGATCGACAACTACGCCTCCCAGCTGCTGCAGACCCTGCGCGAACTCGCCCCCTGGACGGACACCCCCAAGGTGGTGCTGCTCACTCCCGGGGTGTTCAACAGCGCCTACTTCGAGCACAGCTATCTGGCCCAGCAGATGGGCATCCAGCTGGTGGAGGGCCGCGACCTGATCTGCGAGGGCGACCGGGTGTGGATGCGCAGCACCAGTGGCCTGGAGCCGGTGGATGTGATCTACCGCCGTATTGATGATGACTTCCTCGATCCGGACGTGTTCCGCCCCGATTCGTTGCTGGGGGTGAAAGGGCTGATCTCCTGCTTCAAGGCTGGTCGGGTGGCGATTGCCAATGCCCCGGGCACCGGTGTGGCCGATGACAAACTGATTTATGCGTATGTGCCGGAGATGATCCGCTATTACCTGGGCGAGGAGCCGATCATTGAAAATGTGCCCACCTATCTCTGCTCCAAGCCGGTGGATCAGGCCTATGTGCTCGAGAACCTGCCCAAGCTGGTGGTGAAAGCCGTGGCGGAAGCCGGTGGTTACGGCATGCTGATCGGCCCCCACGCCAGCGCTGAGCAGATCAGCGAGTTCGCCGCCAAGATCAAGGCCGATCCGCGCAACTACATTGCCCAGCCCACCCTGGAACTCTCCACGGTCCCTTCCCTGAGCGAAGGCGAGCTTTACCCCTGCCATGTCGATCTGCGGCCCTATGTGTTGCGCGGCAAGGGGGCCTGGGTGACCCCCGGCGGGCTCACCCGCGTTGCCCTGCGGCGAGGCTCGCTGGTGGTCAACTCCTCCCAGGGGGGCGGCTGCAAGGACACCTGGATCGTCGATGAGAGCAGCGCCAGCGGCCAGCAGTTTCAGGGCCAGAGCCAGGTGCAGAGCCAGGAGGTGGCCCCATGCTGAGCCGCGTTGCCGACTCCCTCTATTGGATCAACCGCTATGTGGAGCGGGCTGAGAACATCTCCCGCTTCGTTGAAGTGAGTGAGGCCATGGCCCTGGACTGCCCCCCCGGCAGTGCCGAACCCTGGCTGCCCCTGATCGATGCCAGTGGTGATCGTGAACTGTTCGACAAGCTCTATCCCTCCGGCCGTCCTGAGGATGTGATTCGCTTTCTGGTGCGCGACGCCGATAATCCCAGCAGCGTGCTCAATTGCCTGGAGTTCGCTCGCGAGAATGCCCGCCAGATCCGTGACGTGATCACCACCGAGATGTGGGAACAGATCAACGATGTCTACTGGAATCTGCAGGAGGTGAGCTTCTGGAGCCAGCCGCCTCAGGAGCAATTGCGCGAAATTCGCCGCGCCTGCCAGTTGTTCTATGGCATCACCGATGCCACCCTCAGCCGTGATCTTTCCTGGCAGTTCAGCCGCCTGGGCCGATTGCTGGAGCGGGCCGACAAAACCACCCGCATCCTCGATGTCAAATATTTTCTGTTGCTGCCCACCCACGAGGAGGTGGGTGGTGTGCTCGACGAGTTGCAGTGGATCGCCCTGCTGCGCACGGCCGGGGCCT
>CALPNT020000235.1 GCA_943325005.2 Bifidobacterium breve | reverse complement strand
CACAGGGGAGACGGCCAAGCAGGTGCTCTGTGACATCAACCTGACCGTGCAGGCCGGCGAGATCGTGATCCTCACCGGCCCCTCCGGCTCCGGCAAGACCACCCTGCTGACGATGCTCGGCGGCCTGCGGGCGGCCCAGAGCGGCAGTCTCAAGGTGCTCGGCGAGGAGCTGCTCGATGCCGACAACATCTGCCTCACCCGGCTGCGGCGCCAGGCGGGCTTCATCTTCCAGGCCCACAATCTGCTGCCTTATCTCACCGCCCTGGAGAACGTGCGCTTCGGCCTCGAGGTCACGCCCGCCTGGCTGGAGCGGGGCCGGGCGGCGATGGATGACTGCGCCGCCGCCATGCTCGGCCAGGTGGGGCTGGCGGAACGGCTGGACTACTACCCCGAGAAGCTCTCCGGCGGCCAGAAGCAGCGGGTGGCGATCGCCCGGGCCCTGGCCCCCAGCCCCAGATTGCTGCTCGCCGATGAACCCACCGCCGCCCTCGACAAGACCTCCGGCCGCGACGTCGTCGCCCTGTTCCGACAACTGGCGAACGACAGCGGCGCCGCGATCGTGATGGTCACCCACGACAACAAGATCCTCGACATCGCCGATCGGATCATCAACCTCGAAGCCGGCCAGCTGGTCGACAACTGAAGTAGTCGCCATGACCAAGGCACGCCTGAAGGCGCACCAGGGGAAGCGAACCAGGGGGCGCAGCAAGGCCCACTTCCTGAGCCCGGGCACTGCGGTGTTCATCGGCGAGCGCAAACGCAGCCAGGCCGAGATCCACCTGTTCGTCTATGACGCCGACGCGATCCGGGAAGCGCGATCCGTCAGCCAGCAGGAATGGCAGCAGGCGCTCGCTTGCCCCGGCGTGGTCTGGATCAACGTCAGCGGCGTCCACGATGTCGAGCTGATCGAACGGCTGGGCCAGGATTTCGGCCTGCATGCGCTGAGCACCGAAGACATCGTCAACACCGCCCAGCGGCCCAAATGGGAGGAGTTCCCCGACTACGGCTTCATCGCCCTGAAGATGATCGACTGCCCCGCTGGCGAGGCGCAGGTGAAGGTGGAGCACGTCAGCCTGATCCTGGGGCGCAATTACGTCATCTCCTTCCTGGAAGACGAGGGCGATGTCTTTGAAAGCGTGCGCCAGCGGCTGCGGCGGGGAGCCGGGCGTGTGCGCAGCAAGCAGGCCGACTACCTGGCCTTCTGCCTGATGGATGCGGTGGTTGATCACTACTTCCTCTCGGTCGAGCGCATCGGCGACCTGGTGGAGGAGCTGGATGAAGAGCTGCTCGGCAATGCCCGCCATGAAGACATCCCCCAGCTGCACCGCTTCAAGCGCAAGCTGCTCAATCTGCGCCGGGCAATCTGGCCCCTGCGGGAAGTGCTGGCGGGGATCAGCCGCAGCGAATCACCGCTGCTGCAGAAGGAAAACCAGATGTACTGGCGTGATCTCTATGACCACAGTGTGCAGGTGATCGACATGGTCGAAACCGCCCGCGACACCCTGGCCAGCATGCATGACACCTACCTCTCCAGCCTCAGCAACCGCATGAACGAGGTGATGAAGATCCTGACGATCATCTCGACCATCTTCATTCCCCTCACCTTCATCGCCGGCGTCTACGGCATGAACTTCAAGAACATGCCGGAACTGGAGTGGAAGGATGGCTATTTCGTGGTTTTAGGCATCATGGTGACGATCGGCCTCAGCCTGATCATCTACTTCCGCCGCCGGCGCTGGATCTGAACCCGGGACGACATTCCCCTGGCCCGGTGCGCTGCGCAGCGAAGGGCCTGGCCAAAGGCAACGGCGCCCCCTACGGTGACCGTCGAGCGCCCTGGAGGCGAGGCCCATCGCCCCCCGCGTCCGAACGGTCAAGCGACAACCAGTCCCGCAGGGCAGCCCTGAAGAGCAGCTCGTCGAGAAGTTGCGGCGCATTGAGGCTCTGCACGCCCGGGCCGGCAGCGACGGTGAAAAAGTGGCCGCCCAGCGGGCCCGCCAGCGCATCCAGGCCCGGCTGCAGCAGCTGGCGAGCGAGGAGCCGCCGACCGAGTTCCGCTTCTCGCTCTCCGACCAGTGGTCGCGCCATCTGTTCGTGGCCCTGCTGCGGCGCTACGAGATTGCCCCCTACCGCTACCGCGGCCAGCGGCGCACGACCGTGATGGCGCGCCTCAGCCGCAGCTTCGTCAACGACACCCTCTGGCCCGAATTCCTGGAATTGCAGCAGACCCTCTCGGCCTACTTCGATGCCCTCACCGATCGGGTGATTGAACAGGCCCTGGAGGTGAAAGCGGGGGAGGCCGAGGAGCGGCCCGAGCCCCAGGCCCTGATGCCGGTGGATCATCAGGGGTCGTTGCTGTAGAGGCCTGCGGAACGGGCCCGAACAGCCATCCCCCTCAGAAGCGCAGTTCACCCTGATCCAGCCAGGGATCGTCAACCTCCCCAGCCCCAGCGACGATATACAAAGACATCAAAATCGAGAACATCGCCTCTACGAGCAAAACTCCCCCGACAACCGTTACCGGAAACCAAAGCGAATCAGAACCTGCACAACTGAAACAGGACACCAGTCAACTTCAGTGACGCCAAGCAGTCCTGGTGGAGCTGCCAATCCGGCCCGGAGGCAGGTCGGACTGGCAAAGGGAGCAACCAGGACAATGGCAAGGGCTAGCTTCGCGGATCAGACAAAACGGAGAGTGACAGACAAATCATTGTGATCCTTGTCAAACCCCCCGAAACCATCTTCGAAGCCCACCTTCCCAGCCTCAAGGTACTTGAAGTGAGCGTAACCATCAGCATTGGCGGCGACATTGCCGAAGAAGGTCTGTCCCGTATTCAGAACAGTGCCATAGATGGCGACAAATCCACCCGTGAACCCTTCAAAGACAACGGTTTCCGTTGCAGATTGATCGTCCAACCTAGAGAGAGTGGAAGCCGTGACCTGATTGGTGGCGTCCAAGGCAGCCTTGGCATAGCCCGCATCCCCGGGCTTCAGAACGCCACCCGTGACGGAATCGAGCACGTCGCCAGCCTGATTGATGACTTTATAGAAACCAACCTTGGAGCTGAAGTCAGCCTCGCGCGAGGCCTCGAACGTGGCGGCAATGGAACTGTAGCCAGTGGAGGCAAAATCAAAGATAAATTGCTGATCAGTCCCCTGCAAAGCATTGACTCCCTTCAGTGACTGACTGTCCTGATCAAGACGGCTGAGCTTCAGGATCTGCCCACCTTCAACGAGGTTGAGGTCACTGACCGCACCGCCGGTGATGCCGTGAGCCTGAACATTGAAGAAGAAGTCGGTGCCGGGCTTGTTGCCGTAGAGCTCGGAGACATCAAT
>CALPNT020000234.1 GCA_943325005.2 Bifidobacterium breve | reverse complement strand
CGGCTTCTCCCCTCGAGAGAGCGGAAC
The DNA here is from genome assembly GCA_943325005.2 of Bifidobacterium breve. Taxonomy (GTDB): domain Bacteria; phylum Cyanobacteriota; class Cyanobacteriia; order PCC-6307; family Cyanobiaceae; genus Cyanobium. The sequence continues at coordinate 3,312 of CALPNT020000234.1, read as the reverse complement.
GGCCTGGCTGAGCAGCAGATAATAGTTACGTCCAAGGTCAGTATCTCCATCAAACTGGATGATGTGCTCGCCGCCGAAAGCCAGACCCAGCGTGGGAGTGAGGTTCAAGGCGCCCTTGAAGCCCAGGCTCTGACCGGAGCCGAAATTCGTGTTGCGATCGTTCAGACTCTGCATCGTCCAGTTAATGCCCAAGCTGGCATTCTTGCCCTTGAGCGGGGTAAGCTCAACGAATAAATCGCCATCGGCACAATCGGTCCAGTTCTGGCCTTCACCCACTTTGCAGGTGCGGGTGCGACTGGTGCCGTCCAAGGCTGCAGAAAAGGTGAACTGCTGGTCGAGCGCGAAGGCGTTGGGCAGCTTGATGCTGATATCTGGGTAGGCATTGCCATTGACCGTGAAGCCGCGGCCAATGCTGCGCACCTGGACCGTCGCCGCCTGGGGCGGCCGGGCCACATCGGCAGGCCCCGGCTGCCAGGTGGAGGGCACACCCCGAGAGGTATCGATCACCTGCCAGCCGGATTCGCTCTGCAAAGGCGGAGCGGCGCCCCACACCGGACTGTTCAGCGTCACCGGGCTTGGCGTCACCGGGTTCCACTGCGGTGAGGTGGCAGGGTTGGCGGCCCGAACCGCAGCACCCAGACCCAGCGTGTCGACGGCGCAGACCACCGGCAGCAGCGCCGTTCGCAGCAGACGGATCAGACGGTCGCGGCGACAAAGAGGCAGCCTGCAAGGCATGGAAGCGGGATGGGGTGGTGGAGTCGCCAGGCTTTGAACGTTGCGGTCACGGCCTGAGCCACGGGCCTCGCGGGATCCGCCGGAGAGCACAGATCCGCTGGCCAACCAGCGCGGTGAAGCCTTGGCGGGGTAGGTCTCACGCACCGCTGGTTGTCCCCACCATTTGAATTGAATGGAATCTATCCCCGCATGACCAGATCAGGTACGAGCGTCGGCCGATCAAAGCCCCGGCCCCGCCTCGAGCCGTTGGGCCATGCGCGCACACCAGTCACTGTGGTCCAGGTACCAGCGCACGGTGAGGCTCAAGCCGGCCTCAAAGCCCTGACGGGGCTGCCAGCCCAGTTCCTCGCTGATCCGGGCGGGATCAATGGCGTAGCGGCGATCGTGGCCGAGGCGATCGGTGACCCGGGTGATCAGACGGCCATGGGGCGCCGCAGCGGGCCTGAGCCCATCCAGAAGGCGGCAGATCGCCTCCACCACCTCCCGGTTCGGCCGCTCGCCGTGCCCACCGACGCAGTAACTCGCTCCCAACCGGCCACGGCAGGCCGCCAGCAGCAGCGCATCGACATGATCTTCAACGAACAGCCAGTCGCGCACGTTGGCGCCATCGCCGTACAAGGGGATCGGTTCACCGGCCAAGGCCTTGAGAATCACCACCGGGATCAGCTTCTCGGGGAACTGCCACGGCCCGTAGTTATTGCTGCAGTTGGTGAGCACCACAGGCAAGCCATAGGTGTGGTACCACGCATTGACCAGGTGATCACTGCCGGCCTTGCTGGCCGAATAGGGGCTGCGGGGGTCGTAGGGCGTTGTTTCCGAGAAACGGCCACTGGGCCCCAGAGAGCCGAACACCTCATCGGTGCTGATGTGATGAAAGCGGAAGGCTGAGCGACGCTCGCCGCGCAGGCCTTGCCAATGGCTGCGCGCCGCCTCCAGCAGATGGAACGTGCCGAGCACATTGCTCTGTACGAAGGCAGCCGGCCCCTGGATCGAACGATCCACATGGCTTTCGGCGGCCAGATGCAAGATCAGATCGGGATCAGCCGTCGCCACAGCGGCAGCAGTGGCGGCCGCATCGCTCAGATCGACCGGCAGCACCTGATGGCGGGGCCCCTCAGAGCCCTGCGCCGCTTCACCCAGCTCCGACAGCACGGCCTCAATGCTGGTGAGATCACTGGCGTAGCCGAGTTTGTCGAGGTTGTAAATCGTGACGTCGCTGTCACGCAACAAGCGGCGAACCACGGCCCCACCAATGAAGCCCGCCCCGCCAGTCACCAGAATGCGGCGGCGACCGTCGAGGAGGTCGTGCATGGGGTGCAAACAGCTGGGGCGACCCTACCTTGCCCGATTCCTCGGAATCAGGCCACGCAGCGGCGGGATCAGCATTGCTGACACCAAGACCTGGAGCTTTGCCAATGGACTCCCAGACAAAATCCATACCTCATCGATTATACTTAATTAACATTGAGGTCAGCCGAGCCCCTGGGAGGCGAGGCAAACCAAGAAGTGACTACGCTCCGATTGCTTATGGCACTCTTTCTTTGGCGCAGTAGTGTAAACTGTTGGCGCAAGTTGTTAGGATGTGGATGGCTCTGGAGACTGACAGCAATCTCGCCTCAGCCACCGCCCCTATCTTGCGGGTCTCCATCGTTCTTCCCACTTATAACGAGCGAGACAACATCGAGCCACTGTTGGCCCAACTGCTGCTGCTCAAGCAGCATGTTGACCTGGAAATCCTGGTGGTGGATGACGACTCCGCTGACGGCACTGCCGAATTGATACGGCAGTTGGCCCATCATGAGCCAGCCCTCCGCCTGATTCGCCGCGTGGGGCGGGCGGGCCTGGCCAGTGCCATCAAAGAAGGCCTGTTGGATGCCACCGGTGATGTGGCTGTCGTCATGGACAGCGATGGCCAACATGAGCCAGCTTCAGTGCTGCGGGCCATTGAGACCTTGCAACGACAGGACCTGGATCTGGTGATCGGCAGCCGGTTCCATGCCCAGGCCGAGATCCTGGGCCTCAGCGGCCGCCGGGAACAGGGTTCCAACTGGGCCAATCGCTGTGCTCGCTACAGCCTGCCGCAGACCTATGGCCAGCTCACGGATTACATGAGTGGCTTCTTCGCCCTGCGCCTGGACGAGGCCATCCCGCTACTGCGAGCTGTGGATGTGAATGGCTTCAAGTTTCTGTATGAGCTGCTGGCGGTGAGCAAAGGCCGTCTTCGGATCGCGGAAGTACCGCTCTCCTTCCAGCCGCGAGTCCATGGCAGCTCCAAACTCGATCTGGCGATCGTCTGGGATTTCCTGATCTCAATCCTGCACAGCCTCTCCTTTCGGATCCTACCCAGGCGAGCGATTAGTTTCGGCTTAGTCGGCTCCAGCGGTGTTTTCGTTCAGGTGCTGTTATGTCAACTGCTCACGGGCCTGGCTGGGATTCACTTTGAGCGGGCCCTGCCCTTTGCGGTGGTGGCCGCCGCCACCTCCAACTACCTGATCAACAATGTCCTCACCTTCCGCTTCGCCCGCTTGCGCGGCCTGGAATTACTAAAGGGACTGCTCAAGTTTCTACTGGTATCGT
>CALPNT020000233.1 GCA_943325005.2 Bifidobacterium breve | reverse complement strand
GTCTCGGTGCTGCTGCATGAACTGGGTCACGCGCTGGTGGCCCTCGCCCATGGGGTCCAGGTGCGCAGCATCACTCTGTTTCTGCTCGGTGGCGTCGCCAGCGTCGAACGGGAGTGCTCCACTGCCATGGGGGCGCTGCTGGTGGCGGCGGCTGGGCCGGTGTTCAGCTTTGTGCTGGCGATCGTCCTGCTCGCTCTGGGCCATCCGGCCTCCCACCTCTCACCGGTGCTCGGTGAGATGGTCAATCAGCTGGGCGCCCTCAACCTCGTGCTGGCCCTGTTCAATCTGTTGCCGGGTTTGCCTCTCGATGGGGGCCTGATCGTCAAGGCGTTGGTGTGGCAGTTCACCGGCAGTCAACGGCGTGGCCTGGAAGTGGCCAATGCCTGCGGCCGGCTGCTGGCCTACCTGGCCATTTTCATGGGCAGCCTGCTGCTGCTGCGGGGCAGCGGCCTGGCTGGGGCCTGGCTGCTGCTGCTGGGATGGTTCGGACTGGGGGCGGCCCGCAACCAACATCAACTGCTCAAGGTGCAGCAGGCCCTCAAGGAGATCAAGGTGAAGGATGTGGCCCAGCGCCGCTTTCGGGTGGTGGAGGCTTCCACCACCCTGCGTCAGCTCAGCCGCCTGCGCCTCGAAGATGCCCCGAGCCGCGCGGACGCTCCAGATGGCGATGGCCCGCTCAACGGCCAGCAAAGCCAAGTCGCCCAGGCCATCAGTGGGGCGAAAGTCCCGCTCAATGGTGCTTTGCCAGTGGCTGGAAGTGAGCTGAGTGACTGGATCCTGGTTTGCGATCGGGGCCGCTGGCGCGGCGTGATTGACGATGGTCCACTGCGGGACCTGCCGGTGCAACGCTGGGACAGCGAACAGGTCGGCGACCATCTGCGGCCGCTCAACAGCCTGGCTTCGATCAACGAGGCGGCGCCGCTTTGGCAGGCCGCTCTGCAGCTGGAGCACAACCCACGACTGCTGGTTCTCAGTCCAGCCGGGTTGCCCTGCGGCACGGTCGAGCGAGCCGAGCTGGGGGATTCGGTGCTGCGTCGGCTGGGCCTGCGCCTGCCAGCCCCTCTGCTGGCGACCGCTCGCCGTCAGAACGGCTATCCGCTGGGTCTGGCCCTGGGCCAGATCGCCAAGGGGATGGTGGGAACCGGTGACGTCGGTAGTAGCAGCGGCCCGGGCCCTCAGCAGCCAGGCCAGGACGTCGGCTCCGCAGGCGAATCCGGCACCAGTCGATAGCGGTCCAGTCGCGCGCTGATCGCCTCCCATTCCTGGGCATCCAGGGCGCGACTCTGCCAGGGGACGGCTGCAAAGGGCAGATGGTGCTCTGCCGAGCACCGCAGCACCGACTCCAGCTCCTGGCTAGTGAGTTGCAGAGGTGGCAGCTCTGGCGGCGCCGCTCCAAACACCTGCCTCCAGAGCTCAGCGGGGGGATCGATCAGGATGCTGCCGTGCTGCAACAGGTGGCCGCGGCGCCAGAGCTGGGCACTGCCGATCCGCTTGGCGCCGCCGGGGTGGATCAGATCGGCGGCCGTACCGCGCTCGAAACAACTGGCCAGCTGATCAGTGGCCGGCTCGCTGCCAAATTCCAGCGGCAGGCCGATGGCGGCAAAACCCTGCCGCAACCATTCGCAGGCCAACCGGTAGGCCTGGCGCCGCCGGCTCGGGGCCGCCGGCCAGATCAGGGCGTAGGTGAGCTCATCGGCATGGAGGACAGCCCTTCCGCCGCTGGGACGCCGCACCAGTTCGAGCTGCCCCTGGGCCGCCAGTCGTTGCCAGTGCGGCTCGATCAGCTGTTGATGGTGGCCGAGCGAGAGGGTGGGCCGGGACCAGCGGTAGAAGCGCAGGACCGGGGCGGCAGGTGCCTCCAGCTCAAGAGAGTGCTCAAGCAGCCAGGCATCGATCGCCATCTGCCGGCAGCCCTCCAGTTCCAGGGTTGGGATCAGGCGCAGTCCAGCTGGCTTCCCCGCCGGCGGTGTCGCAGGGGAAGGGGCGCTCACGACGCCGGCAGGGCCTCCCAGAACCCGGCATCGAGCTCAAAGCCGAGCACGGCGGCCATCTGGCCGAGGCTGCCGCGGCAACTGAGCCCCTGGCGCTGGGCGAGATGGTCGAGCAGAAACAGCCTGTGGGTGATCCACAGCTCCAGGCTCTCGGCGGCAAAGCGGATTCCTTCGCTGCGAGAGAAGCCATGGGGGAGCAGCATCGCCACATGGCGGGTGAGCTGGCCGCCGCTGCGCTCCAGCAGCAGCGGCAGCCAAGGCTGCAGGGCATCAGCCCTGAGGCTCCAGAGCCGCACTTCGGCAATCTCCGAGAGTTCGCGGGGATCGTCCGTCTGGCGCGGCCATTCGATCGCCAGCTCCAGGCTGTCACTGTGCTGCAGCAGCGACTCCAGGGGCAGAGGGGCTAGGCCCGCCAGGGGTGAGAGATCAAGCTGGCGGATCGCCGTGGCACTGATCAGCAGCGGCCCAGGCGGGAAGGGAGAAGGGGATGCCATCAAGAGCTGTGACAGGGCGGCGCCGCAGGCTGGACCGTAGCCCGTCGAACCCGAAGAATGGGTCGATCGCTTTCTCTCGAGATGACCATGATCAACCAGATTGAAGTGCTGATCGCTCTGATCGTGGCCGCCCATGCCGGGGTTCTGGCGGTGCGTCTGTGCTTCAGCCTGTACAAGGCCTGAAGCCTTTGCGGCATTCCCTTGGCAAGGCCGAGCTGGCCTGCTAGAAGCTGTGGATCCGACGCTTCCCTGCGGTGCCCGCCTCCTCCAGCAGCCAGCCCCGCCGCACCACCGGCCGCCATCGCCAGGACTCCATGGCCGCCACCGCGCGAGCAACGGCCGGCAGTGCGCCCAGGCAGGAGATTGGGCCAGCGACCCGCTCCCTGGGCAGCTCCAGCTCGATGTCTCGTCACGCCACCTTGACTATGTTCGGAGCTGAGGGCGAGTCGATCGGCCTGTCCAATGAGCGCCGCGAGCTGCTCTGCAGCATCATCGGCTTAGGGGTGAAGTTCGGTTTGGTGGCGGTGGCAGCCGTCAGCTTGTTCCGTCTTTCGTCGGCCTACCAACAACGGATGGATCGGCAGGGTGAAATTGCTGCGGTGCTCGAGCTCGAAACTGCCAAGTTGGTCAAGTCTCGCGAGCGCTTTGATCAACTGTTCACCGTGTCCGGCGAGCAGCTGCTGATCCGCGAACAGAGTCAGTGGATCGCCCCTAACCGGTTGCGGGTGGTCTGGCAGACCGACCCTGCCTATCCGACGGTGCAAACCGCCAACGCTCGACCCAGCAAGACGCAGGCCCGTCCCTAGGTTGGTGCACCGATCTGCCCCAATCCATAAGGTCATGGTTTCTGCCTCCGGCACTGCTGCCCAAACCAACGCCAGTCCAG
>CALPNT020000232.1 GCA_943325005.2 Bifidobacterium breve | reverse complement strand
TGTGGGTGGCCCTTGGCTTTTTCCTGCTGGCACCCCTGCAGCTCTATGCCCTCGCCCAGGCTGTTCAACCTTGCCTATGGCTTCGCTTTTGCCGCCTGCGCCTTTGCACGTCAGTAGCAGGGCTCGTTATTGCAGATGCTGCTGGTTGCCATCAGCCGCCTCTTCGATCATGCGCCCAAAGCCTGCGACAACGACATCGGCGAGGACCCCATTCCCTAGCGGCATCCCTCACGCAGCTCTGGATTTGGTATTGGCCGTGGGGATGAGGATCGAGATAGGAATCGAAATCGGAATCGGGATCGGGTTCTGGATGGAGATCGTCTGAATCACAGCGCTTGCAGCTCCTGACCCGGCAGCTTTTCGACCTACTGTCGCTCCAACGCCGTCACGACGTCGGCATCGAAGCCCTCCAGTACCTCCATCAAGGCCTGGCCACGTTGAGCCGGACAGGGATGGATCAGCAGATCCCCTTGGGCGGTGCAACTGATCTGCACCCGATCGGTGGTGAGGTGGAACTCGGCGGCGATGCGCACGGCCTGGCTGTTGCCGTTCATCAAGAGCCGACTGGGCAGGACGGGCATCACGGCAAACCAGTTGTGTGTACGAACGCGTGTAGGTCTTGCGGCATTGCACGGCCCCTGGCATCGGGCGGGCGCGTCCTCAGCGGAGGGCAGCAGGCAGGGTGCAGACCGGGATTCAGTTGACCTGCCGCTGCAGCTGATCGGCAGAGGCCTGAAGTCCGCCGAGGATGGTCTCCACCAGGTGTTCCGGGAAGCCGCTGGGCAGTTCAGCCTGAACCGCGGCGATCACCCCTGCGGTGCGATCCACCAGCTCCGACACCAGGGTGTCAGCCTCAGCGCCGAGACCCATGCGGTTGGCGGTGCTGATCAGGTGGCGGCGCTGCACCTGCAGGGGCTTGCTGGTGCGGCTCTTGCTGCCCTGCCAGGCCATCGCCAGCCGCAGCTCCTGCTGGGGCCACTGGCCGGCGGCCTTACCAATCACCGGCCAGGCCGACAGCACGTCGTAGAGCGGGGTGAGCCGGTAGCTGCCGCCCGGCAGCAGGAAGAAGCTGAAGTTCTTGGCGTGGCCGTCGATCGCCCGCAGCATCCAGAACAGCACCTGGGCGCGGAAAAAGGTGCGCCGATCGTCGGTCGCCTGGGCGGACTGGGCGAGCAGGGAGGCGATGGCCACCATGCCGGGGCCGCCCTGGTTTTCGTATTTCCGCTCCGGCGGGGTGCCGGTGGCCTGGCAGCAGTCCTCCACCGGCAGCCGCAACCAGTGGCTGCCACTCGGATGCAGCCGCCGATCGAAGCGCTCGACGATCAGACAGCGCTGCCCCATAAACGAGGCCAAGCTGCTGGCCGCCACCGGCAGGCCATAGGCCGCCAGGATCCGGCCGCAGAGCCATTCGTTCTCCACCGAGCTGGAGAAATCGATCTGGCCACTGCCCACCCGGCCCATCGGCAACTTGAACAGATGGGTGGTGGGCGTGCTGCCCTGGGGACGGCACCACTGGTTCTGATGCCAGAGCAGGGCCGTTTTCTCCTGGGCCCCGGCGATCGAAAGGCGCAGTTCCCCGTCGGATGCGGCGGCGACACCCGGCAGCGGTTCGGCCACCACCCCCTGCAGCAGACGGCCGATCTCTGATTCCGAGAGTGGGGTCGCCTCAATGCGATCGAGCCCAATGGGCTCCTCCTCGGGAGGGAGCAGCTGCACCGCTCCGGCGCAGTCGCGCCCCACCGCCTCCAGCAGCTCGAAGGCGCTGGTGTCGCGCAGGGCAAAGCGCCGCTGCAGGCGACGCAGGATGGCGTCGTTATCGGGCAGCAGGTTGGCGAACCACTGCTCCACCTCGTCTCCCCGCAGCACGGGATTGCCCAGGCCGACCGGCAGCGAGAGCGACAGCGGCCGGAACTGGGGCGACGCCAGCCAGGAGGACTCGTAGCGGAACTCCTGCGGCCCCCGAGCCGGCACCCGCCAGTCCCCCACCCGCTCACCGTTCATCCAGACGGCCAGCTGCCGCGTGTGACTGGGCCGGCCCATCACCACTCCGCTGTTTCAGGAGCGTTGCGGCGCGGTCGCACCACCAGCTCCAGATCGAGGGCGGCCAGGATCAGCAGCAACCGCTCCAGGGTGAAGCGGCCCGGCTTGAGCTCCAGGGCCGAAAGGCGCGCCTGGCTGAGGCCACCGGCCTTCTGCGCCAGCAACTTCTGACTGAGGCCCCGTTGGCGTCGCAGGCCCACCAGCAGCTGGGCCAACTGGGAGGGGACATGGATGACCTGCTCCTGGGCGGCCATCTCCTCGTCGACCATAGCGGCACTCGGATTCCGAATATCTGAAGATTACTTGGAAACCGCGTATCTGCCGAACACTTGGGAAACGGGTGCATCCGGGGCGGACGCTTAGCCGGTCGGCGACGCCGTGGCCGCGCAGGCACCTGCAGGCCGGTGAGCCGCGCCACCGGTCGGCCGTTGCGGGTGATCACCACCTCGGTGGCGGCATCGGTTTCGATGGTCTCCATTCGTCGAACAGATCCACCGGAGCCTCATCGCCATCCGGGTAGCGGCTGGCGCAGCCAGGCATGCAGCCGGCCTGTCATGGCTTCTGCAGCGGCTGCAGACGGATCGCATCGCGGCAGATGCCGCGCCACCAGGGATCGTCCCCCCGCTGGCGCTGCAGCCAATGGCCCTGACTGAGGCCGATCACATCGTCGGCAAGGCCTGTTCCCAGCAGGGCCCCGGCCAGTTGGTCGGCGCTGCTCTGATCCGGCGCCACCGCCAGCAGATCCACATCCGAGCGGGCATCCCAGTCCCCACGGGCCAGGGAACCAAACAGCCAAACCTCGGCTCCAGCCCGTCCGACCAGCAGGGGCTCGCTGGTGCTGCGCAAGGCCTCGATCCGTTGGCCGCGCAGCCGCTGACAGATCTCCTGCACGCTCGCCATGGGTTCGCCTTCCCCGGGATGGTTCGAGGTTAGGAACAGCTCTGGCAGTCAGGGCCCAAGGTGTCCTCAGTGAGAGGCCCCCATCCTCTCCATACCGCCATGGCGATCGGGTGCGCTGGCGGCGTCTCGCCTCAGTCTGCTGGCAAATACAATGTATGCAGACATGATACAGGGAAAAGAGATAAAGATCTTGAAGAACGATTCCAGCCCCTTTGTGCAGCTGGAGCCCCGGGACACACGCGCCTGCTTGGGTCATTCCACCAACATCGATGACCAACGCGGACTTGTCGGGCAAGGCAACAACCCGCACATGACCAAAAGGGAGGAAAGTACCATCGGCGAATGGATTGCCCCAGCGCTTATGGACACTGACACGCAGGTTCATCAGCTCTCACCGCGCCAGCAGGAGCCACTTACGACGTTGCTAGCCTCAACGACCCCGAACCCG
>CALPNT020000231.1 GCA_943325005.2 Bifidobacterium breve | reverse complement strand
GCCTGTTTGGCCCGCAGTGTCCAGTTGAGGTCTCGGCCGTAGCTTTTCTCCTGATCGGTTGTCATAGCAGAGATGTGGTGTTTTCCCTGAAACTGACTGCGGATCTGACGAGGCAGAGTCTTCTGGTTCGCTTACTCCTTCTGAGAAGCCTTCGGCTACACCGTCAGGAGGAAGTTGGCCCCCTGCTCCTGGAGCTGTCGAAAAACGGTTGCTGGGTGTGCAACGCATCTGCCTGGATCAACATCCCCTCCAGATCGAGCTGGCCCATCAGCTGCTTGAGGACCGCCCGCTCGTGGTTTTCGCCGGTGGCGTAGCAGGCCTGACTGATCGCAACGCTCAGAGCAGTTGAGTAGAGGCTCACCTGGGCAATGAATGCTGATCCGCTACCAGCCATGGGTTCAAACGAGCCCCGCAGCGTCTTGCCATCGTACACCAGCTGCTCGAGATCCGCTGCACCACCTGGAATCTGGGCGATCGTCCAGTCGCGGATCGCTGCACAGATGGTGGTCACATCCACCTGCAGGAAGAAGTATCGGAAAGCCGAATCCGATGGGGGCCGCCTCAGTTCAATCGCCAGCTCCTTGCCAAGCACCGCATGGTGGCGCCGAGCGAAACGCTCCAGATCTCGCAGGCTTTCGCAGCCGCTCAGGACCCCGAGTACGGCCACCAGCAGCAGGTACCAGGCGGGAATTCGAACCCCGCGCCGCATCCGGGCGTCTGGGATCGCCTTGAGAAAGCTGATCAGATCAAGATCGGTTGCAGCAGAATCGGCTTCGGGCACAGAGAAGGAGCAAGCCCGCTCAGTGAACCGAATGCTGAGAGCTCAGGCCACGGCGCTTGTGACACACGTTGAATCAGTCCTGGGTAGTTGCTAAGCTCAAGGTTGTTGTGGCATTAAAAATGAGTGTTAGCATCGAAACAGTCAGGATCAAAGATAAGGGGAACCGTCCTGACAGCAGCGGCTACGGCCGCGTTGATGCTGACTACTCCATCGGTAAATACGAAGTTACTGTTGGGCAATACAGCTCGTTTCTCAACGCGGTTGCTGCCAGCGACCCTTATCGCCTCTACAATAAAGGGTTGATGACCGGTGCCCTGAATGGCGGCATCACGCGCTCAGGTGTTGATGGCAGCTATAGCTACAGCCCAGTCAGAGGAACCGAGAACTTCCCGATCACCGGCGTCAGCTGGTTTGACGCCGCTCGATTTGCAAACTGGCTCGCCAACGGTCAGCCCTCCGGCCCATGCACCTCGGCAACCACCGAGAATGGGGCTTATAATCTTAGCGGAGCAATGGGTGGCATTTCCGTTTCCCGCAACACTATCAATCCCAATACGGGCGTTGTCCCTGGCTTTGCGCTTCCCACGGAAAATGAATGGTACAAAGCCGCTTACTACAATCCAAAACTGAATCACGGCAACGGCGGCTACTATAAGTATGCCACCAAGAGCAATGCTGCTCCCGGTAATCTGATAGGCGGCAAGCGTAATCAGGTGAATTATATTTTGGATGCCAGCGGTGTGTACTCTGTAACACAGAAGGCCGGTGTTGATTACAGTCAGAACTATCTCAGTTCCATCGGTGCTTTCACGGGCTCAAAAGGCTCCTACGGCACCTTTGATCAGAATGGCAGCGTCTGGGAAATCCTTTCAAACCAAGGCCAAAACCAGCTGTTCGTTCCCCTTCGCGGTGGCGGCTGGACATCGCTGGCCTCATTGCTGCAATCGGGCTACAGGCTTGGTGTTGGCACAGACTCTGAAGCCGTGAATGCCGGTTTTCGCGTCGTCAATCCGCCCAGCCAGCCGCAGTCGCAGTCGCAGTCGCAGCCCAGGCTGTCGGCTCAGCCGCAGTGGCGGCCCAGGCTGTCGGCTCAGCCGCAGTGGCTGCGCACCCAGGCCTCCCAGGACAACAATAAGGTTGGGCGATCGGATTCTTCGGATCACTCCCAGCTCGCGCTGCGGCCCATCAGCCTGGATCTGGTCACGGTGGGCGATGCCAACAACAACACCGATCCACTGACGGGCTTTGGTGCTGTGGACCACACGTATCAGATCAGCAGCAAGGCGATCACCATCGGACAATACACAAGCTTTCTGAATGCTGTTGCCAGAAAGGACCCCCATCATCTGTTCAATTCATCGATGCAGAGCGATCTCAACATCGCAGGCATCAAGCGCACCGGCCGCAGCGGTCGGTATCACTACAGCGTGATTGATAATGCCGGCAGCAGCGCAGACAGGCCGATCACTTATGTGAGCTGGTTTGACGCCGCTCGCTTTGCCAACTGGATGAGCAACGGCCAGCCAAGAGGCAAGCAGAGCCGCTCAACCACCGAAGACGGGGCCTATGCACTGCATGCTTCAGGGAAAGGGGCCCCCGCAAAAAATGCGATCAATCCCAATACCGGCGCATCGCCCAGTTTTTACATTCCTTCTGAAAATGAGTGGTACAAGGCGGCCTACTTCAGTTCAGCTCTCAATGACAATAGCGGCGGCTATTACGTCTATGCAACGCAGAGCAACCTCGTCCCTGTCAGTACTCCATCGGTGGGAGGCAAGAATGAAGCCAACCTGGCCAACAACTTTCTTTTTTACAACACGCAATCGAATGTTTACGATCCCGTCACCAACTATTTGACTGATGTTGGCTTCTTTGCTAACAGCCGCAGCTTTTACGGCACCTACGATCAGACCGGTCTTGTGTACCAATGGAATGACCTCAATGCAGAGCGCTCGCTCGAGCGAGGTCTGCGTGGCGGCTATTGGTTCAGCGCCGGACAATCGTCGATGTCACCCACCTTCAATACGGCCACTCCCGACCGCGAATCGAGCGATGCGGGGTTCCGGCTGGCAGCCCCTGATCCTCTGCTGCTGTTCGGCTGAGGTTCAGTCCGCCAGCCGGTGCCCGAAGGTCTTCTTGCTCAGCTGCGGCACCTTGCCATTGCCATTCGGGGCCTCACAGTGATGTTCGCGAGGGCGGGCGAATTACTGGGGGCCTTCAGTCTGCAGAAGCTGAGGCACGTTCCAGCGACGGGCGGCAGAGGTGCATGGGCTGCCAGTGCTGCCATGCCAATTGGGGTGGGGCGGTTCACGCCACCGCCAGCCGTTCGCCGCTGTGGCTGTCGAACCACAGTTCATGCTCGGGCCGCCAGCCCAGCTGCAGGCTCTCGGGCAGGGACTGATCGGCCGCCACCAGCATGCGCAGATCACCCTGGGCGGTTTCCAGCCAGAGCAGCTGCTGGTTGCCCCACCATTCCCGCCGTTGCAGGCGAGCGGCGATGCCGCCGTGCAACACCGGCTGCAGATGTTCCGGCCTCAGCCCCAGCTGGCGCTGCCCCTGCGCCGGCAGCAGATTGATCGCCGGCCGGCCGAGGAAGGCGGCCACGAAGCGATTGGCCGGCCG
>CALPNT020000230.1 GCA_943325005.2 Bifidobacterium breve | reverse complement strand
TGCCGCGACGGAGCAAGGACTTCTACCGCGGCATTTCCTTTCAGCCGCCTGCTCCTGTCGCCGCTGCTGCCCGTCGCGCCCTTGAGCGGCGGGCCCAGCAGTCGCCCTCTCAGCGGGGCATGTCGCCGGTGGGCCTGGCCCGCGCCCGCCAGCTTTCCCATCGCCAGGAGCTCTCGCCCGCCACCATCGATCGCATGGTCAGCTACTTCGCCCGCCACACCATCGACAAGCAGGGCTCCAGCTGGAGCGCCTACGGCAAAGGCCGTCAGGCCTGGGATGGTTGGGGTGGTGACCCCGGCCGCAGCTGGGCCCGCTCGATCGCTCGTCGCATGGATGCTGCTGATCGTCGAGCATGATCAGCCGCCGACACGGACACCGCCAGCCGCCGCCACACCAAACCAACCACTCGGCGACTGACTTCGCCCTCGTTCCTGAAAATCAACAACACCGCGACAATCACCCCTCAAAAGGGGAGAAAGCAACGCAGAAAAAAAACAAAAATTCTCCTCGTAATTTCACTTTCAAAATCAACTCCCCACAACTCCTTGCAAGCCCTTGTAGAAGCACGTAAAAGAATCGAAACCGGAGGGTATTCCCCCGTTTCTGGAAACGGCTGTAAAGCTGCTTAGAAAATTTCTCAGTTCTGGGAAATCACGCTGCCGCCCTGCCGCCCTTCTGGGTTCCGTTGTTCATCGTGGTGGGGGCGCTACTGCCGCTGCTGCTCTGGTTGAAGGGTCGGCGGCAACCGGCGGTGGGCCGAGTGCTCCCGCCTTACCTTCTGCTGCTCGCCGGGCAGATCACCACGGAGCTGGCGGTGGTGCTGGTGGGGGGTGTGTTCACCCTGGTGCGGCTCGGGCAGCTCATGTGGCTCTTGCCCCGTGCAGCTCCCCTTGGCTGGCTGAGGGGGCTGTTGTTGCTGGAGCTGGGCCTGTGGGGGCTCAATGCCGCCCAGATGCTATTGAACCGCTGGCTGCCGCTGCTCGCTTGAGGTGGCCCCTCCCAACGCAACTGCAGTGGGGGGCACCGGCAGATTGGCCGTCTCAGAAACGGGGCAACGGGGTGCAACAGGGCAGGCGCCTGAGAAGCCGTGGCATGGGCAGGGCTGGCGGGCCTCCAGCCGGCGAGGGTGAGCACCAGGGCGAGGGCGGCGATCAGCAGGGTGGCCAGGGCCTCAGCAGCCGGAGACGAGCAGTGCCAGGCGCACCGTATCAAGCTGCTTTCTCAATCCATTGATCCGTACAGAAGAGGATGCGGCCCAGCTTCGTCTTGCTTCGGTGCTGCGTGTCGCTGACGGCAGCTACATCAGACTTCCCTCAACCGTACACTCGACATGAGTATCCTTACCACAGTCGGGCCCCAATCCAGGAAGCGCTGGCTAGCCCTGATGCTGGTCGGCGGCGCCATTGTGCTGCCAGGCCTTCGGGCACTGGCTGATGTGGAACCGTCCGATGTCAAGGTGCAGACGCTGGTCCGCGCTGACAAGGCATGGAACGGCACAGCGCTGCCCGCCTATCCCAGCGGCGTGCCGGAAGTCACAGTGCTTCACATCACGATCCCCCCGGGGGCAAAGTTGCCGATGCACGTCCACCCGGTGATCAACGCCGGCATGCTGATCCGCGGGCAGCTGCTGGTGATCAGCGAGGCGGGCCCCACGAAGCAGCTGAAAGCCGGCGACGGGCTGATTGAGATGGTTAATCAGCCCCACTACGGCACCAATAACGGCATCGAACCTGCTGAGATCGTGGTGGTGTACGCAGGGGTGAAAGGCAAGCCGATCACGGTGCGCGAACTGCCCTCGCCAACGCGGCAGTGAGTTCCGCAAGCTCTGCGGCCTCAACTCCGAGGTCCGTAGCTCCGCCATCCATGCCGGGGTTCCGTCGCTGCTCTTGCCTCCATCGGCTTTGATCCGGGAGGGGCACAGGAACAAATTCCCGATAGGTGCGTTTGAGTACCAGCTCGCCGCTTTTATCGCTCTCCAGCCAGCCATCGGGGAACCTGGCCTTCTCCGTCGGCATCACTGGCGGAGGAGCAGGGGTGCCCGGGGTGCCCAGACTCCTGCCCGTCATCGGTTGACGCTGGTGGCCAGAAGCCTTGCCGCTTGGTCTCTCCCGAGGCCGGGCGCCGCCTTTCCAGTTGCCAACCTGCGGCCCCGGCGATCGACCGAATCCGACTTCCGTCCGCGTTGGTACTTTGCAGGCGGCGGGAGCGTCGGAGCAGGAGCAGGGCCGGCGGGCCTACACCCGGCGAGAGTGAGCACCAGTGCCTCCTGGGCGGCAGCAGTCAGGGAACCATCTGCTGCCCAGCCCTGAAGCAACCGCTGCCATTCGGGCAGCAAAGCGGAGAGGCGGTTGCTGGGGGGTGCCGGTGACTGACATGGGATCCGCCTCTGAAAAGAGTTGCAAGGACTGCTACCGGGGCGGCTGCGCCGGCAAACCATTTTCATGCTTTCTTCCACATTACACTTCTTCACCCTTCTTGTGGGTAGCCTGGTGAGGCATATTTCCTGAATGGGATATGAGATTTACTTATCAGTTGACTGGCGGTCGGGGTAGAAAAAAGGGAATTTTAATGCGGTATCTGCATAAAAGATGTTTCTCGACGCTTTTCGTCGCCGATGTCTTAACCAGGTTCAGGAAGTGATTTACTAGGTCCATGGACTGATGGCAGCTCCTGGTTTAGTTCTCTGGTAACTGAGCAGTTCAGTTGGTATCGCCATGATTGTGCTGTTCAAAATCAGATTCCATCTAGCGAACTTGTCTAGGAATTCGATGATGGTCTGGATGATCATTGTCTCACCCGTACAACTCCAGCCCCACCAACGCCATTGCCCTCCACAAGTACTAAGAAGCCGCCGCCTCAGCTGCCGGCGCCTTACTCCTCGGTTCCGAAGGCCCCAATGTCACTGTTGATTAGTGCAGCAGGTCAACAACAGCGGTAGGGAGGCAAAGACAGCCTGTGATCAGTACGGCACCACTAACCTCCTGATCACTTTGCCCCTTTCACTCCCCCCGCAACCTGGACAAGAGGCGGCGGGAATGAGGTATGTAAGCAGGCCGGTGCCGCAGGATTCCCTCCCGGTCCTGTGCAGAGAGAACAGGCATTTCGCCAGCTCGGGATCTGTAGCCAGCTAACACTCGTGCAGGCAGCCGCACCGAATCAGCAGGCGCAGCTCGTTTCCATGGGATCGAGGGGCCCCAACTACGGCGGACAGGCCACGCCACAGGCCAGCGAGTCCAGTAGCGCTTTCGTGGAGAGCTGAAACTGAGCTGTCGGCGGATTGAGTCGCTGCGCTGAGAGCAGCCGAAAGCCCCGGCAAGCTGCTGACCCGCCGGGGCTGAGCCAAGGCCCGCAGGCCCCAGGCCTCAGAGCACCGAGACGGTGCCGAGGCGGCGGGCCTGGAGCTTGCGAGCCCACTGATGGGCCAGCTCAGCCGG
>CALPNT020000229.1 GCA_943325005.2 Bifidobacterium breve | reverse complement strand
GAATGCTGGTGCGCCGCGTGGTGGGACACCGTCGCCTGGAGGGACCGCAGCAGCTGGAGCGGCTCTGCCAGCTCTATGCCGCTCTGCGGCTGTTCACCAACATCTACCAGCCGTCGGCCAAGCGGATTCCGTTTGAGGAGAGCGACCGTGGAGAGGGACGCCGCCCGCGTCGGCGCCACGACCAACCGCTCACCCCGGCGGATCGGCTGTTGCGTTGGAATGGCATCAGCCGACAGGACCGCCAACGCATTGAGGCGTTGCAGCAACAATGCGATCCAGTCGCCCTGCTGGAGGTGATTCGCTTGCCCTCCCCACCCGCTGCCGCAAGGTGCCAATCAGATCCTGCGCTTCGCGGCTCTGATGCACGCTTCTTGGCGGCAACAGCAGCCAGAGCTGCTCAAGCAGGGGAGGTTGGGCTGCCAGCAACTCCAGATCCTGACTCTGCAACCAATCTGGCTGCAGCCTCCCCAATCCGTGGAGCAGGGGCTGGTGCAGAGCGTCGGTGGCGATGCGCAGCAGGCCATCCATCAGCCGGTGTGCTCGATAGGAGAGCCGCAGCAGATGCAGGCTTTCATTGCTGCCGTAGCGGCTGGCCGTGGTCCCGCGCTGACGCTGTAGGTGGAACTGCTGGCTCATCATCCGCAGGCTGCGGCTGACCGTGCTCTGGTGCATCGTCAACACCTCCGCTGCCTTGAACTGGGAACCGGTCAGCTCCAGCAGATCGAGGATGTGCAGATCCGCCAGCGGCGGTGGCGGTAGATCGACGGCCTCAAGACTCCGGACAACCGGTCGGTTTTGAACGTTGATGGAGCAGGCCACGACGTCAGGGGCTCCAAGGTTCGACCAGCGTCTGCGCAGCGTTCGCTAGCGGCACGTGTTTTCCTGCGAAAGACTACAATGATTGAGGGGCTCTGCCGGCGCCTCTGCCTCCCCCTGCCCCGATGGCTCCGTTGCGCTGTCACCTGCTGATCGGTCCGCCCGCCAGCGGCAAGACCACCCTGGCCCGGGCGCTGGCGCCCCTGCTCAGCGGCCCCGGCGAGCCGCCGGCACTGGTGCTCTCCACCGATGGGATCCGCGCTGAGGTGTTCGGTGATGCGGCCGTGCAGGGCCCCTGGCCCGAGATTCAGCAGCGGCTGCAACAGCGGCTGATCGAGGCCGTGGCCGGCGGCCGACCGGTGATTGTCGATGCCACCCATGCCAAACGGGCCTGGCGGCTGGCGATCACCCAGGCCTTGCCGTTGCCGCGCCCGGTGGAGTGGATTGGCTGGTGGCTCTATACGCCTCTGCCCACCTGTCTGGAGTGGAACCGCACACGGGATCGCCAGGTGCCGGTACCGGTGATTCAGGAGATGGCTGCCGCCTTGGCCGATCCCCAGTTCGGGCCCTGCCGGGCGGAGGGGTTCGCGGCGATCTGCGCCGTGGTGCCCACCCATCACCAGGAGCTGACACCGGTGTTGGCGGCCGAACTGGCGGCCCTCGACAAACGCATCCGCTCGGCCCGCGCCCGTGAGAACAAGTGGCAGCTGCATGGCTATTCGCGGCTGCTGGATCTGGAGCGGCTGCTGTTCCTGATTCGTCTGCTCAGTCGCTTTCCAGGCCTGGAGGCGAACGATCCCGGCACCCGGGAAGAGCTGGAGCATTGGCTATCGCCGCTGCCGTTAGGCGATCTGGCCGATCGAGCCGCCGCCTTTCTGCGCCGCCTGCACGGAGATTGCTACGCCGATGTCGAGGCCCTGCGCCTTGATCTGGACTGGCTGGAAGCCAACGGTTTCACCAGCGCCCTGGCAGTAACGGCGCCGATTCAACTGGCCGAGGCGGAAGCCGCCGATCAACCCTTGCGCCGCCTACGCCCGCCAGCGGCCGGCGGGGTGCATGGCGGCCACCCACCGATGGGCGATGGGCCGGTGTTTGTGCGGGTGATGACGTTGCTGCGCCACTTGCTGCAGAACCCCTTTGATCGGGACCCCAGCAAAGGCGGCAACCTGCATCAACACCTGATCACCGCCACCGAAACCATCCCCGGCGCTTACCTGCCAGGCGAAAGCGCCAGCCTGCGTAAGGACATCGAGAAGATCCTCACCCCCTACGGCTTCCGCTGCCGCCACGACAACGTGCGCCACGGCTACGCCCTGGGCACGGCCCTGTTGTCGCCACCAAGGCTGCGGGAGGTGCATGCGGTGCTGCAGCAGGCGGCTGGTCGCCTGGCGGATCCCTCGGCGCAGGATCTGTTGCAGGAATTGGATGAACGCCTCGCCTGGGCCGGTATCGACACCGCGTCCAAGGCACCGGTGCGCAGCTACGCCCGCCATGCGGTCGTCGACGCTGGGCTGGTGCGAGCCGACAGTCTCGCTGCCCCCAAGCGGGCGGAGGCGATCGAGCGGGCGATCTTTGAGCAGCGGCGGGTGCGGCTGGAGCGCTATGCCTCCGCCGCCAGCTTCCCGGGCAGCCCCGATGGCGAGCTGCGGGTGTGGCCGCTGCAATTAATCTTCCACAACATCGGCTGGTACCTCATCTATGAGGAGGACGCCATCGGCCGGGAGCAGGGACTGATCCGCAGCGAACGTCTCGATCGCCTCGCCCTGCGCCAGCACGAGAGCGACTTACGCCGCAACCCCGAGCAACAGCAAAAGGCCCTGCAGCGGCTGGAGAAACTGCTGCACCACACCGGCGGCATCTACTTCGGCGATGACCTGGAGGCCCAGCTGGCCCTGGTGAGCAGCTCGCCCCAGCTGCGTGCCAGCCAGCTGGAAACCCTGCGCTTCTGTTGCGCCCCCTGGGCCTTCGCCTTCCTGCGCGAGGGCGCCGGCCGCTACCCCCTGGAGCAGACCCGCTTTTCGCGCCCGCTGAGCGGCGATCGCTGGTGGCATCACCCCCGTGCCCCCCACGTGCTCCAACCCAACACCAAAGGCGACAGCCACCCCTACCCGGTGGAGCTCGATCTGCCCCGCTGGACCGTGGCCAGCGACATCGACCTGCGCAACTGGCTGTTCGCGTTCGGCGGCGGCATCCGCATCGAGCAGCCGGTGGCGTTGCGACAGGAATTCATCCAGTGCTGCAGCGAAGGGCTGGCCGTCCATGGGGTGGTGGTGAAGCAGGTGATGGCCCCACCAGCGTCAGAATCTGAACCCGAACCCGACCGAGATCCTGAACGCGAACCAGACCGTGACCAGGAAACTCGAGCGAGGTATTTCCCCAACCGCCTGCTGCGCGGCTGATCTGCTCGATCCATGCCGATTTCGGCAAAGTGGAGCGAGGGCGATGAGGCCTTCTTCCAGGGCGACCAGGTGCGGTCCTGATGCCCCTTGGATGGCGTGGTGGTCAGGCCGCTGGAGGTGGCGGAGCCAATGCGGGTTTGTGATCTGACAGCCCTGACGTCAGCCGGCCAGCCGCTGCCGCAGGAACCCGTCGCTGCAATCAACCGCCGTGGCCCAGTTCTCCGCCTCACTG
>CALPNT020000228.1 GCA_943325005.2 Bifidobacterium breve | reverse complement strand
TCGACATGCAGCTGCAGCAGCTCGCGCTGTATCGCGGTGGCGGCTGGTGGTGGCTGCAGCAGCTGCAGGGCATCGGCAGAGTCGGACCATTGGGCCGCCTCAATCGGCAGCAGCAACTCGGCGGGCAGGCTGATCAGTGCGCCGGTTGTTTCTGGTGGTGCCAGCAGGCGCATGGCGCCCTGGGCCACCTCCACCTGCAGCTCCGCGGCAGGGGCGTCATCTTTCCTGGCAGTCACCGATCCCGATGACCCCCCATCGCCCCAGACCAAGCGGACAACTTGCCGGCGCAAACCCTGCCGTCCACGCCTATGCCCGCCCGTTCATCAACGGCGAGATCCGCCACTACCTGCGCGACAAGGGATTCCCGATCAGCATTCCCGGCCGCTGGCGGGAACTGCATGCCCGCGGCCGGAAGCTATCGCAGAGCGGCTGCCCTGTAGAGGAAGTGCCGACACGCCTTGGGATCAGCCTGGAGCGCTGGGCCGAGATCGTGCGGGCCTGCGCCGTGCGCGTGTTGGCCTTGCCGGTTGAAGGGTTGGAGCCGGAGCCTTGATCTGCACTTACAGTTGATCAAGAGGCCGCTGTGGTTGGCGGTCAACGGTCCAGCCATGACACCAGCCGATCAAGCCCCTCCCAAAGCGGAACCCCCCTTTTCCATCCGCCGCCGTGAACGTGGTGGCCGGCGCATCCTGCAGGTGAGCAGCTCGGTGAACGCCATCGATGCCCTGCGGGCTCGCATCAGGGCTCAGAGCAAGAAGGTGGCCGTTCACATCGAGACCGATCCGGAAGCGAGGGCCTTCATCAGCGACTGGTCCACACCTGAGCCTCTCAACCGCTGAGCACCGGCGTGGAGCTCACGGCCGGTCAGATCGTCACCGTTGACTGGCGCAAGGATCCTGACGATCCAGCGCAGGATCCCCGCCCACCTGAACCCAACAAGCTCAGGCCAGCGGTCGTGGTGCAGGACACGGACCTGTTCGACCCTTCCTATCCAACGGTTCTGGTCGTGCCGATGACCGGCGACCGCGAGCTGGCGATCGCTGATCTGACGGTGGTGCTGCAGCCCACGGCAACAAATGGCTGCAACAAGGTGAGTTACCTGCTGCCGCAGAACCTGACCTGCGCAGCCAAAACGCGCATCACGGCAGTAACGGACTCCCACATCACCCCTGCGCAGCTGCAGCGGCTTCGCCAGCTGATCGTGCTGCTGATCGGCGCGCTCTCCTGAAGCTCAGCTCGGCAATAGGGGGAAAGCGGCACAGCCCTGAGCCAGGCCACCGCCACTGCTGTTCATCCCGCGGCTCTGCTGCTGCAGGAGGCCCCTGAACTCCAGCGCCGCCGCGGCCAGCTGCAACTGGTGGCCGATTGCTGGAACCTGCTGGAGGGGCGGCGCGAGCACTACCTGCCGCGGGGGGAGCGCGAACCGGAGGCGGCCTATCGGCGCCGGGTGGAGGCAGCCCTGCCATCGGGGTTCTTCCGCGATGCGCTGCGCGCCTTCGCGGGAATGCTGTCGCGGGAGAACTGGACGGCCCTGCCCTCTGGGCTTGAGCTGGTGCTCAGCGATGTCGACGGACGCGGCACGGACCTGGGTGCCTTTCTGGCCGCAGCCGACGTACTGGTGCTGCGCGACGGCGGTTGCCTGTTGCTGGTGCTGCCGCCCGATCATCTCTGGCCTTCTGAAGGAGACCGGCAACAGGCCCTGCGCCGGGGGGATCGGCTGTCGCTGCCCCGCCTGCAGCTGATCCCCCGCACGGACCTGCTCAACTGGCAGCTGCCCCACTCCCATGGCCTGCCGGTGCGGATCACCTGGCGGGAACAGGAACCCGCGCCATGGGGCTGACGGCCAGCGCTGCACCCGCCCGAGCGGAACGCGGTGGGGCAAGAGTCGATCCCAGTGCAACAAGCTTCCACAGGACAGACAACGCGGTCTCGACTACAACGGGATCAAGCCCAGTCACCCAGCCATGGCCTTCTGGTGGGTCAACCACAAGCAGACCTTCAAGGAAGAAATCCAAGGGGGTTTTGTGTGGTCACC
This sequence comes from Bifidobacterium breve, assembly GCA_943325005.2. Lineage (GTDB taxonomy): Bacteria > Cyanobacteriota > Cyanobacteriia > PCC-6307 > Cyanobiaceae > Cyanobium. The sequence goes on along the minus strand of CALPNT020000228.1, from coordinate 1,421 downwards.
GAAGACCAATGCCAATGGCGCCCGCAATGTGAGTTACGTCAACCTCACCCGCTGCGCGCGCGGGGATGTGGTTTTCAGCTATGCGAACGGCCGGATCAACCAGATCGGAATGGTGGAAACGGCGGCTGTCACTGCACAGAAGCCGCTGGAATTCGGGAATGCCGGGCAGAACTGGAATCCGGAGGGATGGTTGGTGCGGGTGAACTGGGGCCCTCTGCAGGAGCCTCTGGTGCCGCAGACCTTCTTCGAGCTGCTGCAGCCGCTATTGCCCGAACGTCACAGCCCGATCAGCACCACAAGCGGGCGAGGCAATCAGGGCATCTATCTGGCGGGGCTGAGCGAGGTACTGGGCGAGCTGCTGCTGAAGCTGATCGAGGAGCACGCTGACCCCGCTGTACGAGTACATCTGGTTGTGCTGGCGGAGGAGGGCGACTACACCGCCGCCCTGTTGAGTGACATGCAGCAGTTGCAGAAGGTGCCGAGCATCACGGAGCGTGATGCGCTCTCCAAGGCGCGGTTGGGGCAAGGGTTGTTCCGCCATGAAGTGGCGAAGCTGGAGCCGACTTGCCGTGTGACAGGGCTGGCGCGGCAGGAGTTTCTGGTGGCGAGCCACATCAAGCCTTGGCGCGACTGCGACAACAGTGAGCGTCTGAGCGGCGCCAACGGATTGCTGCTCTCACCCCATGTGGACAAGCTGTTTGACCGGCATTGGATCAGCTTTGATTCCAGCGGCCAGCTGCTGTGCGAGCACGAGGCCGCCCGCGAGGCGTTGCGCTGCTGGGGGATCGATGGAGCCAACCTGATTCGGCCGTTCAACAGGGACCAGGAGCAATTTCTGCAGGCTCATCGCGAGGCGCTGCGGCACTGATCCGGCGCTGGCAGGAAGCGCTTGATGAAGGCCTTCAGAGGCATGGCCCCGCATCGAGGCATCCAGCTGTCGCTCCCGGGCAGCCGACGCCAGACCTGCACCTGAAGCTCAGCGTTTGGCTGCCTTTGGAATTCCACCCGGTAGCGGTACGCCGCATCAGCTGGGGCGTCGGGACCGGCCAGGGGGATGCAGCCGGGCTGCGTGTTCACGAAGCAGGCAGGGAACTCAGCCAGCTGACCGCAGATCCGTAATGCTGCGGCAAACCGCCAGGCGGCGCCTGTGGGGTAGCCATCGTGGTGGAGGTAAAGATAACGGTCGGGCTGGCCGGGGAAGCCGGAGAAGCTGTAGGTGGCAGGTGTTGTCAAAACGTATTGGCGACGCTCTGTTCTTGTGCCACCGCTGTATCAACCCAAGCTCCCCGATGCGGCCCTCGCGATCGAGGAAGAGCACCCGCAGCAGCTGGCCGGCTATACCGAGCAGATGGCGTGAAACCACACGGATCGGGCACTGGCGCTCGATCTGCCCGCGGCTTGGCTGAGCGGGGAAGAGAGGG
>CALPNT020000227.1 GCA_943325005.2 Bifidobacterium breve | reverse complement strand
TCGCGCTGCTGCTTACCACGCCAGAACAGACGCAGGGGTGAACCTTCAAAACCGAGCCCCTCGCGGATCTGGCGCTCCACATAGCGCCGGTAGGTTTCGCCGAACAGCTTGGGATCATTGACAAACAGGGTGAAGCTGGGCGGCCGCGTGGCCACCTGGGTGCCGTAGTAAATGCGCCCCTGGCGCCCGCCGCGGGTGGTGGGCGGCGAACGCCAACGCAGGGCCTCCTCCAGCACCTCATTCACCACCGAGGTGGTGACCCGGCGGCGATGCTGCTCCACGGCCAGTTTCGCCAGGGGGAAGATGGCCGTGACCCGTTGGCCGGAAAGGGCCGAGGTGAACAGCATCGCCGCCCAGTCGAGGAAGTAGAGCTTGGCCCGCAACTCTTTTTCCATCGCCGAGAGGGTGTGGCTGTCCTTCTCGATCGCATCCCACTTGTTCACCACCACCACGCAGGCGCGGCCCTCCTCCTCGATGCGACCGGCCAGGCGCTGATCCTGCTCGGTGACGCCATCGAGGGCATCGATCACCAGCACGCAGACATCACTGCGCTCGATCGCCTTGAAGCTGCGGGTGATGCCGAAGTATTCCGGGCCGTAATCCACACTGCGGCGGCGGCGGATGCCGGCCGTATCCAGCAGTTTCCAGGTGTGGCCCTCGCGCTCGATCGTGGTGTCGATCGTGTCGCGGGTGGTGCCGCGGATCGGGCTGACGATCGCCCGGTTCTCTCCGCAGATGGCATTGAGCAGGCTGGATTTGCCCACATTGGGCCGGCCGATGATCGCCAGTTGAATCGGCGCCTCCACCTCCACCTCGGGGGTGGGGGGCAGAAAGGTGATCACCTTGTCGAGCAGTTCACCGGTGCCGGCGCCATGGATGGCCGAAATCGGGAACGGTTCGCCCAGGCCCAGGGTCCAGAAGTCGGCGGCCATGGCCAGACCCTGATCCGGCGATTCACACTTGTTCACCGCCAGCAGCACCGGCACCCCCTGGCCGCGCAGCCATTCGGCGATCGAAGCATCGGCGGCGGTGTGCCCCTGCTGGCCATCGACGATCACCACCGCCACGGCCGCCTCGGCCAGGGCGAGGTTGGCCTGCTCGCGGATTTCCGGCAGAAACTCGCTGTCGTCGTCAAACACCAGTCCGCCGGTGTCGACCACCCGGAAGGTGCGGTCACCCCAGTAACCCTCCTGGTAGGTGCGATCGCGGGTGACGCCAGGCTGATCGTGAACGATCGCCTCGCGGCTGCGGCAGAGGCGATTGACCAGGGTGGACTTGCCCACGTTGGGGCGGCCAATGATCGCAACGACAGGGAGCGCCAAGTCGGCTTATTCCTTCTACGTAACACGTTGTAAGACCCTACCGCCCGGTGGCGACTCAACCCACCGCCAGATCCCCCAGATGACCGATCACCGGATCAGCAGGCAGCTCCAGCAGCGGCGGCAGGGGGCCGTCCTCCGGCAAGGATTCGCCGCGGCCGGCCAGGTGAGCCAGCAGCCAGCTCACCGCCGTGGCCCGGCGGGTGCGGCGCGGATAGAGCTCGCTGAGCTTGTAGCCGGCGAAGCCCAGCTGCTGCTTGAGCAGTTGCTTGTGCTCGCGAGGGATTGAGCGGGTCAGGGCGACGCTGGCCGGGCGCTCGGCAATCAGCTGGGGCGCGATCGGGAAGGACTCCCGCCAGCTGGCCTCCGTCGCCGGGCCCGCGCTCCAGGTGCCGGAGCCAGCGGGCTCATAGCCCAGGCGCGGCCAGATCAGTTCACACACGAAGCGATCGCTGGTGCGATCGGCCAGCACCGCCTCCAGCAGCGCCCGGCTCAGGGGGAAGGGAATGGAGTCGGAGGCGGCTGCCACGGGAGCTGGGGCCTGGGAGTGCCGCCATCGTGGTCCATCTGGCGTGGCCCCCGCCGGAGGGGCCGCACTGGCTCCGCCCAGCGGCCCGCCGGGCGCCTCTGCAGCCCGGACGTTGCTGGGACCTGCACGGGACAGGGCTCCGGCGGCGACCAGGGGCAATCCGCTCCAGGGCGCTCGCCGGGATACTCCCTCGGCAGCGCCGCAATGGGCCGGCGCGGCCGAGGGAATGCGATGTAACAGACGCCGCCGATCGATCGGCTGGCGGCTTGCACAGGCGGGCGACCACCAGCATGGGCTGACCAGCGGAACGGGGGCTGCGGCCAAGGTCCAGGCCACTCCTGAAGACCCAGCGAACTCCTGTCCTGAGTCCCGGGGCCAGGCGGAGCGGGGCCATCAGCCGCTGCGATCCGCCCAGGGAGCGGGGCGCCCCCGGATCCCTGGGCGGATGGGAGCCGCTTCACCACCAGGCGACGCGTCAGATTTCATCGCCCTGGAAACCCAAGCCCGTGCCCGTCGCCGAACGCAGCCCAGAATGATCGCCGATGGTCGCCTCTCCCTCCCCCCGCCTGGCCCCGGCCAGCCCGGCTCCAGCGGCCGGAAGCGCGCCGCTGCACGCTCAGGTCTACGGGGCCGCTGGGCTGTTCCCGCAGCCGCTGCGGCTGCAGGGCAACGGCGTCGAGCGCGCCCTGGGCTGCCGGGTGCTGCAGTCGCCGCTGGCGGGGGTGAGTGATCGCATCTTCAGGGAGCTGGTACGGCGCTGGGCTCCTGAGGCGCTGCTATACACCGAAATGGTCAACGCCACCAGCCTGGAGCTGGGCCATGGGCGTCACAAGCTGGAGGACCTGGCCACCGAACGCGGCCCGATCGCCGTGCAGCTGTTCGATCACCGGCCAGCGGCGATGGCGGAGGCGGCCCGGCGCGCCGAAGCGGCCGGCGCCTTCCTGATCGACATCAACATGGGCTGCCCGGTGCGCAAGATCGCCCGCAAAGGCGGCGGCAGCGGCCTGATCCGCGAACCGGAGCTGGCGGCGCGCATCGTCGAATCCGTGGCGGCCGCCGTCGCCATCCCGGTCACGGTGAAGACGCGCCTGAGCTGGTGCGGTGGTGGCGGACAGGCAAATGCCCCCGCAGCCGCCACCACCGCAGGAGCCGTGCACTGGTGCCAGCAGCTCGAACAGGCCGGCGCCCGGCTGCTCACCCTGCACGGCCGCAGCCGCGAGCAAGGCTTCAGCGGCTCCGCCGACTGGCAGGCGATCGCGGCCGTGAAGCGCAGCCTGACGATCCCGCTGATCGCCAATGGCGATGTCAACAGCCCCGCAGCCGCCCTGCACTGCCTGGAGCAGACCGGCGCCGATGGGGTGATGGTGGGCCGGGGCAGCTTGGGCGCCCCCTGGCTGGTGGGTCAGATCGCCGCCGCCCTCGACGGCCGGCCCATGGCGCCCACACCGGGGCCCGCCGAGCGCCTGGCCCTGGCGGCGGAGCAGCTCGAAGCCCTGCTGGCCAGCCGTGGCGAGCGGGGCCTGCAGATCGCCCGTAAACACATGGGCTGGACCTGCCAGGGTTTCGCCGGTGCCCCCCAGCTGCGCCACGCCCTGATGCGGGCCCCCACCCCAGCCGCAGCCATGGCCCTGTTGGCCCAGGCCGCCGCCG
>CALPNT020000226.1 GCA_943325005.2 Bifidobacterium breve | reverse complement strand
CGTGCTGATTCAGCCATCTACGCACCCTCGCTGACGGCAGCCTATCGACCCTGGTGGGCGTCGCGACCGACAAAACCGCTCACACCGCCGCTGCCAGCTAGAACAAGCCATGCCAGACGACACCATGCCCGACAGAAAACAATCTCACGTGGTCGTCATCGGAGGCGGATGGGCTGGCTGGGGTGCCGCAAAGTCACTCTGCGAAGCCGGCGTTGACGTGACCTTGATCGATGGGATGCTCGATCCAACCGGCAGTCAACCAATCACAACCAAAAGCGGTAAACCCTTTGAGGCCGGAACCAGGGGCTTTTGGAAGGACTATCCCAACATCAATGCCCTTACAGAAGAGCTCGAAATAGGCAATATCTTCACTGACTTTACAACCAGTGCTTTTTGGTCACCCGATGGATTGGAAGCGACAGCTCCTGTTTTTGGAGAATCACCCCAATGGCCAAGCCCCCTAGGCCAAGCGATTGCAACAATCAATAACTTCAAGCGACTTCCGATTCAAGATCGACTCAGCATCGGAGGGCTTCTCTATGCCATGCTGGACCTCTATCGCAGCGACAAGGTTTTCCAGAAATACGACAATCTTACTGCACAATCACTGTTTGTAAAGCTTGGCATCAGCCATCGACTCATCAATGAATTCTTGCGACCGATCTTGCTGGTTGGCTTGTTCAAGCCTCCCGAAGAAGTTTCGGCCGCTGTCGCCATGGAGCTCCTCTATTACTATGCCCTGGCACATCAAGACTCGTTTGATGTTCGTTGGATTAATTCAAAAAGCATTGCCGAACAACTATTTGAGCCTCTCAGTCGAAGGCTGATGTCTCGCCATCATCTGCGCGTCCTTGGGGGAACCTTCGTGACACGGCTGAATGTTTCATCTGAGACGCAATGCATAATCTCGGTTGAGATTCAGAATGTACAAACAAAAGAAGTCAAGGTGATTGACGACGTCGATGCTGTGGTTTTAGCGGTGGGCGCAAAAGGACTAAAATCCCTGATGTCTCAATCTCCAGAATGCAGCAAAGCAGCGCCAGAGCTTGTTGCCGCTGCTTCTCTCGGTTCGATCGATATCGTTTCAACACGTTTGTGGCTGGATCGCTATGTTCCAATCGCTTACCCAGCCAATGTTTTCTCTCGCTTCGAATCGCTGAAGGGCGCTGGAGGCACCTTTTTCATGCTTGACCAACTGCAAAAAGAATCGGAGCGGGCGCTATGGGGTCATGACCAGCCGCAGGGTTCCGTGGTCGCAAGCGACTTTTACAACGCATCTGTCATCGCAGTGATGAACGATCAAGAGATTATTGATCGACTTATGCATGACCTGCTTCCAATTGCTCACCCTGAATTTAGGAATGCAAAGGTAGTTGATTGCGAGGTAAGACGTTATCCAGATTCTGTTTCTCACTTCTCTCCCGGCAGTTTTAGCAAGCGCCCACCCTTGGAAACCTCAGTAGAGACGATCGTCTGCGCTGGTGACTGGGTGCGGATGGGCGAAAGAGAGCATGGTGCCAAAGGGCTTTGTCAGGAGAGAGCCTATGTTTGTGGACTGGAAGCAGGAAACTCCCTGATCAGGCGCAAAATCGTCAAAGGGTCGAATCAGTCGAAGACAATCCAACATTTGGTCGTCCCAATTCGTGCTGATGAACCACAGTTCGTTCTAGGCCGTGTTCTCAACAAAATCGTGATGGATCAAATCGATGCTTTTGGCCTGACACTTCCTTGGCTTGACTCATAGCGATCAAGTTATCATTTAATGGTACCAGTCGCATGTGGATTCCTCATCACGTTCGCCGGACTGATCGCATCATCAGTCACTCCTCTGATTCCATGTCCTCAAGTGTCAGGGCAGAAGTGTACGTAGTCTTCGCACGGCGCTGGAGGGGCTTGAGCCGCGACCCCGAATGAGGCGAAAAGGGAAGGGCACGGTCAAGTCGCTTCTGGAGCCTGAGAACAAACAGAAGCTAACAGCCATTCTTACTTATCACGTCGTGGCCGGTAATGTGAAAGCCGCCGATGTCATCAAGCTCTCAAGCGCAAAGACATTGAACGGACAGTCGGTCATGATCAAGATCGTAGGAGGCAAGGCCTTGATTAACGGCGCTACCGTCGTCAAGGCCGATATCGCAGCGACGAACGGCACGATTCACGTGATTGACACCGTACTGATGCCGAAGTGATCTGCTGTTAGGCGGATTGAACGGGTGCCGCTCCTGGCCTGCGGCACCCCAGCGAACAGCTTCGCCTGACCCTCAGGGCAGTACCAACATCAGCAGCTGATTGTCCTCAGGGTCCAGCAGCCAGGCCTCGGCGCCAAACGGTTCCTGTCGCGGCGGATCCTGCACGCTGGCGCCCAGCTCCAGGGCCGTGGCGATCCAGGCGTGGAGCACGGCAAGGGCGCCTGTTGCATCCGCTTTTCGTTGCAGGCAGAGGGCCTGACGACCCGGCTGCCGCGGCTGCGGCCGGCTCTTGGATGGGGCGTACAGCTCCAGCCAACCACCGGCCGGCCACCGAACCCGCCAGTGCGTGCTGCTGAGGCCCGGCTGCGGCTCCATGTCGAGCAGAGCGCCATAGAACCGCGCCAGTGCGGCGGGATCGTCGGCGGCCAGCACGATCGAAGCCGTGATCGAGCCGGTGCTGGCCGTGGCCTCTTGTTCAGGCATCCCAGCTCAGTGGCAAAGGGCTGCAGGGCGACGGACCGGCCGGATCGTGCTCACCGCCGGGGAGGGGGCACGGCGCACCCGCACCCGGACGGTGCCGTGAGCCGGACCGAGGTGTTCGATCAGGGCCTCACGGGCTTCGTGCTGAAGCTCCTCGAGAGTCGGGGCTGTGATGCGGATCGGCAGGGTTTCGGCCTGGGCTTCCAGGTGGCCGGGGCGTTCAACCAGAACGCGGAACACGACCTCACGCATACGGGGGTATCTCCTTCTTTCCGGCTCCATCCTTGGCCTGCCGAGGCGTTCTTGTAGGTGCAGCCGGATACGGGGAACCGGCCCTGCGGATACCTGTCGCTGCAGTCTCAGGGAAGCCACCCCCGCCCAGCGATCAGGCGTGAGGCCTCCTGCACGGCCGTGATGCAGCGCTGGGCTCTGCGCTTGGCATCGTCCTGGCTCTGGGCCCGCAACAGGTAGGCCTGCATCGCCTCCGGTGTTTCGATCACCGCCAGCAGCCCGGTCGGCCGTGCACCAAGGGAACCATCGGCCAGCAGGCGGCTCACCAAACCCAGTTCCCAGAGCTGCTGGCCGGTGGAACCGGGAGCAAAGAGTTGCTGGTGCAGCACCGCCAGCAGTTCAGCTTTGAGGCTTTCCAGCTGACCGGATCGGAGGCGGCGGCTGTTGGGCAGCCCCTGGGCCGCGCCCGCAGGAATCGCCACATGCCGATCGGGCTTGTTCTCCATGCTCCAGCTCAGGCCGGTGCCCGGCAGGCCCACCGTGGTGCGCGGACCGCCGCTGCGGGCCACGGGGATGTTGAACGACGCCCCGCGGCCACCCACTGAAATGGAGCTG
>CALPNT020000225.1 GCA_943325005.2 Bifidobacterium breve | reverse complement strand
CTTCAGGATCCAGCCCTCGGCCTGCGGGCCGGTGATGCCCTGCATCTGGCGGTGGCGCTCCACAGTCGTTGCAGCCAGCTGGCCAGCTTCGATGGGCGGATGCAGCAAGCCGCTACTGCCCTGGGCCTGAGTCCGGCACTGGCCTAGGACACCAGTCGCCGCTTCCACATTTGCTGCAGCACTGGATGGCCGAGATCAAGCCAATCGATGATCTGCGCGCTGGTCTCCTGCCACTCCCGAAGTGCCTGCGGGTGAAAGGCCAGATCAAAGGGCATCGAGGCTGACCCGCAGCGGCTCCTGCCCATCCGCCAGCCGGGCATCGGCGATGCGGCCCAGCTCCAGGTCTTCCACGAGATCCATCAGCTCCTCGTAGGCCCGGGCCGGAACGCAGTAGAAGGCCGGCTCGTTGCGGTTGAGCACCGCGACCGCCATCCCTTCACCGGCCGCCACGGTGGCCATGGGGTTCTTCTTGTGTTCCGAGATGCTTACGGCCGTCTCGGTCAGCACGCGGTGGGCCATCAGCAGATCAGACCAGACAGGAGCCTCAATCTTGGTCGTCGAACAGGTCGCAGAGCAGGTCTGATCTCATCCAATTCGACGCGAACGGATCAGGGCGGCCATGACTGCCGCTGATGGCACGGAGCCAGACCGGCTCCTGAGGTGGGGGTTAGGCCACCTCTGCGGGAGCTCCAGGCTCCAGCCTGCGCGCTGCCTTGGCGAACGCGTCATCCACCACGTCGTCCCCACACCAGCGGCTGTAGGCCGCTAAGTGGGTCTCGACGGAGTGACCCATGGCAGCAGCTACCACCTTGGGCGGCAGTTCACAGATCACATGGGCTCGGTGGGCATAGCCGTGTCTGCAGGAGTAGAGCACGAGTTTCTCGCCCTGCTCCTCATACTCCCGCCGGAGCTGTTGCCAGAGAGTCCGGCGACGCATGTAGGTGCCAAGGTCCTCAGCTCCATGGCCCGGCCGCATCGGCGGTATGCGGTCGGATCGAAATGCTTTCTCAAGCTGCCAGGCCTGGGCCCAGTCGTCGCAGGGCAACAGTCGCAGCATCCTCGATCGGGTGCGGCCTCGACTGGAAATCTTCTGATAGGTCGTCCAGAGCTGCCCTTTCCGACTCTCCAGGTGCTGCAGTTCCTCTGGCCGGAGGCCGTAGGCAGCCATCAGCTGAAACGCCAATCGCCAACGCGGATCAGGAATGGCCTCCACCAAACCGAGCACATGGCTGACATCGATAGGTGTTGTAACCCCTCGTTCATCACGCTTGCGGCCAACATAGACAGAGAGATCAAGGGGTGGTGCCCAGGATGTCGGCAGGCGTTCTGAATCGACGCCCCAGCGTAGTAGCGCCGCCGTGAATTGCACTTGCAATTGACGACCACGCGATCCGGGTCTGTCCTTCCATGACTCAATCACTGCCTGCAGAAGTTGCTTGGATGAGATGGGGCGTCGCTTGCCTCCAATTGCATCCAGAATCACAACCATGCGCCGCCAGTAGATCTCATCCCAAGTGCTCTGCTTGATCGCGCCGCTGCTGAGCTTGTGCTCCTTGAATGCTTGGATCAGCTGCGGCCAATTAATAGCCTCGCTGACCGTAGTCCCCAGGGGACTTGTTTCGTCTGATGGGTTTCTCGCATGAGTTTCAATGGCGAGATCAAGGGGCGCGCCATCGCTGAAATCGGCATGGATGGCAAGAACTGCTGCATGGATGGACTGCCGCTCTGAAGCAGCCCAGGCCAATGGCAAAACCCGCTGCTGGCGAGCACCACCTGCGGCAGATGCTGAGACGTTCAGCAGAACGCGCCCACGCATCTCCGACACGGTCCAGCCACTGCGAGGCCCCAGATCTGACGTGAGCGACAGGCGCAGGGCTGCGACCCAGCCACGGTCCTTGGCTTCTCGGGCTGGTCGAGGGGCGGTAGTGGGCTTCGGCACGGCTCCAGGAAATCAGGCACGCACGGCACCCCTTGCAAGAGAATCTGCAAGAGAATCGCCTTCTAAGCTTGGCACGCGCCGCCACAGCCTGCCATCGGCTGGCAGAGTAAAAGCCTGTGACAGCAGTGGTTTTGAGCCATCAAATCCAGTCGTTGCAGTCGCTCTGGGGAACCCTATTTCAAGGGCTTTGGGAGCACTAGGTCGCAGGTTCGAATCCTGTCGCCCCGATTCAGTTACAGCAAGGGTTCTCGGAGGTTCCGGGAGCCCTCTTTTTTCGCCCAAAAGGGCCAATGTACGGAAAATGTACGAATGACAGGCTCCGAGCGCATAGATCCGCAACCGCTTCTCCACAGACGCCCCTGAATTCGCCCAGAACCCAGTGACTGCAGCGTTTCTGGCTGAGAGAATGGGGTATGCAAAAGCCCAAGTCCTTCCGACCCTGGCAGCCGGAGCAGACGACCCTGCTGCCGCCATCACCCAGTGACTGGCTCTCGGATGATCACCAGGTGTATTTCCTGCTGGATCTGGTGAATGAGTTCGATCTCTCGCAGATCCTGATCCCAGCTCAGGCCAAGGATCCCCGTGGGGAGAAAGGGTTTGACCCCAGGATGTAGGCGCAGCCTTCCGCGCAGCGATTGACGTTGCTGCTGCTCTACGCCTACTGCGCGGGCACTGTCTCCTCCCGAAAGATCGAGAGAGCCTGCTATGAGGACCTGGCTTTTCGGGTGCTGACCGGCAACCAACAGCCGGATCACAGTCGCATCAGTGAGTTCCGGCGCCGCAACCTTGATGCTCTCAAGGGGCTGTTCATTCAGATTCTGCGGCTCTGCCAGAAGGCCGGGATGGTGAGCCTTGGGCATGTGGCGCTGGACGGCACCAAGGTGCAGGCCAATGCCTCCAAGCGCAAAGCCATGAGCCACGAGCGGATGCTCAGAGCTGAGAAGGAACTGGAGAAGCAGATCAACGCCCTGATGCGCCGGGCGGAGATCCTCGATGCCCAGGAAGACAAGCGCTACGGCAAGGGGAAGCTGGGCAGTGATCTGCCGGATGAACTGCGGCGTCGTCAGGACCGTCTGGTGCGCATCCGTCAGGCCCGCAAGGAGATGGAGGCGGAGACCGCTGCAGCGACTGCCCGGCAGCGGCAAGAAGAGGCAGAGGAGGCCAGAGCCAAAGCGGCAGCCGCCAGCGAATCCGAGGCACCAGCGGCTGAGCAGACCGAACTGAACAAGAAAGCCGAGGCGACAGCTGCCAAGGCCAAAGCCGCGAGGGAGAAAGCGATCGAGGCTGCAGAACAGGCCGGCGTGGAGCCACCGGATCTGGAGCCACTGGCGGCTGACGCGATGCCCAGACGGGGCCTGGCCAGGAAGGCCGACGGAACGCCAACCAACAAGACCCAGCGCAACTTCACGGATCCCGACAGTCACCTGATGCAATCCGGCGGCACCTATCTGCAGGGCTACAACTGCCAGCTGGCTGTCGACAGTGACCACCAGGTGATCGTCGCCGTGGGAGTGAGCAACCAGCCACCGGATGTGGAACATCTGGAACCCATGCTGGAGCGCATCGCGACCAGCGCCGCTGCCTTACCGGATGTGATGACGCTGGATGCGGGCTACTGGAGCG
>CALPNT020000224.1 GCA_943325005.2 Bifidobacterium breve | reverse complement strand
GACGATGTCGGCGCCGAGCTGGAACTCCAGAGCCAGCCAGCTGCCGAAGCTGAGGCGGGCACAAATGGAGGGACGATGCGGCAGGCGGCGACTGAAGCTGGCAACGGCCCCGCTGGCGCTGGCCAGCAGCAGAGCCGGGCGACGTCCCCGGGATGGCGGCGCTACCGGCTGGGAAGGCTGGAGCTGGAGTGGGGGAACGGTACTGATCACGACCACTGCCGCCATCGCGACCACGATGCCCCTGGCAACCCTGTGGACGCTGGCCGTCGATCTGGCGTCGCTGGCGTGACCGATCCCGCAGGATTGCGGATGCCGCGGCGGGCCGGGGGGGGTACGGTTATCACAGAACTGTTGAAAGGCCTGCCATGACCGTGGTCGATCCTCCCAAGACCGTGGTCAACCGTTGTGCTGTGGTGGTGACCCCGAAACAGCCGATGGTCGACTGGACTCGACCCTTCTGGACACCGCAGGAACAGCAGAATCCGGTGGCCGAAAGCAGTCTTTACCTGATTCCCACCTACGACAATGAGGCCGAGGCGATCGCCCGTGTGCAGACCTGTCACGAGGCGATCTTCGTGGCTGAACTCACCCTCTGGTGCCGCGACCCGGAGCTGTGGCCGCGCTCCAGAAACTTTGAGGTGTTTCTTGAGTGGTTCTCGCTGCAGTTTCACCATCTGGTCGAAGATCTGGGCCAGGAACCCCTGGAAGTCCAGGACCTGGATCCCCAGTTCGAGAACCAGCTGCGCGATGCCCTGAACTGAGCCCGAGCCTGCTTGACCATGTTGTTTCAGATCCGCCACAGCCTCCTCTATCGCTACGGGCGACCCGTCTTTCTCGAACCGATGACCGTGCGGCTCAGCCCGCGCCAAAACGTGAGCCAGCGGCTGCTCGCCCACCAACTGAGCGTGCTCGCACCGGCCAGCGGCGCCTGTGAGGTGGTGGAGGCCGATGGCAACGATGCCTGGGTGCTGTGGTTCGACGCTGAACGCGACCAGCTCGAGCTGGTGGCAACGATGGAGGTGGAAAGCCTGCGCACCAACCCGTTCGACTGGATCCTCACCGGTGCCGACCAACAGCACCTGCCGGTGCGTTACGGCGAGGCGGAACAGCTCTCCCTGGCTCCCTGCCTGGCCACTGCCCATGGGCCGATCGCAGCCCCGGTGGCCACCTGGGCCGCCGAGCTGGCCCAGCAGGTGGAGGGCGACACCCTCGCTTTTCTGATGCTGCTGGCGGACACGATCCACCGCGATTTCCACCACATCGGCCGTCTGGACGGCGATCCGATGACGGCGAGCGAAACCTTGCAGCACCGCCAAGGAGCCTGCCGCGACACCGCCATCCTCTATGTGGAGGCCTGCCGCTCGCTGGGCCTGGCGGCCCGCTTCGTCAGCGGCTACTCGATGCACCATCCGCCGGAGGTGACCGAACACGAGCTGCACGCCTGGGCCGAGGTGTACCTCTCGGGTGGCGGCTGGCGCGGCTACGACCCGAGCCTGGGCCTGGCGGTGGCGGATGGTCATCTGGTGCTGGCGGCCGCTCCCGACCATCGCCTGGCAGCCGCGGTGAGCGGCAGCTACCGCGGCACGGGCGTGGACTCGCGCCTCGACTATGCGATCGATCTGCAGGTCAGAAGAAAAACTTGAGACCAATTTCAACACCATTTTCGTCCGTGCTGATCCCCCGTTGGCTGCGGCCGCTGAGGCCGTTGTTCCAGTCCAAGCCCTGATAGCGCCAGGAGAGATTGAGATCGATGTTGCGACCCAGGGCGTAACCCAGGCCCAGCTGGGCGTTGCCGGTGAGTTTCTGGGCCTCGCCGTCGCCGCCACTGCCGAAGGCGCCGACATCAGCGCGGCCAAACAGACGCAGCCGCGGGGCCAGGAAGACCGTGGCCTGGGTGCCCAGCAGCGCCTGCACCCAGGTGTGCCTGAGCTCTCGGCTCACCTGACGCTCGAAGCGCAGCACATTGACCGTGGTGGTGACCCCGAAATTGGCGTCAATGATCCGCACGCCGGCATAGGGAATGATGCTGAACTCCCCGGCCTTGCCCTGGGCTGCTTCGCGGGCACCGAAGCGATACCGCAGGGCCAGATCGGCCACCGTGGCATTGAACGCCGTGGCCGCCTTCACTCCCACCAGCCCTCTGGGGCCCGTGCGCGAGGTGATCGAGCCGAGCCGGTCGTAGCGCACATCGCCCAGCAGTCCAAGGCGGCCGTACTCCAGCGAGCCCCGGGCCGAACTGGCCCACTTCAGCTTGCTGAGCAGGGTGCCGAGGCCCACATCAAAGCTGGTGGAGCGATTACCGATCTCCAGATCCGCCTGGGTGCGCAGCGGCAGGAAGCCGTAGAGCTCGAGGGTGCCGGCCCAAGGGGAAGGGGAAGGGGAAGGCGTCGGGGCTGCCGGCCGGAGGGCTGGTGCCGGGCCAGGCCCTGAGCCCGGCGCAGCAGTTGAGGGGGGATCCGCAGACTGCGCCAGGGCTGGTGTTGCCGTTGCCCCCTGAGCGGCAGCTGGATCAACCGTTGCTACTGGAGCCAGCGTGGACAGAGCAGGCGCGGCCAGAACCGGATCCGTCAAGACCAACACCGCCAGCACCGGCGTGGCCAGGAGCGGAGCGAGGCCCAGCGGCAGGGGCAAGCGCTCCAGGTGCGGGTTCTTGGCCAGTGGGCAGTCAGCAACCACAGGAACGATTCAAGGGGAAGGGTGGGTGGTGATTCGGATCACGCCAGGGTGATCAAGACCGCTCGATTCCAGGCGATCCGGTGCCGGCAGAGGGGTAGGGAGCGAGCCTGTCCACAGTGTCCAGGGCACGATCAGTTGGTTCAGGGCGTGAGGATTCACCAGCAGGAGCTGGAGCGTGATTCCAGCCATTCAGCACAGAAAACCACGCGGGATCGTTTTGGCCAAGACCCTTCGGCGCCAACACGCCGGTGCAGAAGTGCAGAGATTGCCGGCTCGCCTGATCCCAGGGGGATCCACGCGCACGCAGCGGTAGCGGAACCACGACAGGCTCAGCGGCAGTTCCGATCCCGCCAACGGCGCTGCAGCCAGCGGAGCCGCTGAGCTGTTGACTGACCTTGAGTTGTCCCCCCGCCTGTTCGCCCAGACAGCCCGCCGCCATGACCGCCCAGACCCCCGCCCACGACATCCCCAACCCCGATCTGCTGGCGATTCTGCCGGTGGTGGAGCGGCTGGTGGAGGTGGGCTGCAGCCGGGGCGCCCTGGCCAGGGCCTATCGCAATCGCCATCCCCAGGCTCACTGGCTGGGAATCGAGATCGATTCCAGCTACGCGCAGCAGGCGCAACGGCACTGTCAGGAGGTGCTGGTGGGAGATGTGGAGCAACTGCTGGAGGATCCGCAGCAGGCGGAACGCCTGCGGGCCGATTGCTGGATCTTTGGCGACAGCCTTGAACATCTGCGCGACCCCTGGTGCGTGTTGCGCCGGGTTCATGGCCTGCTCAGCCCCGGTGGCACGGTCTGCGCCTGCATCCCCAATGCTCAGCACTGGAGCCTGCAGGCGCGCCTCTGTCTGGGCCAGTTCGTGTATGAGGAGAGCGGCTTGCTCGATCGCACCCACCTGCGCTGGTTCACCCCGAGCACGATGGTGACCTTGTTT
>CALPNT020000223.1 GCA_943325005.2 Bifidobacterium breve | reverse complement strand
GGCTGGGCCTGGGCGCCGGGGGAGCGCTGGCAGCGCAACGGTGAGCCCTACGCCGCCGACCAGCGCCACTTCTGCCGCCGCCAGCAGGAGGAGCTCGAGGCGGCGGGACTCACGCTGCAGGCGGGTTTCGAGCTGGAGTGGCTGGTGGCTGAGGCCGAGCCGGGGGCGGCGCCACGGCCGGCGATGCCGGGAGGTCCGTACGGTGCCGACCGGCTGGTGGAGGGGTTCGACTACGCCACGGCGCTGCTGGAGGCGATCGAGGCGGCGGGGCTGCCCTGGCTGCAGTTCCACCCCGAATACGGGGCCTCCCAGTTTGAGCTGTCCCTGGCTCCGGGGACCGCGCTGGAGGCGGCGGACCGGCTGGTGCGGGCCCGTTTGGTCATTCAGCACGTCAGCAGGCAGTTCGGCTGGCGCTGCAGTTTCAGCCCCAAACCCAGTCTGGAGCGGGTGGGGAATGGGGGCCATCTGCACTTCAGTGTTCAGCGCGATGGCCAGCCCCTGCTGCAGGGCGGCGAGGGTGTCGCCGGGCTCACCGAGGTGGGGCAGCAGCTGCTGGCGACCCTGCTGGAGGAGCTGCCGGCCCTGATGGCCCTCGCCTGTCCTTTGGGGGTCTCCTATCTGCGGCTGGGGCCAAGCTCCTGGTCGGCTCCGTTCCAGGTGTGGGGTGTGGAGAACCGCGAGGCGGCCCTGCGGCTGATCCCCAGCGCTGCCGATGGCGCCGCGGCCCATCTGGAACTGAAGGTGAGCGATCTGGGGGCCAATCCCTATCTGCTACTGGGGGCGGTGCAGCTGCTGCTGCGGCAGGGCCTGGCGGGACAGCGGAACCTGCCACCCCCCCTGAGCGGTGATCCGGCCGCCCTGCCGGCGGGTCAGGTGTTGCGCCTGCCAGGCAGCCTGGAGCAGGCTTCGGCGGCCTTCGCGGTCAGTTCCCTGCTGCGCCAGGGGATGGGGGAAGCCCTGCACGACTCCCTGCTCGAGAGCCAGGCGGCCGAGGTGCGTCGCTGCGCCCAGCTCACCCCGGAGCAGCAGGTGGCGGCCAGCTGCTGGTGGCCGCTGGTGGGAGGCCTGGGTTGAAGCTCGCCGGACCAGACAGGCGATCGGGTGTGGCCGGAGCCTGCGTGCCGATGGAAGCCCATCCGCTCACCCCGCTGAGCCGAATCGATCACGTTGAAGCCCGCAATCAGGCGCTGCTCGCCATTTGGTCCCCAGGGTGATTGCCGGCTGCAGACTTCTGAAAAGGCCCCTCAACAGCCGACGAATTCACGATGCCTCCAGGCCGGGACTGGCCCATCCAGACAGGCCGCGAGCAGAGCCTGCATCGTGTCGCCATTGCCCTGATGGCTTCAGAGAGCGAGGGCAAAACAGAGCTCACGGGTAATTGTGGTGCTCGCAGACTGCAAGTGCCAGGCCAGCAGGACCTTGAACGAATGCTCAAGATGGACAGCGTTGCTGTTTATTCTGCCTAAGGTGAGAGCCCTTCTTGATTATGTGGACTGGTGCGTGACTTACCTTCTCTAGTTCTACGGCTTCTCTGATCCTCTGCAGCTCTTTTGTCTACAGCAGCACCTTGCCGCCAGTGGTGACAACGAGCCTGGGCTGGTCTTTGGTGGCTTCCGCCCGTTTCAGCTCGATGATCTGCTCACCTGGGCCGTCGACACCGCCAAGGGCCGCGACTGGGATGGAGAGACGATCGAGCGCAGCGTGCTCGATGTCTGGCTGGAGCGGGCCGATCTGATCCAGCAATGGCAGCTGCGCCTGCGGCAGGAGCCCCCCGACCGGCGCCTGGTGGCCGGCCTGGGAAGCCAGCGGGACTGGCAGCAGCGCTGCGAAGCCCTGCTCCAGGCCTGAGATCCGAGGCGAACGACTCAGGTGCTGCGGCTCAGCAGGTGCCACAGCAGGGCGATGCCGATCGGCACCGTGAAATTGTCCAGGCCCAGCAGGGCAATCTGCTCCAGCAGCATCGCCACCAGGGCCAGGCCGCCCACCGCCGCCAGGTCCGGCGCCGGCTGACCGATAGCGCGGCAGGTCAGCATCAGGCCCAGCAGCACCGCCAGGCTGACCAGCGCCATGGTCACCGTGCCCAGCAGCGACCGCCGCTGACCGAGCACCGTCCAGCTGGGCGAAGCGACGCTAGCGCCGATCAGCCCGGCCAGGCCGTCACCGAAGGCCATCACCAGCACACCGGCGCTGACGCTGGCGGGGTGGCCTGGCCACCAGAGCAGCAACAGCAGGGTGATAGAAGCGCCATAGCCAATCGTGCCGTAACTGTGCCGGCCCACATCCTCAATCCCCGGCAACAGCCGGCGCCGATGATTATACGCAGCCAGCCCGGTGGCAACGACCGCCGCCGCGAGGGCGATGCCGCGCTGGATGCCCAGCCCCCAGGCCAGGGGCACCACCAGGCCGGCACCGATGTGGACCAACTTGCGGCTCCATTCCGGTTGGGCCGGCCAGCGGGAACGCACGCTGAACGCAAGCGCCGCCAGCACCAGCAGCCAGAGCAGCACCAAGGCCGAACCGATCAGCTGTTGACTCCATCCGCCGATCGGCATACCCAAGGGGAATTGGCAATTCAGGCAGCGTGTTGCATGCTGCTCATCAGCCGCAGCTTCATGATCGCCTTGGCCTCCAGCTGCCGCACCCGTTCGCGCGACACATTGATCTGGCGGCCGATTTCGGCGAGGGTGAGCGGTTCGCTGCCCTCAAGGCCAAAGCGCAGTTTGAGGATCTTCTGCTCCCGATCGTTGAGCTGGGCCAGCCAGGTGCAGAGATGCTCCTTCTGCAGCAGGCGATCCATCGAGTCAAGATGCTCGTTGCTGGCCGGATCAGCGATCAGTTCACCCAAGGTGCTGCGGTCCTCTTCGCCGCGGGCATGGGCATCGAGGGAGGCGCAGGGGGCACTCTGAGCCATCAGCCCCTCCAGCTCCTCCGGGGCCATGCCCAGGGCGTGGGAGAGCTCGAGCCGGTTGGGCTGGCGTCCCAGCCGATGGGAAAGCTCCCGGGTGATGCGGCGCATCTTCGAGAGCTTTTCACTGATATGAATCGGCAGGCGAATCGTGCGAGCACTGTTGTCGATGGCCCGGGTCATACCCTGACGAATCCACCAGTAGGCGTAGGTGGAGAACTTATATCCCATGGCGGGATCAAATTTATCGACGGCACGCTCCAGGCCGATTGCCCCCTCCTGCACCAGATCGAGCAGCTCCAGGCCCTGATTCTGATATTTCTTCGCCACACTGACGACGAGGCGGAGATTGGCCGCCATCATCCGATCGCGGGCTCGCTGCCCCATGCGCAAGTGGCGCAGCTGCTTGGCCGTGTATCCCTCGCCAACCTCCTGGGTCAGGCGCTTGGCGGCCTGGACGTGGTGGGCGAGCTCGATCTCTTCGGCGGGGGTGAGCAGCGGTACCCGGCCGATGGTGCTCAGATACCAGCCGATCGAATCGGCGCTGAGCCGCCCCGTGGCCCGCTGGCTGGCAACCCGCGCGGCAGCGGCCTTGGTTTTCACCCCCCCCTTGCCGGCCGGCAATTTTGCGGCAGACTTAGTGTTGCTTGCAGCACTTACGATGCAGTCAACAGGATCTGAAGACAAAGGGTCCAAAAGGCCTGGATGAGTTGTAGTGGTGACTGCGTAGCTCTCGCTGACACTGATG
>CALPNT020000222.1 GCA_943325005.2 Bifidobacterium breve | reverse complement strand
CCGCGCTCAGAATTCATCGAAGTCGTTGCCGAAGGGCCGCTGCAGCTTGAGCTCCACAGTCTTGAAGGGGATGGGCGTGGCGACACCCTCCAGCTGCTGCTCCAGGCGGAGCTCCAGCAGTTGGTTGTTGTAGTCGCCGGCAGCGTTGGAGAGCTCCAGGATCACCTGCTGCTCCCGCTCGCGGGCTTCGCTGGCGGCTGAATCCAGCCGCACGGTGCGGTGCGCGCAGAGCAGGGCGCCATCGGCCTTGGCGTAGAGGCCGATGCGGAGCTGCAGCGGCAGGCGCTTGCGAGGCTCCACCGGCTCCAGCTGGAACAGCCCGAAGCTCAGCTTGCCCATGGTGATCTTGGCCGGCACCCGCAGCAGCTCGGCCTCCACCACCCGGCTCTCGTCCTTGCGTTCGCGCTTGAGCCGGATCACCGGCACGACAACCTCCTGCAGAGAAGTACCGCCATGGACAAAGCGAGAACCCGAACCTGAGCGTGGGTAGCGATCGAGGCCCAGGGGGAAGACGGCCTCCCAGCTGCCGCTGAGGCCCAGCTCAGAAGCATTGAACACCTTCTGGCCGGCACTGGCCTGGATGCCGCTGCCCAGGGCAAAGCGCCGGTTCTTGACGCTGAGTTCCGTGGCAGCAGGGAACTGGGAGCGGTCGTTGGCGTCGACCGGTTCCTGCTGGAACAGGAAGCCGTGATCGGCTGTGATCACCGCCTGGCTGCCCTTGAGGCTGGCGATCTTGCGCAGGATCTGCTCCAGGTCCTCGAAGGTATCCTCCACCGCCTGGCAGGTGTCGGCTTCGCTCTCGCGCTTGTCGCCGATGCGGTCGATGCGGTTGTGGTAAATCACGATCAGGTCGTGATCCCGGATCAGTTCGGCGCCCTCTCGGCTTGTGGCGAGGCTGAGGAAGTCCTCCGCCAGGATCGCCTTGGCGCGGCCATTGGCATAGGCCTTGAGGATCTTGTCTCGGTTGTCGGTGCCGGTGGCGCTCTGGCCATCCACCAAAGCGGTGCCATCGGCGCGATTGAGGCTGAGCTGTACGCCGGGAAGCAGGGCCGCCATGCCCAGCTGAGTGAAGGTGGGCAACACCCCTAAGAGGGCATCCACCTGGGCCTGCCAGCCTTTGCCGGCCTTGCTGTTGAGGCGATCAGCGAAGTCACGGGCGGCCTCATAGCGCAGGGCATCGGAGACCACCACGAACAGGCGCTTGAGGCCCTTGGCAGAAAGCGGCGCATGCACGTAGCGCATGTGGAACTCCTGCTGCCGCGGCAGGGTGTTTGATCCCCAGCTGCTGAGGCCACTCACCTGATCGCTCCAGCGGTTGGTGAGCGGCAGCAGCACGTTGTTCACGTACTGGGCCTCCAGCCAATCGCGCAGCGGTTTGAGCAGCCCAGGCTGCTGATAGGCGCGGGCGTGGACGATGCAGCGGCGGTAGGCCTGATCCAGCCGCCACCAGCCGTTGCAGTACCGCTGCAGGCCCTCCTCGAAGCTGGGCACCTGGAGATCAGCCTTGGCCAGCAGGCCGCGGAAGGTGATGGCCTGCTCCAGAGCGCGGTAGCCGTGCTGGTGCTTCTCGAACCAACAGGAGCTGCTGCGGTTGCGGATCGTCTCCAGCAGATCGACGTCGCTGGCAGCTTCGGCCTGAAAGCGCTGCAGTAGGCGGCTGAGCACAAAGCGCTCGATCAGCTCATAGCTGTCGTCGTCGCCGGGATCGTAGTGCTCTGGTGCGTCGTTGAGCTGCTCCTCCACGCGCAGCACGGCGGCGAGGTGATCGCTCCACTGCTCAAAGGCCGGCCTGGAGCCGCGGCTGTCTTTCCAGATGCTCAGAAACACCTGGGCGTGGGGCAGCAGCTCGCCGGAGAGGCCGATGCTGCTGACGCTGTTGAACAGGGCAACGGCGAAGTCGCGCAGGTTGGGCTCCGGGCTGGCGTAGCCGAACTTCTCGCCCACTGCCTTCCAGAAGTGGCTGATCAACTGATGGCTGCCGTAGATGGCCTCCACGGGATCGTCGCCATCGGGATTGGCCGGATCGAGCTGCCCGAAGGCATGCAGGAGCACCTTGTCGATGTCGGGCTGCTGCTTGGCCAACACCGCGAGCAGCTTGAGCCGCACAGCCGCTTCGTCGTCGTTGGGACGCAGCAACTCCTTGAGCTTGGTGGTGCGCACCGGTGAGCGGAAGAAGGCCTTGTGCTGCTGGGCCAGCTCCTTGAACTCCAGCGTGAGGCCGGCGTCCTGAATGTCGAGGGAGGCGCGATCCGCCGTGAACTCATGGCCCGCCAGCAGCACGTCCAGCAGCCAGTTGTCGGGTTCAGGCGGCTTGGCGGAAGGGATGTAGAGAAGAAAGCGCTGCTCCAGGGGAGCGCGGCTGATCACCACCTTCACGGAGAACTCGTTGCGCTCCACCCGCAGCTTCTCGGCATTGGCGGGTTGGTAGCCATCGAATTCCGAGACCCACTCGCCATTCGGGTCGTACCAGATCACCACCCGCTTGCGGGCGAGAGCGGTGTCAAGGCTCTCGTGGATGCGGGTGGTGGAATCGGGGGTGCGGGTCATCGGAGCTTTCCTCACTCCTCCTTCGCCGCCAGCCCCGGGATCGTTGCCAGCACGTCCTGAAGCTTGAGGTAGTTCACCTTGACGCCGTCATCCAGGTCCAGCTCAATGCGTTGCTGGGCCAGGGGCAGCAGCGCATCCTGTTCCCAGGCCTGGCATTCTTTCAGCACCTTGGTGATTTTTTCGGCCTCCTTGCGGGCGGCGGTGCGATCGCGGGCGGGTAGGGCGTCGTTGAGTTGATCGAGGCCGAGCTGGGCCAGGCGGGCTTCCAGTTTCTGCAGGTAGGGGCGGAAGTAGTTGTTGAGCACCAGGTTGAGGGTGTCTTTGGTGTAGCGGTGCAGGTAGATCAGACAGGCAAAACCTTTCTTGGGGCTCTGCACCAGCCAGTAGATCGGGCGTTTTTTGTAGGTTTGCAGGTGATCTTTGTAGAAGTCTGTGCAGAAATATTTGCGGAGGTCTTTGCCGAGGGCGGTTTCGATGAAGGCCAGATCGGTGTTGAGGGAGCTGGAGGGGAAGGTGACGCGCAGGAACTCGCGGCTGCGGGCGACGATGTCGTCTTCAAACCACTCGCCATCGAGCACGGGGATGATGCCGTCGCGGTCGGGTTGGAAGGCGACTGCGTCGCTGCTTTTGCCGACTTTGGCGACGTAGTTCTCCAAGGTGTCGCCGGCATTGGCGAGGATCAGGCCGGGGTGATCGAGGCTGTAGCGGCCCATCATGCAGCCGGTGGCGTACGACAACAATTCCTTGATCGTGTCCTGGCGGAAGCGATTCCAGAGTTCGTCTTCGCTGAGATTGCCGCCGTAGCGGTAGGCGGGATTCACCGTGAGGGTGATCTGCTCGATCGGCACTTCGGGAGTGAGTTCGTCCTGGAGGCCGTAAGCGTCGATGAAGAGGCGGTTGTTCTCCTCCTCCAAGCGCTTCATCTCGGCGAGGGTTTGTTTGTTGTTGACAATCCAGGAGGTGTAGCTGGATTCTAGGGAGGGATTTGGATCTGTGGAGGCGGATAGGAGGGGGAGGGATTGGAAGTCCCAAGAGCGTTCGTAGGCGTCCCAATCTTGCCTGCTTATGTTGATGGCATTGGCGTATTTCGTACTATTTACATTTACAGCTGGAAT
>CALPNT020000221.1 GCA_943325005.2 Bifidobacterium breve | reverse complement strand
CCAGCTCGATCCGCTCGTTCTCAGCGAAGCACTGACACCGCACCAGGGGGCAGATCGGGCCGCAGGCCCATCCCTTGGGCCTGCAAGCCACTGCAACCGACGCCAGGCTGCCCTCGCTGCTAGGCCGGGGCTCACCCCCGCAAGCGGAGCCTCACCCGGCCCGGGCTCAGCTACCGGGATAGAGCCCCCGTAGGCCCGCCTCCGTCGCCGGCGCCACGCCGCGCTCGGTGATCAGGGCGGTGACCAGCCGGGCCGGGGTGACATCAAAGGCCGGATTGAAGCCGGCGCTGCCATCGGGCACCAGTTGCACCGCCACGATCTCGCCTGCGGCCGACCGGCCCTGAATCCAGGTCAGCTCCTCGGCGGAGCGGGCCTCGATCGGGATCTCGGCCACCCCGTCAGCGATGCTCCAGTCGATCGTCGAGGCGGGCAGCGCCACATAGAAGGGCACGCCATTGTCAAAGGCGGCGAGGGCCTTGAGGTAGGTGCCGATCTTGTTGCAGACATCGCCGCGGCGGGTGGTGCGGTCGGTGCCGACGATCACCGCATCGACCAGGCCGTGCTGCATCAGATGGCCGCCGGCGTTATCGACAATCACCGTGTGGGGTACCCCCTCCTTGCCCAGCTCAAAGGCGGTGAGGCTGGCCCCCTGGTTGCGGGGGCGGGTCTCATCGACCCAGACGTGCATCGCCAGGCCGGCGCGGTGGGCCTTGTAAATCGGCGCCAGAGCCGTGCCCCAGTCCACCGTGGCGAGCCAGCCGGCATTGCAGTGGGTAAGCACATTCAAGGGTTCGCCCTGGCGCTCGGGCGGCCTGGCCGCCGCCAGTTCCCGGAAGATCTTCAGGCCGTGCTCGCCGATCGCCTCGCCCATCGCCACGTCCTCCTCGGCGATGGCGCCGGCCTCCTCCCTGGCGGCCCCGGCCCGCTCGGCTTCGGGCAGCGGCGCCACCCGATCGCGCAGCCGCTCCAGGGCCCAGCGCAGATTCACCGCCGTCGGCCGAGTGGCGTTGAGCTGCTCGAAGGCCGCCGCCAGAGCGCTGTCGGAGGGGTCGGCCTGCAGGGCCAGCATCAGCCCGTAGGCGCCGGTGACGCCGATGAGCGGCGCGCCCCGCACCACCATGGTGCTGATCGCCGCCGCCGCGTCATCCAGGGAGCGCAGGGAACGGGTCTCGAAGCGGTGCGGCAGCAGGGTCTGGTCGATCACCCACACCGAGCGGCCCCCGGGTTCCAGACCGATGGTGCGCCAGGGACTGCCGTTGATGTTCATGGGAGGAAGGGGCATTCAAGCCAAGCGGGCCCATCCTCAATGGCCGCGGAGACCAGCCGCCGCCGCCTTGCAAGCGCACCACAGCAGCACCGTGCAGGCCTTCCTGACGCTCGCTGGCCCCAACCGAGCTCCCGGAGCGCGGCAGCGGACCGACATCAGTGGAGCGACGCCAGCGGCTGGATCCCAGGCGGCCCCTCCCTCAAGGCCGGCCCTGCCGCGGCGACGCCAGCACCAGCAGGGCGGCGCTGACCAGCAGCACCAGGGTGGAGAGCACCTGAATCTGGGGGGAGATCTCGCGCTGGAAGGCCCCGGCCAGATAGAGCGGCAGCGTCACCGTTTCCCCGGCCAGGAAGCTGCTGACCACGTAGTCGTCGAACGACAGGGAGAACGAGAGCAGGGCGGCGGCCAGCAGCCCGGGCAGCAGCAGCGGCAGGGTGACCCGCCGGAAGGCCTGCAGCGGCGGCGCCCCCAGGTCCTGGGCCGCCAACTCCAGGCTGGTATCGAATCCCGCCAGCCGGGCCTTGAGGGTGAGGGCGGCATAGCTGAGGCAGAACAGGCTGTGGGACAGCAGCAAGGTGAGCGGCCCCCGCGGCAGATCGATGCCCACGAACAGGTTGAGCAGCGCCGCGGCCAGCACGATCTCCGGGTTGGTGAGCGGCAGGGCCAGCAGTAGCTCGATCGAGCGGCGGCCCCGGAAGCGGGCGCGCTCAAGCGCCAGCGCCATCAGGCCCCCCAACACGACCGCCAGCACAGCCGCCGCCAGGGCCAGGCCGACACTGGTCAGGAAGGCCTGGGTGAGGGCCGGATCCCGCAGCGGCTGGCGCCAGTTCTCCAGGGTGAAGCCCTGCCACACCAGGTTGAAGCGGCCGCGGGGGGCGTTGAAGCTGAACAGCACCGTGACGACCACCGGTGCATAAAGCAGCCCGTAGGCCAGAGCACTCCACAACCCCAGCAGCACGGCTCCGATCCGATTCATGGCAGGGGCAGCTCCTGGCCGCCGCGGCCGCGCAACTGCAGCAGCACCGCCAGCATGATCAGGGCCATCAGCACCAGGGTCAGCGCCGCCGCCCGCGGCGCTTGCAGCTGTACCAGCAACAGGTTCTCGATCGTGTTGGCGATCATGCGGTTGTTCGGCCCGCCCAGGATCAGCGGGTTGACCACATCGCCGGCGGCGGGGATCAGGCTCAGCAGCAGGCCGGCGGCGAGCCCCGGCCGCGACAGGGGCCAGACCACCTGGATGAAGCGCCGCCAGGGGCCGGCATGCAGATCGGCGGCGGCCTCCAGCAGCCTGGGATCGATCCGCTCCATCGCCACCACCAACGGCAGCACCAGGAACGGCAACAGGTTGGTGGTGAGCCCGAGGATCACGGCCGTGGCGGTGTTCAGCAGCCGGCCATCAATCAGAACCCCCAGGGCATCGAGCGGCCCGGTCAATCTCAGGGCCGCCACCAGGGCCAGCACCGGCCCCTGATCCCCGAGCAGACTGGTCCAGGCGATCGCCCGCACCAGATAGGAACTGAGCGACGGCAGCACCACCAGGCCGATCAGCAGCGGCTGCCAACGCCCGCCGCGAAAGCGGATCGCAAAGGCCAGCGGATAGGCCAGCACCAGCCCGAGGGCCGTGGCGAGGCCGGCATAGGCGAAGGAGCGCACCAGGATCGGACCATGGGCCTGCAGCACCTCCTGGTAGTTGGCCAGACGGCCGGTGAACACGGTCTCCAGCCCGAAGCGGCTGAGCGGCTCCGAGAGCGACAGCGGCACCAGGGCCAGCAGCGGCAGCAGATAGAGCCCCAGCAGCCAGAACAGGCCCGGGCTCAGCAGCAGCCAGGGCCACCAACGCCGGCGCCCCCCGCGCCCGGACGGCTCCTGCCCAGGCTGGGGTTGCCACAGCTGGGGCTGGCTCAGCGGTTCAGTCGTCAGTGGCTCAGTGGTCAGCGGCTCAGCCCTCGGTGATGCGGGCAAAGCGCTCATCCCAGCGGGCCTCCTCCGCCTCGCTCAGGGGCCCGAAAATGTGCAGCCGCTGCCGCTCGGCCGCATCCGGGAACATCAGCGGACTGCGAGCCAGAGCGGCGGTGGCCGGATCCTTCGCCAGCACCTGCTGCACCCCTTCCACCGGCGAGATGTACTGCACGGCTGCGGTGATGCGGGCCGCCTCGCTGGGGTCGTAGACCCAGTTCAGCCACTGGGCCACCTCGCGCCGATGGCGAGCCCCCCGGGGCATCACCATCACGTCGGCCCAGAGGATGCCGCCGCTCTCGGGCACCACGAAGCGCAGGTCGGGTTGCTCCAGGGCCAGCTGGGCCACATCGCCGGACCAGCCCATGCAGGCGGCCAGATTGCCGGAGAGCAGATCGTTCTGGTAGTCGTTGCCGGTGAAGCGGCGGATCTGGCCGTCCCGGCGGGCCTT
>CALPNT020000220.1 GCA_943325005.2 Bifidobacterium breve | reverse complement strand
TCCCGCATCAACGGCGCCGAACGGCGCTTGGTGGCCTTGCGCCAGGCCGTGGCCAGCGCCGCCAGCAACGAGGAGATCAACCAAAGGCTGCAGCGCCTGCAGGGCCCGGTGCTCGGCCCCGCCGATCTGGCCCAGCCACTGCCGTTGCTCAAAGCCCAGGTGGGTGCCGTGCTCGATCAGGCCCAGCTGCAGATCGCCCGCGAACGCCAGGCAACCCCTCCGGCCAATCCCTGGCGCCTACTACCGGAGCTGGCGCGCAACAGCATCGCCTGCCTGGCGTTGGCGCTTGGCTTTGCCGCCCTGGCGGTGCGGCCCGGTTCGGAGCGATCGTTGTTGCAGGAGTGGCAGGGGGGCTGGTCAGGTCTCCGCCGGAGCCTGCGCAAACGCCGGGGCTCCCGCGGCTCCGCTGCCTCCTCCAATGCGGAGTACCTCCGGCAGCTCAGTGGGGATGACGATCAGGGCTGACCGGGATCCACTTTCAGCCAGTCAGCGGTTCAGGCCCTCTGGCACCGGCACCCGTGGCGCCCCTGCGGACTAACATGTCGTAAGTCCGGCGTTCGCTGCCACGGCCATGGCCGCTTCCCCCTACCGCGTCAGCGCGACTCGTATCGGCAATTCCTCGGGGCTGCGGCTGCCGGCGCGTTTCTACCGCGATCATCCCCAATTCGAGGGGGCCTCCGGCCAGGTGGAAGTGCTCAGCGAGACCACCCTGTTGCTCCACCTCGAACCTGCACCGCCAGCAGAGGAGGAGCCGCAGGAGGAGAGCCTGATGCTGGGTCTGTTCCTCGACTTCCTCACCCGCCAGGCCCTCAGCGCCGAAGCCGGCCCGATGCCCTACACCGAAGCGATGGCCCGGGAGGACGACGATCTGCTCGACGGCGTGAGCCTTGGTGCAGGCGACGTCGAGGCGGAATGAGCCCGTCCCTGGTGTGTCATGGCTGGGAGATCGCCTTCCAGCCAAGGCTGTTTGCCCGCCAATACGCCGAACTGAAAGCTGAGGTCAAAACCCTGAAGCAGGAGCTGGAACCTCACGTTTTCGTGGTGCATCCCCAGGTGAAGCTGCTGGCGGCGGTGATGGCAGGGATCAAAGAGCGGATTGCCGCTGATCCCTACGCCAGTCGCTTTGCCCTGCAGGGCCCCTTGCGACGGTATGGACGCCTCAAAGGGCTCGGCCTGCCCGATCGCCACCGGCTCTTCTTCCGGCCGTTCGAAGCCGATGGCCGCCGGCTGCTGCTGCTGATCCTCTGGCTGGGATATCCCCGCAAGGAAGGCGACCGAAACGACTGCTACGCCGCTTTCACACGCATGGTTCGCCGCGGCGATTTTCCGGAAAGCTGGCCAGAGCTGCAGGCTGAAATCGAGGCGGGTTGAACGGCTCCGCTGGCAAGGGCCTTCCCGTGGGGGTCTTCCATCAGCGCGGCATCAGGGCTCAGCACCGACCCAGTCCTGAGTCTGAAGCCCGAAGAGCTTTCCAACAGCTTCAGGGGCAGGCGGCTGCGGGCACCCTTGTCGCCATCGGTGGAGATCACCAGGACAGGGAGCCAGCGGCAGCCAGGATCTCCGGCCTCTCCGCTAGCCAGCGGGTGTCGTGGCACACGGCATCCGCTGGCTAGCGGGTTCCCCTGCGCCTGGCTGCGCCATTCCTCAATGGCTGCAATCCAGCAGATCGCAGGCCAACGGCAGCGCACCGGCTGTGCCCCGGGCCATAGAAGCCGTAGCCGTCAGGCTTGCGCGAAGCGGTGGACACCCACCGCAATAACGTCAGGATGGCCAGTGCCCTGCAGCCTCACCGCGGCGTCCAGACCTTTCCCCGAAAGGCGGAAGCAGCCCTGTCAGGTGGGTACCCAGCCCCGCTCACAACACCCACACCACGCTGCACCCACCCCCGCCGTCGCCCTTCTCCGCATCCACCACCCGCTCCACGTAGGGCACCGTGGTCAGCCAGTCGCGCAGGCCGCGCTTGAGCTTGCCGGTGCCGATGCCGTGAATCACCCATAGGGGGCCATTGGCGCTGCGCAGCTGCTCCTCCACCATCGCCTCGGCCTCGTGCACGCGCAGGCCGCGCACATCGACGGTGTTGGCCTCGGTGCGCATCTGGGGGCCGCGGCTGGCCGGATTGCGGCGGCTGCGGATCTGCACCTGGGGTTGGACCGGCTCCGGCGGCGCTGGTTTTTCACCATTGAGCCCTTCGATCGCCGTCAGCGGCACCGTGGTGCGCAGCACCCCGCAGCGCAGCGTCAATTCACGGCCATCGGCGGTGATCGCCAGCACCTCGGCCGCCTTGCCCAGGGCCAGCAGCCGCACCCGCTCGCCCACCGCCGGCCGCCAGCCGCCATGCTCACGGCGCTCCGGCTGGGGGCGGTGCTCCGCCTCGAGGCGCTTCAGGCGTTGTCCGGCCTGGCGCGCCGTTTCCGCCGCCTCGCGCCCTCCGGCGCGTCCCCCCTGGCGCAGGCGCTTGATCAGCCGCCGCACCTCCCCCTGCCCTTCGCGGATCGAGCGCTCCAGCTGCTGGCGCCGCTGCTCCTGGATCTCGGCGCTCTGCTCCTTCTGCTGCTGCCAGCGGGCCAGCAGCTCCTCATGCAGCAGCTCGGTGCGGGCCAGCAGTTCCACCGCCGCCTCGGCCGCCTCCTGCTGCTGTTGGCGCTGGGCCTCCAGCCCCTCGATCACCCGGTTCACATCGCTCTCACCCCCAGGCTCCAGCTGGGCCGCCGCCGCCTGCAGCACGGCGGCGTCAAGACCCAGCCGGCTGGCAATCGCCAGGGCATTGCTGCGGCCGGGGATGCCCCACTGCAGGCGATAGGTGGGGGAGAGGGTTTCCACATCGAAGGCCACCGAGGCATTCTCAAAGCGCGGATCGGTGTACTTGAGCGCCTTGAGCTCGCCGAAGTGGGTAGTGGCGATCGTGAGCCGGGCCCGCTCGGCCAGCTGACGCAGCAGCGCCGCCGCCAGGGCCGAACCCTCGGTGGGATCGGTGCCGGCCCCCACCTCATCGAGCAGCACCAGGGAAGCGCCGCACTGGGCAGCTGAAGCGGAAGGCTGATCGGCCAACTCAGCGCTGCCAGCCTCCATGGCCGTGGAGGCCGTGTCCAGGGCTCTGAGGATGCGGGCGATGCGGCGGATATGGCCGCTGAAGGTGGAGAGGTTCTGCTGCAGCGACTGCTCATCGCCGATGTCAGCCAGCACCTGGCCGCACCAGGGCAGCCGCGGCGTTCCACTGCAGGGCAGGAACAGACCGGCCCGGGCCATCAGGGCCGCCAGGCCCACACTCTTGAGCGTCACCGTCTTGCCGCCGGTGTTGGGGCCGGTGATCGCCACCACCCGCAGCTCCGGGCTGACGCGAACCGTGACCGGCACCACCGCAGCGCCACCTTCGCGGCGTTGCTGCCAAAGCAGCAGGGGATGGCGCAGATCGCGCAGATCAAAGGCTGCTTCGGCCGCTGCGGCCAGCTGGGGCCGCACCGCCCCCAGCCAGGCGCCATAGCGGGCCCGGGCCAGGGCCGCGTCAAGACGCACCAGGATCTGCTGCAGCTGCCCCAGGGCCTGGGCCTGCTCCCCCACCAGGCCACTGAGCTCCAGCAGGATGACCCGCTCCAGCTCCAGCTCCTGTCCCTGCAGTTCCCGCAGCCGGTTGCCCAGGGCAATCACCGCCTGGGGTTCGATGAACACGGTGCTGCCGGAGGCGGAGCTGTCGTGC
>CALPNT020000219.1 GCA_943325005.2 Bifidobacterium breve | reverse complement strand
GATGCGAGCGTTTGATTTTGGATCGGCCTCTTTTCTGCTCAAGAAGATTTCAGGGTGAAATCTTGCTGACTTCATCATTGCAGCATTTATTGGGTGCTTGTTGGTCGCTAGTCGCGGCCTGCGGCTAGGGGCTGGGGCGAGTTATTTTGACGCAGCGTCGTCGCTCTTTGTGCCTGAAAGTCTGTCGATTCAATTGAATTGCTGGAGAAAATCTTGTGACAAAAAGTCACTTTTTGTTGGGATTGATGATGCCCTTGCCGGTGCAGGCGGCCCTGATGTGCGCGGCTGTGTGAGCGATGTCCGTGATATGGCTAACACCCCCAGTGCTCTGGCTATTGTTGTGGCAGCTCCTGCGACCATGAAGATCCTTGCGGATTCGAGAGCAACTAAGGCTGCCATTCTCAAAGGGTTCAAATGGTTGATTGCGGATGCAAAGAAAGGCGATGTTCTCGTTTTTCACCACTCGGGACATGGTTCGCAGATCGCCGCTTTCAGCGGCGATGGCTGCCACGGCAGATTCCGATTCCTTCGCTTATCGATTCATTGAGCCACCCATTGATTGGGGATTTCCCCTGGATGTCAATCCCTCGCTGCCTGTGCGGGGCCTCCTTCGGTCTGAAACGGATGATCGCGCCAGGGTGCCTGTTGTTTTCAATCGGCTGAACCATGTTCTCTGGGCAGGATGCCGCGACAACCAGACATCGGCTGAGGCGTTGATTGCTGGTCTTTACCGTGGCGTTTTCACCTCTAATTTGCAAAGTACTGAGGGGCGCTGGTCCGGCAAAATTACGCGTCTCAGGTTGGACACCCAGGTCACCGTCAACGTGCGGGGCATGGGATACAGTCAGGTTCAACAGTTAGAAGGAACAAAGACATCGTTGTCTGAGAGGATTTTCACTTGATCGGCCTTTGATCGGCGGAGCTGCCATTTGCATGGATCGCCTTGTCTTGCGAACAAGGCGATCCTTTTACGTTTGATCTTCCGTTGGATTGGGTTCAGGGCATCGAGATGGATGGCCTTTTGCGTGAATCAGCGCCTTAGCCAGCTCTCAATCCCAGCGCCCGTTGCGCTCCAGGAAATGCGCACAGTTTTTGCGAAACAGGGCCAGCACCAGCTCCGGGGTTGCAGCTCCATCCAGAAGGCCTCGGCTTCAAGCCGCTGGTCTGAACGGCGATCGCGGGTTCCCACTAACTTCGCGTGGTGGGGCGCCAGCGTCTGCAGTTCCCGGTAGAGGCGTGGCATCAGGTCATCGGCGATGGCGCTGGTGCCCGTGCAGGCCTTCTGGCGCCTGCAGATCACCAGCCGGTCGATCCCCTTGCCATCGTGTTCGTCATAGCGAGCGTGATCGGGGGGGGGCATTGAGCCGAAACCACCGTCTCACTGCCGCTGGCGTTGATCAGGTTCTCGAGCCTGCGGATCTGGTCCAGGCTGGCGGCCCCGGCCGGCCAGTTCAGCATGGGCAGCCCCAACAGACCAATCGCCAGTAGCTGGGTGCGGGCCCGCCACATCGACACGGCCATCTGGGGCCCCGAGTATCAACCTCAGCCTGGCCAGAGCTGGCCACAGCTGTTGCTGGAGCCCTGCCGGCTGCAACCACACAGCAGTCCAGTCTGCGGCAGGCTCCCAGCAGCGATGCCGATCACCATGGGTTCTCTGGACCAGTCCTCCGCTCGCGAGCGCCTGCGCACTTACCTCCATGGCACCCAGCTGCTGGGATCGATTCACAGCACCTTGTATTACGACCAGAACACGGTGATGCCAGCCGCCGGCGCGCCGTGGCGGGGCGAGCAATTGGCGCTGCTGGCCCGGCAGCTGCATGGTCGGCAGAGCTGCCTTGAATACAGCGAGCTGGTGGCTGCAGCCGAATCGGAACTGACCGCCGCCGCCGAACCGGCCGCCAGGCGCAATCTGGAGCTGTTGCGCCAGGACCTCGAACGCCAGCAGCGGCTCGATCCGGTGTTGGTGGGCCAGATCGCCGCGGCTCAGGCTCGGGGCTATGCGCTCTGGCAGCAGGCCAAGACTGCCCAGAACTTTGGCCTGTTCTCCCCGGCCCTGGCGGAACTGGTGAGCCTGCGCCAGGAGCAAGCGCGGCAACTGGCGGAGCCGCGCAGCTGTTGGGAGACCCTGGCCCAGGGGTTTGAGCCTGACATCAGCAAGCAGCGCTTGAAAGAGCTGTTCCAGCCGCTGCGTCAGCAGCTGCCGCTGTTGCTGGAACAGGCCGCCGCCCTGCCACCGTTGCCGCCTGCCGACTGGGACTTGAGTGAATCCAGCCAGGACCAGCTCTGCCAGGAGCTGCTGCAGCAATGGGGCTACGACGCCAGCCGTTGCCAGCGCTCCCGCTCACCCCATCCGTTCTCAAGCACCATCGGTCCGGCTGATTTCCGCATCACGACCCGCATCGTGCCTGGCATGCCCTTCTCGGCTTTCCTGGCCACGGCCCATGAATGGGGCCATTCCCTCTATGAGCAAGGTCTGCCCCGCAGCGGTGATCACTTCTTCCCCTGGCCGCTCGGTGATGCCACCTCGATGGGGATCCATGAGAGCCAGAGCCTTTTCTTTGAATGTCGGCTTGGCAGAAGTGCGGCCTTCGCGGCGCGGTGGTATCCGCGTTTCCGTTCAGCTCTGGGCCGCGATCCCTGGGGAGATGGCCGGCGCTTCTGGCGCAGCATCAATCCGATGCAGGCTGGCTTGACGCGGGTGGAGGCCGATGAACTGAGCTACTGCCTCCATATCGTGCTGCGCTTTGAGCTGGAGCTGGAACTGCTTGAAGAGGGCCTGCCGGTGGAGGAACTGCCGGAACGCTGGAACAACGCCATGGAGCAGTCGCTCGGGCTGCGTCCGGGCCATGACGCCGAGGGATGCCTTCAGGACGTGCATTGGAGTGAAGGCCTGTTCGGTTACTTCCCCTCCTATGCCCTTGGCCACTTGATCAGTGCCCAGTTGAGCGAAACGATGGCGGCCGAACTGGGGCCGCTGGAGCCGCTGATCGCGGCCGGTCAGGAAGGGGAGATTCTCGGTTGGCTGGGGCGCAACGTCTGGCCCCTGGGCCGCAGCGTCAATGCTGAGCAGCTGGTGGAGCAGGTCACCGGCCGGCCGCTGAGCGCGGCGGCCTTTCTCACTTACCTCAAGGACAAGTTGGCCAGGCTTGCCGCCTGAGCCGGGCCGGTTCTGTCCGCGCTGGGACGACAGGGCCCAGCCAGGTGCGCTTTCCGTGCTGACGCAGGTTGGCCCAGAGCCAGACCACATCAACTGTCCGGCGATCCCCTGTTGAAATCCAGGGAGCGGCCCCTCAGGCCCCATGGGCGGTCGGCCGCTCGTAGCGGCTGGGTTCAGGGGCGGCGGGCTGGCTTGCGGAGGCACTCCTTAAGATGCCGAAGCGATTCCTGAGCCCATGGCGAACATTGACCACGCACCGAGCCGCACGATGCTCAACCTGCTGCACGTGCTGCCCGCCTTTGCCGATGAGGCTGAGCTGCGGCTGAATGCCATCGTGGAACTCAACTCGAACACCATCAACAAGTACGAGCTGATCACCGAATCCGGCCAGCTCAAGCTCGACCGAGTCGGCTATTCCTCGCTCGCCTACCCCTTTGCCTACGGCTGTATCCCCCGTACCTGGGACGAAGATGGCGATCCTCTCGATATCGAGATCGTGGGTGTGACTGAACCTCTGGTGCCTGGTTCGCTAGTGGAGGCCCGCATCATCGGCATCATGAAGT
>CALPNT020000218.1 GCA_943325005.2 Bifidobacterium breve | reverse complement strand
TCACGCCATCGGGGGCGAAGGCGTGGAAGGGCTGCATCGAGATCTCGTAGGAGAGATCAGGGTTTTCTGAGCGCTCGCGGAAGCCGGGATGACGATCGCGCAGATCGCGGTAGACCTTCATGTAGCGGCCCGCCTGCCGCATCATCCAGACCGGTGGGCGCTCCACCTGCTCACCTCGGGCGGCGCGCAGCAGCAGGGGAGCGATGTCGGTCATGGATCCGCTGTAAGTGAGCGATTGGGCAACTTAGCTGAACGGCCCACCATGAGGCGATGCTGCGCTTGCTGAGCCATGCAGCCGAAAAGCGTGTCCGCAGGACGTTCATAGAACGGCATACCGACTTGGGGAAGCCGCCAAGTGGCCCCTACCTACCGCCTGAAGATCCGAGCTGGCAGTGGGCAATAACCCTCGGCTGGCAACAGCAAAGGCCGCCATCGCTTCAGAGCGCAGTTGCTGCCACTGAAGACTGGAACGGCAGTGATCTGGGGGACGACAAGTTGAGCCTTCGCGTCAGCAGCAGGGGCTCCGTTCAATGGTGACGAGACTGATCTATGGCTCTGAACTCTCCGTCTCCAAGGCGTTAGTGGTGAGGCAAGGAAAGACGATCACCAAGCCACTTCAGCAGTTGGTTTGACCTTTTCTCCAGACTCGGCAGCCTGGCTGGGTTGACCGTCAGCCGGGTGATTCTGCTGCAGCGAATACCAGGAACCTGTCGCCCCTAAATCCGCCCCACCTCTCCACCGATGCCCTGAGATCTGCCCAGATCTCAGGGACTGCGATCGTTCTGGATGAGAACAATGGGCCGTGAGCAAGCCCACGACCTTCCGCCTCTGGAACCTTGAGCAGACCCTGCTCCTGCCACCATCGCCGGTGAACTGGCTATCCCAGAACCATCTGGCGTTCGTCCTGCTGGATCGGGCGGTTCAGCTGGATCTGGG
Organism: Bifidobacterium breve; assembly: GCA_943325005.2. Classification (GTDB taxonomy): domain Bacteria; phylum Cyanobacteriota; class Cyanobacteriia; order PCC-6307; family Cyanobiaceae; genus Cyanobium. The sequence continues at coordinate 2,830 of CALPNT020000218.1, read as the reverse complement.
AGGACGCCGCCTTCCGGGTGCTCACCGGCAACCAGCAACCGGACCACAGCCGCATCAGTGATTTTCGCCGTGTTCACCTTGATGCCTTAGCGGGGCTGCTCAGCCTGGGCAACATGGCCTTGGATGGCACCAAGATGAATGTCAATCCCTCCAAGCACAATGCGATCAGCCATGAGCGAATGCTCAAAGCTGAGGCGCAGCTGGAGGCCGAGATAGCGGCGCTGCTGCGTATGGCTGAGCTGATCGGGGGGGCTTCCCCGCAGTTAGTCGAACGCTTGGCCTGTCGCCAGCTCGACGCGTCGGGGCTGTCAAAGCCAGCCGGAGACTCCCAGGGCGGGGCGACTGGAGGTCAACCATTTACAAAGAGTTTGCAAACGGGGTGCAACTGATAAATTGGATGCACATCTGCTGCTTATTGGCGCATGGCTCGCACGCTGGTCTCGTCCATCACGGCTCTAGACCTCCCTACTCTCCGCGATGTTCTGACCAGCGGCGAGATCAGCCAGATTCTTTTCCTCGGCACGGTTCAGGACTACGTCCGCCCCTCGCAACCGGTTCTTGAATTTCTTCAAAATTTGCTCCAGGACCAGCCTTTCCTGGCGCTGAGCTACGGGGTCCTGTCTGCCGATCAAGCGATCCAGCTCAGTCCACCGCCCCTGGTGAGGGAACTGGTTGCGGCGGGGCTCGGCCGCTTCCAGCCGAATTTGGATGCTGCGACTTCGGACTCCCTGTTCCTCCTGGAGACGGCCGTCGTTGGCGGTGCCATCAGCGTGGGCCAGCTGCCCACGCTTGGCCAGCTCGGTGGAAACCTCAGCGGTGCCGCCCAAGAACTATGGAAGGTGACCAGCCCACTGGAAGAGACCTGGCAGGTCCTGCGCCAGAGCGCCACCAGCGAAACCTTCGAAAGCCTGCTCCAGCGCGTGTTCGGGGCGACCGCTTCCGCGGCCCAGAGCCTGCGCCAGCAGATCCTGGCTGGCAGCCAGCCAGGGGTGTGCGTTGAGCTGCTCTCCGCCACGGAGATGAACAGCGCCCTTGGCGGCTATAGCCGCCAAGGCACCGACGGCACGGCCACCATCTATCTCAATGCTGATCTGCTGGCGGACGGCGCCGATCCTGCCGTGCTGCAGCGGGTGCTCCTCGAAGAGATCGGTCACCATTTCGATGATCTGTTCAACGGCAGCCGCGACACGGCCGGAGACGAGGGGGACCTGTTCTCCCATCTGGTGCTGGGTGATGCGCTGACAGCCGATCAGCTGGCCGCCATCGGTAGCGAGAACGATGCCGGCTTCGTCAGCGTCAACGGGCAGCAGGTGGCCGTCGAGAACGCCGCCACTGCCATCTCCACCATCAACAGCGGCACCCTGACGGGCAGCGCCGGCTCCAAGGCCTACGCGGTCACGATCAGCAACACAGCCAACAACGGCGCCGACCTGCTCGTGGCCGCCTACACCTCGAATGGCACCCTGATCGGCTGGCAGGTCGTCAACCGCACCACCAACCTCAGTAACACCACCTATAGCGGCACCTTCAACTTTGCTGCCGCCAATCTCAGCAAGGTGGAAACTGTTGGCATCAGCTTGAGGGTGTGGCAAGGCACCGCCGGTAGCAGCTATGGCACCGGTAATAACGCCAACCCGGCCATCACCTACGGCACCGCCAACCTGAGCAATGGCGCGACCGGCGGCTTCCGCGTCAACTCGACCGCCTCACCGACCACCACCACCGGTGCCGTGGTCTTTACCGGCACCATCACGGGCGGCGGAGCTGTAGCCAGCTTCAATGCCGTCACCGTCGATACTCTGGCCCCGACTCAGACCGCCACGATCGCCGCCATCAATGACAATGTCGGTCTCTATCAGGGTGTGGTCGCCAGCGGCGGCCGCACCGACGACACCACCCCGTCGCTTAGCGGCACCGTCAGCGCAGGCTTGGGCACCGGCGAACAGCTGCGTATCTACTCCGGCACCACCCTGCTCGGTACGGCCACGGTCACAGGCACCAGCTGGACCTACAACGACACCCGCACCCTCGCCAACAACGCAGCCCTGAGCTATTCGGCCAGGGTGGCCGATGCCAACGGCAACCTCGGCATTGCCAGCGCGATCTACACCGCGACGGTGGACACCGCAGCCCCCGCCAGGACGGCGACGATCACCGGTGTTGCTGACAATTTCGGCGCCGTTACTGGAACGGTGTTGCGCAACGGCACCACCGACGACCAGACCCCAACCCTCGCTGGCACCTACAGCGGAGCGCTGGCCGCCGGCGACGTCATTTTGATTTTCAATAGCAGCACCCTGTTGGGCACGGCCACGGTCATCAGCACCGCTCTTCGGACCTGGAGCTTTACCCCTGGCACCCTGCCTGCAGGCGCCTACTCCTTCGTGGCCCGCGTCGGCGATCAGGCCGGCAATCTGGGCGCCACCGTCGCCAATTCCACCTACGCCATCACCATCAGCGGTGGCGTGGACATTACGCCGCCCACAATCGCGATCTCCAGCAACGTCAGCGCCCTCAGGGCTGGTGAGACGGCGACGATCACCTTCACCCTTTCAGAGGCCTCCACAACCTTCACCTCGGCGGACGTCACCGCCAGTGGCGGCACGCTCACCAACTTCGCCGGCTCCGGCACTTCCTACACCGCCACTTTCACGCCAACGGTTGACAGCACCGCCAACGGCGTCATCTCCGTTGCCTCCAGCACCTTCTCCGACGCCGCTGGCAACTTCAACAACGACGGCGCCGATGCCAACGGCAACCTCGGCATTGCCAGCGCGATCTACACCGCGACGGTGGACACCGCAGCCCCCGCCAGGACGGCGACGATCAC
>CALPNT020000217.1 GCA_943325005.2 Bifidobacterium breve | reverse complement strand
TTCGCCGTCGCCACCACGTTCTCAACGGTGAAGCCGAACTTCTCCAGGCACAGAGGGCCAGGAGCGGAGGCACCGAAGCGATCGATCGAGATCGTGGCGCCATCGAAGCCGCAGTACTTGTGCCAGCCGAAGGAGCCGGAGGCTTCCACTACCACGCGCTTGCGCACGCTGGCGGGCAGTACGGATTCGCGGTAGGTGGCGTCCTGCTCTTCGAACAGTTCCACACAGGGCATCGACACCACCCGCACATTGCGGCCTTCAGCCCTCAGCAGGGCGGCAGCCTTGACGCAGAGGTCGAGTTCGGTGCCGGTGCCGATCAGGATCAGATCCGGGGTGCCATTCGAATCCTCGAGGATGTAGCCACCCTTGGCGACATGGGCGGCGGCGGAGCCGGCCTGGTTCACCATCGCCTGGCGGCTGAGGGCCAGCACGGTGGGGCGCTTGCGGTTGTTGACGGCCACCTGGTAGGCGCCGACGGTTTCGTTGCCGTCGCCAGGGCGCATCACCAGCAGGTTGGGGATGGCGCGCAGGTTGGCCAGGGTTTCCACCGGCTGGTGGGTGGGGCCGTCTTCACCCAGGCCGATCGAGTCGTGGGTGAGCACGTCGATCACACCCAACTCGCTCAGGGCCGAGAGGCGCATGGCGCCGATCATGTAGCCGGCGAACACCAGGAAGGTGCCGCCGTAGGGGATCAGGCCGCTGCCGTGATAAGCGATGCCGTTGAGGATCGCCGCCATGGCGTGTTCGCGCACCCCGAAGTGCAGGTAGCGATTGGCTTCGGCTCCCTTCTGGAAGCTCGCTTCACCTTTGATGTCGGTGAGGTTGGAGTGGGTGAGGTCGGCGGAGCCACCGATCAGCTCGGGCAGGCTGGGGCCGAAGGCATTGAGAGCGTTATAGGAATGCTGACGGGTGGCCAGGCCCTTGTCTTCGGGCGTGAAGCTGGCGAGGTTGGCGTCCCAGCCCTGGGGCAGTTCGCCGCGCAGCAGCCGTTCGAACTCGGCGGCCTCGGCGGGGTACTGATTGCGGTAGCTGGCCAGGGTGGTGTCCCAGGCGGCTTCGGCGGCGGCGCCGCGCCCGATCGCCTGACGCCAGTGGTCGTAGGCCTCGGTGGGTACTTCGAAGGCGCCGTAGCTCCAGTCGAGCGCCTTGCGGGTGAGCTCAGCCTCATCGGCACCCAGGGCAGCGCCGTGCACGCCGGCGGTGTTGGCCTTATTGGGGGAGCCGTAGCCGATCGTGGTGGTGACCTTGATCAGGCTGGGCTTGTCGGTGACGGCCTTGGCGGCTTCGATCGCCTTGGTGATCGCGTCCACATCGGTGTTGCCATCGGCCACATGTTGCACATGCCAGCCGTAGGCTTCATAGCGCTTAAGCACGTCCTCGGTGAAGGACACGGCGGTGTTGCCGTCGATGGTGATGTGGTTGTCGTCGTACAGGGCGATCAGCTTGCCCAGACCCAGGTGGCCGGCCAGGGAGGCCGCCTCTGAGGACACGCCTTCCTGGTTGCAGCCATCACCCATCAGCACATAGGTGTAGTGATCCACCAGGGTGGCGCCGGGGCGGTTGAACTTCGCCGCCAGGTGCGCTTCGGCGATCGCCAGACCGACGGCATTGGAGATACCCTGCCCCAGCGGGCCGGTGGTGACTTCAACGCCCGGAGTTTCGAAGGTTTCGGGGTGACCCGGCGTGCGCGATTCCCACTGGCGGAACTGCTTGATGTCTTCAATCGTGACGCTGTCGTAGCCGCTTAGGTGCAGCAGGGCGTAGAGCAGCATGCAACCGTGGCCGGCCGAAAGCACGAAGCGGTCGCGGTTGAACCATTTCGGGTTCTTGGGGTTGTGGCGCAGCACCTTGTCCCAGAGGGAAAAGGCCATCGGAGCGCAGCCCATCGGCAGCCCCGGGTGACCGGAGTTCGACTTATTGATCGCGTCGACCGCCAGGAAGCGGATGCTGTTGATGCACAGGCTTTGGACGGACGTGGAGGGGGCGACGACCATGGCTGGGCTTGGCTAAGGGGTAAGGGTGCTGGGATTCCAGGGGATGGGGCGAATCTCGGCGCGGGGCGCCGCGATTTCAGGTCATCCGACGGAAGGCAAGGCAGACGTTGTGGCCGCCGAACCCGAAGGAGTTGGAGAGCACCACGTTCACGCGGTGTTCCCGGGCCTCATTGGGCACGACATCCAGATCACAGGCCGGATCGGGATTGCTGTAGTTGATCGTAGGCGGTACGAGGTTGTGGCCAATCGCTAACACCGCCGCCACGGCTTCGATGCCGCCGCTGCCGCCGAGCAGGTGCCCGGTCATGGATTTGGTGGAGCTGACCGGAATGCGATAGGCGTGATCCCCGAGCGCCGATTTGATCGCGGCGGTCTCGTTGCTGTCGTTCGCCTGGGTGCTGGTGCCGTGGGCGTTGACATAGTCCACGGCTTCCGGCTCGATCCGTGCATCGACCAGGGCCAGGCGCATCGCTTCGGCACCGCCCACCCCGCCGGGGGATGGCGAGGTGATGTGGTGGGCATCGCAGGTGGTGCCATAGCCGACGATCTCAGCCAGGATCGTGGCGCCGCGAGCCTGAGCATGCTCCAGGCTCTCGATCACGATCACGCCGGCGCCCTCGCCGATCACGAAGCCGTTGCGCTCGGCATCAAAGGGACGGCTGGCGGTAGCTGGGTCGTCATTGCGGAAGGAGAGGGCCTTGGCACTGGCGAAACCGGCCACTCCCAGCGGCGTGATCGCCGATTCGGCGCCGCCGCAGACCATCACATCAGCCAGTCCGAGCTGGATCTGGCGATAGGCATCGCCGATCGCATTCGAGCCGGCGGCGCAAGCGGTGGCGACGGCGCTGCTGGGCCCCTTGGCCCTCAGGGCGATCGCCGCCAGGCCCGTCGCCATGTTCGGAATCATCATCGGCACGCAGAACGGGCTGACCCGGTCGGGACCGCGGTCGGCCAGCACATGGGCCTGGGTTTCCATCATCAGCAAGCCGCCCACGCCGGAGCCGATGGCCACGCCCACCCGCTGCTGGTTGCTGGCATCAATCGTGAGGCCGGCCGCGGCCACCGCCTGCTTGGCGGCAACCACGCCGAATTGGCAGAAGCGATCCCAGCGCTTGGCCTCTTTCGGCTCCAGCCAGCCGGCTGGGTCGAAGCCTTTCACCTCTGCCGCAAAGCGGCAGGCATGGCGCGAGGCATCGAACAGGGTGATCGGAGCCACGCCATTGCGCCCTCCGCTCAACCCTTCCCAATAGGTCTCGACATCGTTGCCGATCGGTGTGACCGCGCCCAGGCCAGTGACGACGACGCGGCGGAGTCCCTCCACCATGGGCGCCTCAGGCCTGCTTTTCTTGGATGTACTTGACGGCATCCCCGACGGTGATGATGCCTTCGGCAGACTCATCGGGAATCTCGATGTCGAAGGCCTCCTCAAGGGCCATTACCAGCTCAACGGTGTCGAGGGAGTCAGCGCCGAGATCATTCTGGAAGTTGGATTCCGGCTTGACTTCGCCCGCATCGACGCTGAGCTGCTCGGCAACGATCGAGCGCACTTTCTCGAAGATCGCTTCCTGGGACATGGCCGCTTTGTCAGAGGTCGCATCCTACGGGTCCGCCCTGACCAGCCCCCTGCAGCGCCCTGACCCAGCGCCAGCTGGCCCTGGATCCGCCGGCCGCCTGCCCTTGGCAACGACGGCCTGGGGCGTATGAACAAGGGTGACGGGCTGGCGGCGGCTGGGTTGGCCTACCGGCCGCCTTGGGTACCTTGGGCACCACGCCGTGCGCGTTCACGCACC
>CALPNT020000216.1 GCA_943325005.2 Bifidobacterium breve | reverse complement strand
TCAGCAAGCTGGTCTGTGGCTTTGGCATCACGGCCCGCGAGCGCCGCGGCGGTGTCGATCGCTGGCTGGTGGTCTTCGGCCTGCTGCCCCGCGGCCTGCCGGGGCTGGTGTTCGCCACCACGGCCCTGTCGGCGGGGCTGATCACTTCGCTGCAGTTCTCGTCCCTGGTGCTGATGGTCACCGTCACGACCGTGGTGGGGCTGTTGCTGCTGGATCGGCGCCTCGGCCGAACCGCTCCGCCTCAGATCAGCACCTCCTCGCGCGGATAACCCACCCGCGAGCGAGGCCGGCGGCCGTAGAGCGCCGAGAGCAACAGGATCACGCCGAGTCGGCCCGTGAACATGCCCACGATCAGCACCAGCTGGCCCCAGCGGTTGAGGTTGGCGGTGACGCCCACATCAAGGCCGACGGTGCCGAAGGCCGACATGCAGGTGAACAGCTTCTCGAGAAAGGTGAAGGTCGGGGCCTGGGGTGTGCCGCCGGTGGTGGGCCCGAGGCCGAGCAGCAGGGTCAGCAGCAGCACGAACAATCCTGAAGCCAGGGTCACCCCCACGGCCTTGAGCACCAGCTCGCCGGGAATCTGGCGCCGCCGGATCACCACATCGGAGCGCCCTTCCAGGGTGGAGCGGGTGGCACCCATCAGGATCGCGAAAGTGGTGGTCTTGATGCCACCGCCGGTGCCGCCGGGGCTGGCGCCGATGAACATCAGGGCAATCATCAGCAGCAGCCCCGCATCGGAGAGGGTGCTGATCGAGAGCGGCACGGTGTTGAAGCCGGCGGTGCGCGTGGTGATCGACTGAAACACCGTCACCTGCAGTTTCTCCCAGAGATCCAGGGAGGCCATCACCCCATCGGGGGCGAATTGTTCCGTGAACAGCAGCCCCAGGGCGCCGAGCGCGATCAGGCTGGCGGTGCTGCGCAGCACCAGGCGCGTGTGCAGGCTCAGATGGCGCAGCCCGCCCAGCTGGCGCAGCCCGCCCAGTTGGTGGCGGCGGCTCCACAGCTCGTTGGTGACCCGCCAGCCGATGCCGCCGATCACGATCAAGCTGCCAATCACGCCGTTGACGACGACATTGCCCTTGTAGTGGACGAGGTTGTCACTCCAGAGGCCGAAACCGGCGTTGTTGTAGGCGCTGATGCAGTGGAACAACGACGCCCACAGCCGCTGGCCCGGATCGCGGATGTCGTTGAAGCCGAAGCAGAACAGGATCAGGGTGCCCGTGGCCATCACCCAGCTGGCGGTGCGCAGGATGGAGTGGAAGGTGGGACCGATGCCCCCGACGCCGAACTCGTCAAGCGAGCGGCCTTTGTCGAGGCGTTGGCGCAGCCCGGAGCGGCCCTGCACGAAACCTTGCAGAAAGGTGGTGATCGCCATCAGGCCGAGGCCACCGGTGAGGATCAGGCCTGCCAGCACCACCTGGCCGAGCGGCGTCAGCTCGCGGCCCACGTCGATGATCGACAACCCGGTCACCGTGATCGCTGAGGTGACGGTGAACAGGGCTTCCCACAGCCCCACCGAATCGAGCGAGCAGGCCGGACTGGCCAGCACCAGGGTGCCGCCGGCGATCACCAGCAGGCCGGTCATCAGCGTGAACTGGGGCACGGTGAGGTGCTTGCGCCACTGCTGCCTGCGCCACTGCAGCAGCTGGCTCAGGGGGCTGGCCGGGCCCGAGGGCTGCGAAGGCCGTTGCTGAGCCATCGATCGCCCACTTTCAGGCTTCAGACCATAGGGTTACGCCCAGTTACGAATGATTTTGGTGAGTTCCTCCCACCCCTCGGCTGCCTGGCATGCGTTGACGCCCCAGGAAAGCCTGGACCGCCTGGAGAGCAGTCTTGATGGCCTGAGCACCGCCAGCTCCGCCAAGCGCCTGGCTGAGCTGGGACTCAACCGCCTCGAACTCAAGGCCGGGCGCAGCAAGCTGCGGATCCTCTGGGATCAGTTCAGCAACGTGATGCTGGTCATGTTGCTGACCGTGGCGGCCGTGTCGGCTTGGGTGGCCTGGGTGGAGCAGAAGTTCCCCAAGGATGCGATCGCCATCGTGCTGATCGTCGGGCTCAATGCCCTGCTCGGCTACCTGCAGGAAAGCAAGGCCCAGCAGGCCTTGCTGGCCTTGCGCCAGATGGCCCAGCCGCTGGTCACCCTGCGTCGTGATGGCGAATGGCAGCGGCTGTCGAGTGAACAGTTGGTGCCCGGTGATGTGATTCGGCTTGAGGCCGGTGATCGGGTGCCGGCCGATGCCCGGCTGCTGGAGGTGGCGGAGCTGGGTTTGCGCGAGGCGGCGCTCACCGGTGAGGCCGAGGCCGTCTACAAGCAAGCCAATCTGGTGCTCGAGGCCGGCACGCCGGTGCTGGAACGTCAGAACAGTGTCTTTCAGGGCACCGAGGTGGTGCGGGGTCGGGGCATGGCGGTGGTCATCGCCACCGGTATGGCCACCGAACTGGGGCAGATCGCCGAACTGATCAATACGGCTGGCGGCGAGGAAACCCCCTTGCAGCAGCGCCTCGATGGCCTGGCCAAGGTGCTGGTGGGCTCCTCGCTGGCGCTGGTGGCGGTGGTGGTGGTGATCGGCGCCTTGATGGGCCAGGAGCTGCTCAACCTGTTGGAGGTGGCCCTGTCGATGGCGGTGGCGATCGTGCCCGAGGGCTTGCCGGCGGTGATCACCGTCACCCTGGCGATCGGCACGCAACGCATGGTGCAGCGCGCCGCCCTGATCCGCCGCCTACCTGCGGTCGAAGCCCTGGGCTCGGTCACCGTGATCTGCTCCGACAAGACCGGCACCCTCACCCAGAACCGCCAGGTGGTGCAGGAGTTGCGCAGCGGCACCGCCGCCATTGCCGTCAGCGGCCATGGCTACGACCCCAGGGGCACGTTCACGGTGCGCAGCCTGGCCGCTCCGGCCGGCGCCCGGGCCGGGCTGGCCGCCGGCGCCCAGCAGTTGCTGCTGCAGGCCGGCGTGCTCTGCAGTGATGCCGAACTCAAGCGCCAGAGTGCTGACAGCTGGGATGTGCTCGGCGATCCCACCGAGGGGGCCCTGGTGGTGGTGGCCGCCAAGGCCGAGATCGATGCCTTCGCCCTGCGCAGCCACAACGACCGCCTGGCCGAAATTCCTTTCAGCTCCGAACGCCAGCTGATGGCGGTGTGGGTGGGGGATCCCAGCGGCAGCCTGCAGGCGCCGCTCGGTGCCGCGGCCGAGGGCTCGCAGACGCTGATGATCAGCAAAGGGGCACCGGAGGTGATCCTGTCGCTCTGCAATCGCTGGCTCGATGGCGGCGGCATGGCTCCCTTGGAGGAGAGCGAGCGCTCCTGGTGGCTGGAGCAGGCGCGGCAGCTGGCGGCTGCCGGCCTGCGGGTGCTGGCCTTCGCCTGCGCCCCCCATCACCTCAGTCCCGACCATGGCCTTGAGGGGTTGGTGCTGCTGGGGTTGATGGCCCAGCTCGATCCGGCCCGGCCGGAGGTGCCCGAGGCGGTGGCCCGTTGCCGCCGCGCCGGCATCCGGCCGGTGATGATCACCGGCGATCATCCGCTCACGGCCCGCGCCATCGGCGCCGGCATCGGCCTGGTGGAGCCGGGCGCCGAGGTGGTGCTGGGCCGCGAGCTCGAACAGCTCGATGACGCGGCCCTGCAGGAGCTGGTGGGGCACTGCAGCATTTATGCGCGGGTGCCACCCGAGCAGAAGCTGCGCATCGTCAAGGCCCTGCAGGGGCGCCGCGAAATCGTCGCCATGACCGGCGATGGCGTCAACGATGCTCCCGCCCTCAAGCAGGCCCACATCGGTGTGGCCATGGGCATCACCGGCAC
>CALPNT020000215.1 GCA_943325005.2 Bifidobacterium breve | reverse complement strand
GGCACCACGAAGCGCAGGTCGGGTTGCTCCAGGGCCAGCTGGGCCACATCGCCGGACCAGCCCATGCAGGCGGCCAGATTGCCGGAGAGCAGATCGTTCTGGTAGTCGTTGCCGGTGAAGCGGCGGATCTGGCCGTCCCGGCGGGCCTTCTCCAGCCGATCAAAGGATGGCTGGACCTTCGCCCAGGTGGGGTTCGTGATGTCCTGGCCGTCCGCCAGCATCAGCAACCCCATGGTGTCGCGCATCTCCAGCAGCGCCGACACCCGCCCCTTGAGGGCCGGATCGAACAGGTCGTCGATGCCGCGCAGCTCGCGGCCGGTGGCCTTGATGTTGTAGGCGATGCCGGCAATGCCCGACTGCCAGGGCAGGCTGTAGCGCTGCTGCGGATCCCAGGCGGGCTGACGCAGGGAGGGAATCAGGTTGCGGGCGTTGGGCACCTGGGCCAGGGGCAGGGGCTCCAGCCAGCCCAGCCGGATCAGCCGCTCGGCCATCCAGCCGGTGAGCACCACCAGGTCCTGGCTCAGGGGCCGACCGGCGGCCAGTTGGGGCTGGATGCGAGCGAAGAACTGACGCACATCGTTGATGTCTTCGACATAGCGCAGATCGATGCCGGTGTCGGTGCGAAAGCGCTCGACGCTGCCGGGGGCGCCGGGCTGGCCCGGATCGATGTAGAGGGGAAAGGTGGAGATCACCAGCTCACCACCGCGCTCGCCGCCGCCAGCGCCAGCGTTTCCCTTCGGTCCCCGGCCACAGGCCTGCAACAGCGCAGGGGCCAGGACGGCGCCGGAGGCGCCCCAGGCCAGCCGCCGCAGAAAGGAGCGACGCCCGCGCCTGGAAGGGCTGCCACCCGCCGAGCCAGCGTGGGAGGAAGGCGGTGCCATCAGCTCAGCGAGGCCTCCAGCAGATGGCTGTCGGCTGGGTTCCAGCAGCACCAGATTTCGGCTCCGATGCGGAGATTGTCCGGCAGATCGGCGCTGGTGTCGATGGCGATCAGCGGCAGATCGGCTGCACCACACAGCCGCACCTCCACCGTCGCCCCCTGAAAGGCCAGCTCCCGCACCCGCGCCCGCAACCCCAGCTCCCCCGCCTGCGGCGGGGTGGCACGGAGCCTCAGGCGCTCGGGCCGAAGCAGGCGCAGCCCCGCCCCGGAACGGTCGGGCAACAGATTGGCGCCCCCCAGAAAGGTGGCCACCACGGCGCTGCGGGGGCGGTCATAGAGCTCGCGGGGAGTGCCCACCTGCTCCAGCCGGCCGGCGTGCAGCACCGCCAGCCGGTCACTGAGGCTGAGCGCCTCTTCCCGGTCGTGGGTCACCAGCAGAAAGGTGATGCCCACCTCCCGCTGGATGCGCTTCAGCTCCGAGCGCATCGTGCGGCGCAGGTCGGGGTCGAGGGCGGCCAGGGGTTCATCGAGCAGCAGGGCGGCAGGAGCGTTCACCAGCGCCCGCGCCAGGGCCACCCGCTGCTGCTGGCCGCCGGAGAGCTGGTGGGGCCGGCGCCGGGCCAGCTCGGACAGCCGCACCACCTCCAGCACCTGCCCCACCCGCCGGCGGATCTCCGCGTCCGCCAGGCGCTGGGAGCGAGGGCCGAAGGCGACGTTGTCCCAGACGCTGAGGTGGGGGAAGAGGGCGTAGTTCTGGAACACCAGATTCACCGGCCGCCGGTGGGGCGGCGCCTCGGTGAGGTCGCGGCCCTGCAGCAGGATCCGGCCCGCCTGGGGTCGATCGAAGCCAGCGATCAGGCGCAGGGTGGTGGTCTTGCCGCAACCGGAGGGGCCCAGCAGGGAGAAGAACTCACCGGCGCCGATCCCCAGGCTCAGATCCTCCAGAGCGGCCAGCTCGCCGTAGCGGCGGCTGACGTTGCGCAGCTCAATCACCTCGCCGGCGCCACTGGCGGGGCCTTGGCTGGGAAGGATGTCCGTGGCAGGGTCCGACAGCAGATGCGGCGTGCGCTGGCGACTCTGTCTAGCAATCCCCCCCACCCCCTGAAGTCCAGCCATGACGGAATCGATCCCTGACGTGGCACGGCCTGATGAGGGTCCAGTGGACGTGGTGGTGGTCGGCGCCGGCCTCTCCGGCCTGATCTGCGCCCGCGAGCTCAGGCGCCAGGGCCTGGCGGTGCAGCTGCTGGAGGCGCGCGAGCGCTGGGGAGGGCGCATGCACGGCCAGAACACGACCTCGGGATGGCGGGTGGATCTGGGAGGTCAGTGGGTGGGGGCCAGCCATCACCGCCTGATCGCGCTGCTGGAGGAGTTGGGCCTGCACCGCTATCCCACCCACTACGACGGCGACGGGGTGTTCCACTGGAACGGCACGGCGCACCGGGCCGGCCTCGAGCACGACTTCGGCGCCGGCCTGCTGTTCTTTCGCCCGCAGGAGCTGGCTCTGCCGGCCGCCGAACTGGAGCAAGCCCTGGCCCTGCAGCGGCGCTTCCGGGAGCTGGTGGAGCAGGTGCCACCCAGCTCGCCCTGGAACACACCCGGCGCCCAGGAGCTTGATCGGCTGAGCATCGCCGACTGGCTGCAGCGCCAGGGGGCGGGCGAACTGGCCCGTTACCCGTTCGCCTGGCTGAGCCGCATGGGTGGCTCGGGCGGGTTTGAACCTCACGAGAGCTCGATCCTGCATCTGGCCTGGACCCAGGCCGTGGCCCCCCAGCACGAAACGCCGGAGGCCTGGCTGGTGGAAGGGGGAACGGCCCAGGTGGCCGGACGCCTGGCGGAAGAACTGACCGATGCCCTGCGTCTGAACGCGCCGGTGGAGGCCATCGAACAGAACGATGGCGGTGTGCGGATCCGCCACAGCGGCAGCGAGGTGGTGACAGCCGCGGCGACCGTGGTGGCGATTCCGCCACCGCTGCGGCTGGGCATCCGCTTCAGTCCGGCCCTGCCGCCGCAGTGGACGGGGCTGCTGCAGCGCTCGCCGATGGGCTCGATGATCAAGGTGCTGGCGCTCTACCCGCGGCCGTTCTGGCGGCAGAACGGCCTCAACGGCCTGGGCATCGGCAATCTGCCCACCCTGGAGCTCACGGTCGACAGCTCAGCGCCGGGCGGGCCCGGCATCCTGGCCGGCTTCATCGCCGGCGAGCGGGCCGTGCGCTGGCAGCGCCTGAGCCCGGCCGAGCAGCGGCAAACGCTGCTGCAAGACCTGATCAGCTGGTGGGGGCCGCAGGCCGCCGAGCCCACGGAGCTGGTGATGCACAACTGGAACGAGGAAAGCTGGAGCGGCGGCGCCTTCACCAGTTATCTGGCCCCCGGTGCCTGGACCACCTACGGCCCGATCTGGCAGCAACCCCACGGCCGGGTGGTCTGGGCCGGCACCGAGGCCTCCAGCCGCTGGCCCGGCTACTTCGAAGGGGCGATCGAGGCCGGCCTGACGGCCGCCACCCAGGTGCGGCAGCTGCTGGGGGGCGGGGCGGCGCGCTGACGATGGGCCTTGGTGGGCACCTCACTCTGCCTGGGCAGCGCATCGTGCCAATCAGCAACTGGAAGCTGAGGGCGGGAATGCCCTGCATGGTCCTGGAGAAGCCTGAGCCCCTTCTCCACAAGCTGACGACGCTCACCGCGACGGCGTCACCAACGGCGTCACGATCATGATCACGGTGCGGAGCCTGGCGATGAACGCCCGGCGGCTGGATGACATCTCAACAATCACCAAGGGCCTGACTGCACGCACAGACCTCCGCGGGCTACTCAGGCTGCTGGGCTGACGGGCCCAGTCGACAAGACGAGACGGCCAAGTGATCCGGCCCCACCTCCCCGCACGATCTTCCCCTCAGCCCCCCTTAGATCGTCGCCCGCCCCCGGTCATACGCCGTCCAGCCACAACGCTC
>CALPNT020000214.1 GCA_943325005.2 Bifidobacterium breve | reverse complement strand
CTCATGGCACAGATTGCAAAGATTGCGGCTCGTCGATGGTGGACTGCGCATTGACAACAGGCTTCTCGAGATTCTCTTGTGCCAAGAGTCTGCCGGAACGCAGCGCCAACATTGGCATGGAGTAGAACCTGGCCCGAAGATATTCGGTAGTATCGATGTTGGTATTATTGTGCAAATTTGCGAGAGGTCATATCGGGGCGGGCGGTAGTCATTAGTGATTGTCATCACTCTGACCAAAGACAAGACCTGTCTTGCGCCAAGACCTCAATTGGTTGTTGGTCGTCGGCGATGGCAAGAGCCTGTACAAGCTGATGGCCAATGTCCCCTCTCCTGCGGCTGCTCGGAGCGGCCGCGTCAAACGGTCTGCTCACCGGCCAGATCGTCTTCTCCACAGCCTTCGTCGGTGCCTGTGAGCTGCCCAACTGGATCCAGGCCCCCCGCGAGGTGAATGCCTGCCTGGAGCGCTGGATGACGGTCAGCGCCCTGTTCTTCCCCTCCGGGATGCAGACCGCCATCGGCAAGACCCCGCCGGCCCTGGCACCCGGCCGGCGGGGGGTGTTCCGATGAGCCACCCCATTCCTGCTGGCGACTACGTCGAGCACTTCGATCCAGGCCTCCCCCACCACCGGGCTTGGCTGCTGGCGGTGCTGGAGCAGCTGGTGGCCCATGAGCCCCTGGCACTGGAGGAGGGCGGCGGCCTGCGGCGCCTTTGGTCCACCCAGCAGGCTGCCGCCGCAGCTGCCCCAGCACCGGTGGCCGAGATCCCAGCGGCTGTCGCCGTTGCTCTCCCCCTGGTGAAGGAGTTCGAGGGCTGCCAGCTCACCGCCTACCCCGATCCCGGGACCGGCGGCGAGCCCTGGACGATCGGCTGGGGCAGCACCTGTGATCTGCAAGGGCGGCCCTTCAAGGCAGGGGATCGCATCAGCCAGGAGGTGGCCGATGCCCTCTTGAGGGGCCGGCTGGAGGACGACTGGCGGCGGCTGCGCGACTGCATCCCCATCTACAAGGCGCTGTCTGTGAATCGCCAGGCGGCCCTGCTGTCGTTCACCTACAACTGCGGCCCCCGCTGGTTTGGCGCCAAGGGGTTCGACACCCTCAGCTCTGCCCTTCGGTCCGGAGCGCTGGAGGCGATGCCTGCCGCCCTGATGCTCTACGTGAACCCCGGTGGCCCCAGCGAAGCGGGGCTCAGGCGCCGCCGCAAGGCAGAAGGGGCCCTCTGGAATGCCTCCCCCGATCAGGGGAGCACGCCATCACCCGATCGGGTGACCCCCACTCAGCTGAGCAGCCCTCCCCCAGACGGGGGAGAAGCGCGCAGCCATCCCAACCCGCTGGTAGGTGTGCCCCGCTTTCAGCAGCGCGATTCAGCCCAGCTGGCCCAGCGCGATCGCACCTGCTTCTCCTCGAGCTGCGCCATGCTCCTGGAGGCCATCAAGCCCGGCACGCTCAAGGGCGCCAATGGCGACGACCAATACCTGGCGGTCGTCCAACGCTTTGGCGACACCACCGACGCCAACGCCCAGCTCCAGGCCCTTGCCCACTACGGCGTCACGGCCCGGCTGGTGCAGAACGCTGACTTCCAGCTGATCGAGCAGCAGATCAAACGCGGCATCCCCGTCCCGTGCGGCTACCTCCACCGCGGTCCGCTCGATCGGCCCACCGGCTCGGGCCACTGGTTGGTTGTTGTCGGCCATACCCCCACCCATGTGGTGGTGAACGATCCCTGGGGTGAGCCGGACCTGATCCACGGCACCACCCTCAACGCCAACGGCATGGGTCTGCGGTTCTCCCGCCTGAACTTCGGCAAGCGCTGGATGGTGGAGCCCATCGGCGGCGGTGCCTACCGCTATGCCCCGGGCAAGGGCTGGGCGGTGCTGGTGCAGGGGTGAGGCCCGGACCGCTCAGCGCATGGGTCGGGTCCAGCGGCTGATAGACGCCACCACCGGCCGTAGGGGTTGGAGGCCTGCGATATCACGCCCCTATGGGGCCTTGCGCCGGGCCTCTCCAGTCTGAGGCCCTCCTGACGTCGGACCTCGGCTGGGATCGGTCCCGTCGCGGCGCCCCCGGCGTCCTGCTCCATGGTCCACATCACCACCACCTCTGCCTTCTGCTCGCCGGAGCAGGATCCGTTCCTGCTGCTGGAATCCAGCCTGCGCTGCATCGAGCACATCCTCCGCTGTCATGTCAATCAGCCGCTGCGGCGCAGCTGGATTGAACATCCCTACGGCGAGGAGGAAATCGCCTTGCTGGAAGAGGAAATGCTGCCGGTGTTGCAGCGTTGCCTGCAGCGCATCGATGAAATCGATGCCGAGCTGGAGGAAGAACTGGAGGCGCAGATTGCGATTGAGCAGCTGCGCCGTCAGCTGGCATCTGAGGGTGAGGGCTGTGAGGCCCTTGAGGCACTGCTCCCCCTCTGAGGCCTGGGTCCTGCCGGGGGCCCTGCTCCCGGCTTTTTGCCTGTCTGGGACAGGGGATCCAGACAGGCAACAGAGGCTGCAGTCTTCACGCTGCGGGGCCAGGGGAGGACGGCGACACTCTCGGCTCGGACTCTGGCTTGGTGGTGGGGTCGGTGTTGCTGTCCGGGCCGGCGAACGCCGCCTGGAGCAACGGGCAGCAGCACTGGAACGGATCGCAGAAGCGGCCGAGAGCGCCGCAATGGAATCAGTGTGCAAGGGGTGTCTGCTGCCTGATCCGCAGTTCTCCTCCTGGAGATCACCAGGCAGGTGGCTGAAGGAGAGGCGCACAATCAGCTGGAGGTTCGATCCAGGCCGCCTGTGCTCAGACCCATGCTGCTGTTCTTTGATACGGAAACCTCAGGCCTGCCCCGCAACCACCAGGCTCCCGTAAACGATCTGGCCAACTGGCCCCGCCTGGTGCAGATCGCCTGGCTGCTCACCGATGCCCAGGGCGGCCGCCAGCAGGCCGTCGAGGCGATCATCCGACCCGATGGGTTCACCATCCCCGTCGATGCGGCACGGGTTCATGGCATCACCACCGAGCGCGCCATGGCCGAGGGCCAGCCGCTCCATCAGGTGCTGCAGCAGTTCCTGGAGACCCTGCAGCAGGCGGACACCCTGGTCGCCCACAACATCGCCTTCGATGAGAAGGTGCTTGGCGCCGAGCTGCTGCGTTGCGGCTTGCCCAATCCCCTCCCCGACTACAAGCGCCACTGCACCATGGAGGCCTCCACGGCGCTCTGCCAGCTGCCGGGGCCCTGCGGCTACAAGTGGCCCAGGCTTGAGGAGCTGCACCGCCATCTCTTCGGGCGGGGGGTGGACTCGGCCCATAACGCCCTGGCAGACATGGAAGCCACGGCCCGCTGTTTCTTTGAGCTGCAGCGCCGTGGTGTGATCGCCTGAATCACCTCAGCGGCCAGGGAATAAGAAGGTCTCATCCCTTCCCATCCGTCGATCGCCACCTGTCGCGACTTCCGCCCTGGACTGGCTCCAACCCGGACTCCACCGCGGGCTGCTCCGCTGCAGCCCCTGCGGGATTTCCCATTTCCGAGCAGTGGCACCAGGATCAACTGCTTGATCTCAGCTCCCTGCAGAAACCGAGCACAGGTGATCGTCGTGGTCCGTAGTCCTCTGGCCGTGTTGATGCTCCAGCCAGGCATTCTGGAGATCGGTGCGTGTGACGCGATAGCCCAGGCGGCGTGCAGACAACAGAAGCTCCTGGCGGCTGCGGCAGCGGCGCAGGATCTGCTGGAGATCACAGCTGGCTTCCACATCAGCCACCAAGCGCTCCAGTTCAGACCAGCTCATGCGCCGTTGCTGCATTTCTGCACACGATGGCGTGAGTGGCTGCCTGGCACCAGGTTCCGGCGGGCACACTCGATCCGTACGGCGT
>CALPNT020000213.1 GCA_943325005.2 Bifidobacterium breve | reverse complement strand
GTGATTGAGGGGAAAGACCCCCAAGGTTCTCTCCTCAAAGCAATCCGGGTCAGTCCCCCGGGAGTCTCTGTGAAGGTGATGGATTGGAAACAAGCCCAACGTGGCACCGAACGGTTGCCACCCCAAGTGGACGAGTGAGCTATCTGCCATTTCCAAGGTTTTGAAGTGTGAAAGCTGGGCTGCATAACCCGGCCAACAGTAACTTCTGGGAAGGTCAAGCCCCGAGCATCTCTTCCTTGAGCCGTGACTGACTCCTTGCCTGCCAGGCCCAAGCCGAAGGCTTCTGTGCAGCAGTAGACAGGGCATCTGTGGAACAAAACGACACCAGATCGGATGGCATCCGACATGCCAGGTTGTGCATCCGCGACCGGTGCTAAGGCGCCCCTACCGGGGGCGCCTTCTTTGTGGGGGCGTCAACCGCTCAACGGCACGCGTTCGGCGGCTACCGACACCGACCGCTGGGCTATCTGGATGCGGTTGCCATGGTTCAAGCCCTCGTCTGAACCAGCACTGCCGGCAGGCCGTTCCTGCCTTCCTGCCTTCAGCTCAGCCAGCCCCTCTGTGTCGCCAGGCGGACTGCCTCCGACCCAGCGGGCTTTAGATGGTTGAACTGATCAAGCTCTTGATTGTTTTTGGTCATTGCTCGACTGGAAGACCGTTCTACTAAGGGTGCAGACTCTGTTGGTTAGTGGCTCTTCTTGGGGTATTGACTGACCAATTCATCAAGCCTCCCATTGCGCCCAGCTGATTGCAGAGTAAAAAGCGCAATACGGCAGCTGAATTTTATGGTATTGATCCAAATTTTTAGTTTTCTGGCTTCTATGCCTCACAGCGTCGCCGCAAAGGTCGCCACTGCTTTGCCTTCATTGGCAAGTTCGGCGTAACTGTGCAGATGCGTCACTAGAGAGTGTCCCATGCGATCAGCGCCAAGCGTGGATCCACAGCCTGGGGCAGCCGAGGGCTACTCCAGCCTCGGGCGCCGTTCCTCAACGATCGGCCACCTGAGTCCGATCATCGAGGAACATCGTTGATCTCTGCCTCTGAATTCACTCGTATGCAGACCGCAGACCTGTCCACGAAGCCTGGGGAACCCCAGTTTCGGACTGAGGAGGCAGGGTTTAATGGATCGGAATCAAAGCAAGCTCCCCTCCAACCATGAGCCAACAGTGACCCATTTTGGATTGCTCTGCCCCGCCGCCAGCGGCCATCTCAACCCCATGACCACCCTGGGGCATGTCCTTCAAAAACGTGGCCATAGGGTGACTCTGGTGGGGATCGCCGATGCCGAGGCCAAGAGTCGAGCCGCCGGACTTGAGTTTGCGGCGATTGGCCAGGCTAACTATCCGGCAGGTTCCACCAGAACACTCTTCACCCTCATGGGTGAGCTGAGCGGTCCGGCAGCTTTCCGCGCCACGGTGGAGTATTTCAGACTTTCCACCGCCATGGTGCTGCGCGAGGCTCCGTCGGTCATGCGACACCTCGGTGTGGATGCCCTGCTGATCGATCAGACCTCCTTCGGTGGAGCCACAGTGGCCCACGCTCTGGATCTGCCGTTTGTAAGCGTGAGCTGTGCCTTACTGCTCAATTCCGAACCGGCAGTGCCGCCAGTGAACACGGGCTGGAGCTACAGTCCGAGCGCTTGGGCGCGGCTGCGTAACCGGCTCGGCCAGAGGTTGCTGGCGCGCTTGGCCAGTCCGATCACACAGGTGGTCGCGGACTACCGCAGCCAACACCAACTCCCCGTACTCGCCAACCGCGCCCAGGGCTGGTCGCCGTTGGCTCAGATCTGCCAACAGCCGGCCGCCTTTGAATATCCCCGGCACCAGCTACCGGCCTGCTTTCACTTCACCGGCCCTCTTAGTGATCCGCTCAGCCGCGAGACCGTGGCCTTCCCCTGGCAACAGCTCAGCGGTCAACCGTTGATCTATGCCTCACTGGGCACGATCCAGAATCAGAACCTGGGCCTGTTCGCCAAGATTGCGGAGGCCTGCTTCCATCTCGATGCCCAGCTGGTGATTGCCTTGGGCGGCGGTAGCACGCCCGATGCTCTGCCGCCTTTGCCCGGTTCGCCGCTGGTGGTGGAGGTTGCGCCTCAGCTGGAGTTGCTGCCCCGCGCCGCTCTCACGATCACCCATGCTGGACTGAACACAGTGCTGGAATCACTGAGCTGCGGGGTACCGATGGTGGCGATCCCAATCGCCAACGATCAGCCCGGCGTCGCCGCCCGTGTGGCCTGGAGCGGTAGCGGCGCTGTAGTGCCCTTGAAGAAAATATCAGTGTCGAGACTTCGGTCGGCGATCGATCAGGTCTGGAACGATCCCAGCTACAGAGCCAACGCCCAACGGCTACAGAAGGCCATCGTCGCTGCCGGTGGTGTGACCCGAGCGGCCGATATCGTGGAACAGGCAATCACCACCGGGATTCCGGTGCTGTAGGTGCGGTGCGGTGCGGGGCTGGGACTGATCACCATTGAAGTGCCCTCAACAATAGGGTCGATCGGTGCATCAATACCAGCCAGACTTGGCCAGTAGAAACCCTAAGAAATCCCAACGCCTTGCCCCAAGTGGGTCATTCGCAAGTTGCTGACGCCTGACCAGCCCTGGAAGTTTCCGCAGCGACCTGCCGCGATGGCAGCGGTTGTCCTGCTAGACGTTGAGGGTGTCGGCCAGATTTGATGATTTGAGCAATTTGCAATTTTGGCAAAGGACAAACTTTTGGCAGAGGAGCCACACACGGTTGCTGCCATCCATCTGATAGCGATCGCCGCCTCGATGCAGCGCTGGGCTCTGCGCTGTTGCTGCGCAGAAGCCTTCGGTTAGGCGTCGTCCTGGCCCTTGGCCCGCAACAGGGAACCCTCCAACGCCTCCGGTGTTTCGATGAGCTGCTGGCCGGATGAACCGGGAGGAAAGAGTTGCTGGTGCAGCACCGCCAGTAGTTCAGTTTTGAGGCTTTCCAGCTGACCGGAACGGAGGCGGCGGCTGTTGGGCAGGCCCACCGTGGTGCGCGGGCCGCCACTGCGCGCCACCGGGATGTTGAACGAGGCGCCGCGACCACCCACGGATGTCCCGCGTCAGCCGCCAGGGCCTGCCGATCACCATCCGCCTGGCCTTTGCCTACCGGCAGTACCTCGGCGGTTGTGAGGCCAAGGAGTACCTCGATTGCCCGGTGTCAACTACGTAGGCGGGCGCGTTGACTCATGCGAATTGTTACCCATCTAGTTGACGCCTGGTCCGCAGTGGCTTGTTGCTGTTGAGCTGGCTGTTTTCCTGGTCCCGGATTGCTCCCATCTGCTGGCCGACCACCTGTTCGGCATGGGTGACCCGCCACTCACCCATCCGCCTCTGCAACGTGCGCAGGCTGCCGAGATACAGCCCAGGGTGTTCCTGCTCCAGCCGTTGCATCGCCTGCTTGCCTGTGAGCAAGGGATCGGCCATCAGCCACGGCAACACCAGGGGCCAACACCCCAGGGTCGGATCCACCCGCGTGCGGTAGGTGCGCTTTGGCGCATCCCAGCCTCCGCGCTTGGCAGGGTCGCTCTGCCGCCACAGCAGTCGCAGGCTGCCCAGAAAGGCGTCCAGGTCCTGGGTGCTTGCTGATCGATCGCTCTCGCTGCTCGGTTCGCTTTCTCCGTTCACCAGAGCTGCTTGGTTCCAACGAATCGTCTCCAGCAGGTCCACCGGATCGCATTGCTGCTGCAACGCCTCAATGCTTTGGCGGCGTTGTTGACTGAGGCCACTCCAACGCAATAACCGATCCGCCGGGGTGAGCGGTTGGTCGTGGCGCCGACGCGGGCGGCGTGCCTCTCGACGGTCGCTCTCCTCAAACGGAATCCGCTTGGCCGACGGCTGGTAGATGTTGGTGAACAGC
>CALPNT020000212.1 GCA_943325005.2 Bifidobacterium breve | reverse complement strand
TGATCCGGAAGCGATTCGCTCAATGGTGGCGCCGGAAATGACATCCTTAACGGTGGAACTGGAGCCGACGTCTTCCGCTTTGATACGCAACTCAACACCACCACCAACGTCGATCGCATCACGGATTTCACGCCCACGACAGTGGCAACCACAACGGATCGCATCCAACTGGAAAACACCGGTGCGGGGCTGTTCGCAGCCATCACCGCCACCGGCACCCTGGCCGCCGCCGCCTTCATCAGCGGCGCGGCCTTCACCACCACCGCCCAGCGGATTCGCTATGAGTCGACGACCGGGAACCTGCTCTATGACGCTGACGGCAGCGGTAGTGCTCAGGCCACCACGCTGTTCGCCACGCTGAATCCAAGCCTGGCGATCACCAACGCTCAATTCACGGTGACGTAACCCGTTGACTGGGGTTTGGTGTTGGGCGGCCTTGGCTTTGCTTTTGTCTTGCCGTTACGGCTGGATTCAATGACGATTCCCCTTGCCCAGATTGCCGGTGACCAAAAAGCCGCTGACGGCGAGCAGCAGCACGCTCAGGCAGAAATAGGCCAGCGAAGGGCCATCGACGATTGGTAGCGACAACATCGCCTTGAAGGCTGAAACAATCAGGGCTACCACCAGCACCTTCACCAGTTTTTCCTTGAGTTGGTCCAGATCGCGAATGTCGAGCAACCCTTCGCCGGCCTTGTCTTCACCACGGGCCGCATCAATCGGTGAGATCAGCAATTCATACACCCCGTACCCAAAGATCATCAGGGCGATACCGATCAGATAGAGATCAATGCCGCTGACCACACTGCCCAGCAGCTCGGCTATATAGGCCTTGCTAGGATTGTCCATCGCATGCAGGCTCAGGATCGCCTTGCCGATCTCCATGGTGCCCAGCACAAAGGTGACCCCTGTGCTGGCCAGGCTCATGATCACCGGTAAGATCGCGACCAGCCGCAGGCGCCATAGCACCTTTTCAAAGCGATGTTCGTAGCGTTTGAGACGCCTCTGCCAGGACGACTTGTCGATCTGCATGCTATTCAGTGCAATCAAGCCACCTTAGGTTCCCGTTGCTCTGAATCTGGTCTTTGCGGGCCGCTTGCCGATGAATGAGCCCACGTTGACCACCGCTGTCGCCCTCTGGATTCAGCCCCGGGCCAGTCGTGATGCGGTGGTGGGTGAGCGCGAGGGGGCGATTGCCATCCACCTGCAGGCCCCACCGGTGGATGGCGCCGCCAATGCCGCCCTGGTGCGGTTCATCGCCAGCCGCCTGGGGGTGCCGCCCCGCGATGTGCACCTGGTGCGGGGCCTGAACGGCCGGCGCAAGTGGGTGACGGTGGCCGGCCTGCAGGCTGCGCAGGTGCGGGAACGCCTGCTGGCCGGCTGATACGCCGGCTCGCCTGCCTCAGTTCTCTTTCAGCCGCTCCAGTGCACCGAGCGTCAGGTCATCGGGGTCGGTCTGTAGGTAGACGTAGCCGCCGCCATCACTCCGCACCACCGCCCGGTAGTTGTACCTGGTGCCGAGCGCATCCACTTCCTTCACCGTGGCCAGGCAGTCCGGGCTCACCGTGATGCTGCCTTTGTAGAGGGTTTCGATGATCGAGGGGCCGTAGCTGGCGACGGCGATGCCGTTCACCTTGCCCTGTTGCCACTGCTCGTGCTGCACCACGGCATTGGGCTGCCAGCTGCTGCCTTTGCGGCTGTAGCCGCTCTGCATGCTCACCACGGCGCCATCGAGCAGGGCGGCATCGCAGCGGCTGTCGGGCTGCTGGAACCAGCGCGACACCAGCAGCACATCGGGCAGGGTGCCGAGCGAGAAGCGGGGACGGCCGGCCTGATCAAGCACGGCCTGGCTGGGGCTGGTGGCACTGCCGTAGCTGCGGTTGATCGCCACCCGGCATTCCGAAATCGGGCGATAGCTGCCGCTGTAGGCGCTTTCGGCGTAGCGGCTGCCGCGTCGTTCGAGCCGCACGCCCTGCAGGCTGCCATCCGGGTTCCAGGTTTCCTGCAGGATGCGGGCCACCGGTTCGCCCTTGGCCAGGCCCTGGCCGATCACCACATAGCGGCCTGGCTGAGGGGCGGCGCAGTTCAGGTCTGCCTCTGCCTCTGCCCCTGGGCCGCCAGCCCGGGCGGCGATCGGGCCGACCAGGGCGGCGGTGGCGGCGGCGATCATCGCCAGCAGCAGGGTGCTGGTCAGCAGAGAACGCTGGGGCATGGGGTGCGGTGGTCTGGCCTGAGCTGGTTATAGCCAGGGGCCCTCGGCTGGACGGCCGGCGTTGCTGGCCGTGGCGCTATTCAGAGCTTCTTCAGCCGGCTGCCCAGAAGGAACACCACCGCCATCGCCAGATAACCGAGCGCCCAGGGGCTGCCGGTGCCCCAGCCCGGATTCAGCACCGTGTCGGCGCTGGTGAAGCGCCAGGCGTGCAGCAATCCCACCCAGGAGAGCGCCGCCGCCACCAGGGCGCAGAGCGCGGCGGCGCGGAAGCGCTGCTCGATCACGTACACGAGCATGCCGGCCAGCAGCATCGCCGCCACGATCTGTCCCTGCTCCAGCGCAAACGCCCCCGCTGCCCAGACATCCGCCTGTTGCAGCGGCAGCAGCAGGGAGGCGTTGAAAGGCTGGCTGGCGCTGCCGGCCCCACCAGCTCTCAGGCCCGCCTTCAGCAGCAAGGAACCCCAGCCGGCCAGGCCCGGCAGCAGCCCGAGCGCAACGGCCGCCGCATGGCGCGGCGGCGTGGCCTGAAAGGCCTGGGCCGCGATCACCAGGGCGATGTAGAGCACGATGGCCATGCCGGCCTCAATCGGCACCAGCTGGCCGATCAGGCCGAACAGTCCCAGCAGGCAGCCCAGGCCCATCACCAGGCCGTTCAGCCAGGAGTAGCCGATGCGGGCGCCCATACCCTTCCAGCCGGGATGGCCGATGTAGATCGTGGTGGGGAAGCAGGAACCCAGCAGGGCCGCCACCAGGGTGCCGAGGCCATTGATCAGCAGCGAGCTGCGCACTGGGTAGTCGTCGCCGGCGACGGCGGCACTCTCGATGTTCTGCAGCGAGCCGAGCACGTTGAACAGCCCCATCGGAATCGTCACCCCCAGCCAGGGCAGCAGCTGCTCGCGGCCGGCCCAGAGCGCGCCGATCTGCAGGCTGGGCAGCTTTAGCCCCACCTGATTGGCGTTGGTCTGCCAGGTGGCCGCATCCACCTGCAGCAGGCCCGTGGCCCAGGCCAGCGCCACCCCCACCAGCACCGCCAGCAGGCCGCCGGGCAGGGGCATTTTCACCGAACCGAAATAGGCCAGCAGGATCACCGCCAGCACCGCCAGCCCCACCACCGGCACCGCGTAGGTGCGCAGCAGAAAGCCCAGACCGATGTAACCCAGGGCAATGCCGGCCAGGGTGGCGAGCAGGGCGGCCCGCGGCAGCCAGCGCCGCAGCACATCGGCGCAGAAGCCGCCGGCCGCCTCGATCAGGCCCGAGCCGAGGCAGGCCAGCAGGCCCGCCTGCCAGGAGAGGGTCACCGCCGCTTCGGCACTGAGCCCCTGGCCCAGGGCCGAGAGCTTCACCGGCAGCATCACCAGAAACACGTAGGCGAACAGGCTGACGGTGTTGATGCCGTAGGGCAGGGCGGTGCGGTCGCTTCGGCCCTCGGCGGTGCCCAGCCGGTGAGCCTGGATGGCGTAGGCGATGTTGCCCACCACCAGGCTCAGGCCCGTGGCCGGCAGGATCACGCCGAAGATCAGGCTGTCGGGATAGCCGAGCACGCCGCGGCAGAGCGAGACGATCAGCAGGATCTGGATCAGGTTGTCGAGCCCCAGGCCCAGGAAGCCGTCGAGATCGCCCCGCACCCACCAGCGCGGACGATCGCCGGCCAGCGGGGCTGGCAGCCGGCCGGA
>CALPNT020000211.1 GCA_943325005.2 Bifidobacterium breve | reverse complement strand
GGGTCCGCATCGGTGGACCTCTGGTCCAGGGCTGCCGCCAGCTCCTCGAAGCGCTGCCGCACCACCACGGCATCGGCGCTCTGGTCGCCCCGGGGGCCGAAAACAGATGGCAGCGCCATCGCGGGCAGGCGGCCCAGCACCAGGTTGGCGTCGGTCACCGTGAGTGGGCCGCCGCGGCGATAACAGGCCGGGCCGGGATCGGCGCCGGCGGAGTGGGGCCCCACCAGCAAGCGCTGACCATCGCCCTGCAACACCGAGCCTCCACCTGCCGCCACCGTGTGGATCGGCAGCATCGCCGCCTGCACCTGCAGCCCGGCGATCCGGGTCAAGGCGGTGCGCTCCCAGGCGTCGTCACCCCTGGAGCCATCGAAATGAAACACATCGGTGGAGGTGCCGCCCATGTCGAAGCCCAGGATCGGCCGTTCGCCAAAGCCCGCCGCCTGGGCCGCGGCCACGGCTCCCACCATGCCGCCGGCCGGGCCGGAGAGGATCGTGTCCTTGGCCTGCAGCTGGGCCGGCGCCTGCAGAGCGCCGCTGGAGGTCATCACCCGCAGGCGCGTCGAGGTACCCAGGGCGGTTCTCACCTCGGCCAGATAGCGCTCGAGGGTGGAACGGACTGCCGCTTCCACCACGGTGGTTTCCAGCCGGGGCACGATCCGGCTCTGGCGGCTGAGCTGATGGGAGAGCAGTACTGAGCCGAAGCCGAGCTGCTCGAGCCAGGGGCCCAGGGCCCGCTCATGGGCCGGATAGCGGTAGCTGTGCAGCAGGGCAACGGCAACACTGTGGTAGCCATCGGAGCGGGCCTGGCGCAGCTCGCGTTCAAGCTTGCCCCCCAGCTGCAGCGGCACCAGCTCGGCGCCATCGGCGGCCAGGCGCGCCTCCACCTCAATCACCCGCATCGGCAGAGGCTCGGGACGCTCGATCCGCAGGGCGAAGATATCCGGGCGGTGTTGATCGCCGATGGCGGGCAGATCGGCGAAGCCGCTGTTGACCAGCAGCAGCACCGGCTCCAGCTCTCGCTCCAGCAACGCATTGGTGGCCACGGTGGTGCCGAGGCGCACTTCGTCCACCAGCCCCGGCGGCAGCGGCTGCTGTGGATCCAGCTGCAGCACCTCCTTCAGCGCCCGGATCGCCGGATCACCGGCCCGCTCCGGCTGCACCGACAGCAGCTTGCGCACCACCAGCCGGCCGGCCGGCGATCGCCCCACCAGATCGGTGAAGGTGCCGCCGCGATCAATCCAGAAGCACCAACCTTGGTTTGCTGGAGGCTGCGCCTCCCCACTCAGGCCCGCCTCTGGTCCTGCTCCTGCCTGGTCCCCGTCCCGCGCCGCACCTCGCACCTCATCCCCAGCCGATCAGTCTCGCCAGTCTGATCGGCGGGCCGACACTGGCGTGTACGCAGCCACTGGTCCCAGGGCAGAGCCGCCCACCCCGGGCCGCTCACTCAACAGCCGCTTACGGCGCTGTGGGCGACGGCCCTCAGCGGTAGTTCTCGAACTGCAGCGGCACCTCCAGGTCTTCGCTCTTGAGCAGCTGGATCACCTGCTGGAGATCATCCTTGTTCTTGCCGGTCACCCGCAGGCTGTCGCCCTGGATGGCCACGGTCACCTTCTTGAGCTCGTCGCGCACTTTTTTGGAGAGCTTCTTGGCCAGCTCCTGGCTGAGGCCCTTGCGCAGTTTCACCAGTTGCTGCACCCGATTGCCGCCCACCGGTTCGGCAGGCTGAAAATCAAGGATCTTGAGCGACAGATTGCGCTTGGTCAGCTTCTGACGCAGCACATCGGCCACCGCATCGAGGCTCATGTCGCTGGCGGTGGTGATCGTCAGGCCGGTCTCCTCCAGATCGATCTCCGTCTTCGAATCCTTGAGGTCATAGCGCTGGTCCACCTCCCGGCGCACCTGATCAAGGGCGTTGACCAGCTCTTGACGATCAAAGTCAGAGACAACGTCGAAGCTGTAGGTCTCAGCCATGGGGTGGACTCCTGGGGCGGCGCTCGGCCAGCCTAGAAAAGAGGCCCCCGGATTTCGCCATCGCCATGCTGTCGCCGTTGCCGTCCCAGGCCTTGCTGGCCGCCGTCTCCCTGTCCGTGACGCCGCTGGGGTCGGTGGGAGCCGCCTATGCCTGGTCGCTGGTGCTGGCGGGGGCGGTGGTGGTGGCCAGCCTGATCCCGCTCGGGGCCGCCCGCTCCCAGGCCGATTTCACTGCCGCCGATCTGGCCGCCCCCCGGGCGATGTTCGAGCGCTTGCCGGCCTGGGGCAAACGGGCCAACTGGGCCCATCAGAACTGTTTCGAGGCCTTCAGCCTGCATGCCCCCGCCTGCCTGCTGGCGCTGGTGGCCGCCCGGGGCGGTTCGGCCCCGGCGACCTTGGCCCTGGTCGCGGCCTGGCTCCATCCCGCCCTGCGCCTGGGCTACATCGGCGCCTATGTGGCCAACCTGCCGCCGCTGCGCAGTCTCTGCTGGGCCGGCGGCATTCTCTGCACAGCGATCCTGTACAGCGAGGGCCTGCGCGGCGTGCTGCACGGCTGAGCTCAGCCCTTCTCCTGCAGTCCCTTGAGCGCCGCCAGTAACGAGGCCGGGCTCTGGGGATCCACCATCAACACGCTGCCTCCCTGGGCCCGGGCCATCTCCTGGCCCATGGCCATCCAGTCCTTGGCCAGCAGCAGCCGCAGGCTCTCGGCTGCGGCCGGTTCGGCGCTGATCACCCGCGCCAGTTCGGCGGCCGCCTCGGCCCGTGCCTTGGCCAGCACCGTCTGCTGGCGGGCCTGGGCATCGGTTTCCAGCATCAGCGCTTCCTGTTTGGCCCTGGCATCGAGCACCAGGGCCTCGGCTCGGCCCCGGGCCGCATTCACCTGGGATTCCCGTTCCCCCTCCGAGCGCAGAATCGCTGCCCTTTTCTCGCGTTCGGCGGTCATCTGTTGCTCCATCGCCTGCTGCACCCCGATCGTGGGCTTGATGTCGCGCATCTCGACGCGGGTCACCTTCACCCCCCAGGGATCGGTGGCCTGATCGAGCTCACGCAGCAGCACTTCGTTCACCTCCTGACGGGTGGTGAAGGTCTGGTCGAGGTCGAGCTTGCCCATTTCGGCGCGGATCTGGGTGAGCACCAGATTCACCATCGCCGCCTGCAGGTTGTCGAGGGCGTAGTAGGCGCGGGCATGCTCCAGCAGCTGCCAGTACACCACCGCATCCACTTCGATCGAGACGTTGTCCTTGGTGATGCACTGCTGCGGCGGAATATCGAGCACCCGCTCCTTGAGCGATTCATGGCTCACCACCCGCTCCACCCCCGGCAGCACCAGCGACAGGCCGGGCTTGAGCTGGCGGTTGTATTTGCCGAGCCGCTCCACCAGCATCGAGCGACTGCTGCTGGTCACCTTCACACTGCTGATGCCGACGGCTGCCAGCACCGCCAGGACCGGCACAATCACCAATTCCATGCCCAACTCCTCACGGACCTCAACTTAGACAGGGTGGACTGCCTGGTCAGATTTGGCCTGAAGTGATGCTGACACCTGCTCTGATCTGGCTGATCGTCGGCACCGTGCTGCTGCTGCTGGCGCTCATTGGCCTGGATACGGATGGCCTGCTGCTGATCGCTGGCCTCAGTGGTCTGCTGCTTACCGTGGTGAGCGCGCTGGTGGCGATGCCGCTGGCGCTTCAGGTGGTCGTGTTCGTCGTCCTGGTGGGGCTGGGCTACGGCTGGTTGCGGCGCTGGGATCGCCGTCAGCGCGATCGGGCCCTGCACGCCAGCCCCCGGGCCGAGTGGGCCGAAGTGATCGAGGCCTTTGCTGCCCATGGAGAGGGCCGGGTGCGCTGGCAGGGCCAGAGCTGGGCGGCCATCAATCTGGAGCCGGGCCAGGCCCTGGCGGTGGGTGCGGCGGTGCG
>CALPNT020000210.1 GCA_943325005.2 Bifidobacterium breve | reverse complement strand
CTGGCCATCTCGGCCCATCAGTACGGCAGGTCAGTACGACAGGTCAGTACGGCAGGTCGGACCATCCCCGGTGATCCAGAAACGCCTGCAGGGGAACATCGCCGCCGCTAGGGAGTCTGTCGCGCATAGACCAGCCCCCACTTCTCCGCAGACGCCCTTAAATCTGCCCAGATCCCTGTGACTGCAATGGTTTTGGGTGATAAACTGGGCTATGCGCAAGCCCAAGACTTTCCGTCCCTGGAACCCTGAGCAGACCTTGCTCTTGCCGCCCTCGCCGGTTGATTGGCTGCCGGCGAACCATCTGGTGTTCTTCCTGCTGGATCTGGCAACCGAGCTGGATCTGGGTGTCATCTACGCGATCTATCAGCAGCGGGATCCGCGTGGGGTCAAGGCTTATGAGCCCAGGATGATGGTGGTCTTGCTCCTCTACGCCTATTGCGTCGGGATGCCCAGCTCCAGGAAGATCGAGAAGGCCTGCTGGGAGGACGCCGCCTTTCGTGTTCTGACCGGCAATCAGCAGCCGGACCACAGCCGCATCAGTGATTTTCGCCGTGTCCACCTTGATGCCTTGGCGGGACTGTTCGTGCAGGTGCTGCGCCTCTGCCAGAAGGCGGGTCTTGTGAGCCTGGGCAATGTGGCGCTGGATGGCACCAAGATGAAAGCCAATGCCTCAAAACACAAAGCGATGAGCCACGAGCGGATGCTCAAAGCCGAGGAGCAATTGAAGGCCGAGATGACGGCGCTGCTGCGTAAGGCCGAACTGATCGACGCCCAGGAAGACGAGCGCTACGGCAAGGACAAGCGTGGAGATGAGCTGCCGCAGGAACTCCAGCGCCGACAGGACCGGATTGAGGCGATCCGCAAGGCCAGAGCAGAGCTGGAAGCGGAGGCCGCCGCCGATCAGGCCCGCCAGCGCCAGCAGCAGGCCAAAGAGGCCGAACAACAGGTGGCTGAGGCTGAAACGAGCCAGGCCGACGCCAAGACCAGAGAGAAGGCTGCACGCCGGGCCAAAGCCGCACGCCAACGCGCCGAGGCGGCTCGGCAGCTGGCCACCGAGAAGGCTGAGGCAGCGGGCCGGAAGGCCCCAGATCTGGAGGTCAGCGCTGATCCCCAGGCGATGCCCAGCCGCAACCTGCCCACCGATGCAGCCGGAAATCCAAAAGGCACGGCCCAGCGCAATTTCACTGACCCGGACAGTCACATCCTTAAAGGTGGGGACGGCTGGATTCAGGGCTACAACTGCCAGGCCGCTGTCGATGGCGATCACCAGGTGATCGTGGCGGTCGGGATCAGCAACCAGGCGAGTGATGCCTCCCATCTCCTGCCCATGGTCGAGCGGATCGTCGCCAACACCGGCCAGCTACCGGACAAGCTGATCGCAGATGCGGGCTACTGCAGCACAGGCAACATTGAGAGCTGCGAACAGCGCAAGCTGGATGTCTACGTCTCCACCAGCAGGCAGCAACACGGCAAACGGCCCCGTCCCTCAAGGGGACCAACGCCACGGGATCTGGATGCCCGTGGGCGGATGGACCGCAAGATCCGCTCCAAGGCAGGCCAAGCGATCTACGCCCTGCGCAAGACGATCGTCGAGCCGGTGTTTGGCCAGATCAAAGCAGCCAGAGGGCTGAATCGCTTCCTATTAAGGGGCCTCGAGAAGGTGAATAGGGAATGGCACTTGATCGCCATCACCCACAACCTCGGCAAGCTGCACAGGGCGGCGCTGGCGGGAGCCTGAGGGAGGGGCCGGCGGAAGGCCAACCTCACGGAGTCAACACAACAGAGCCAGGTCTCCGGTTCTGAGTCGGGGGGGGGAGTGGCGTGGCTCTGATGCTTTGTGCGACAAACTCCTAGGCAACGAACCCCCTCACGCCAGCCATCCGCATCGGTGACTGCCAGGAAAGATGACGCCCCTGCCGCTGATCAGGCGGCCATCACCAACGTAGTCGGAATGATGCTGTTTTCAGGAGGTGGTTGATTGATCCAGACCACCTCCGGCTGACGCCAACAGCGGGTGGTTCGACTCCAGCGGCGGGGATGGCGCTGACGGGCCTGTTCGTACAGCTGGGCTCGTTGGCGGCAGATCGCAACGGCCTGACCGCTGTGGCGCTGATCGGGCGTCACGAACCGGATGCCGCTGTGGCGGTGCTGGTGGTTGTACCAGTCCACGAACGCCAGTACCCAGGAGCAGGCCTCCTCCACGCTGCGGAATGGGCGTCTGGGGTAGTCCGGCCGATACTTGATCGTGCGGAACAGCGACTCCGAGTAGGGGTTGTCGTTGCTGACCCGAGGCCTTGAGAACGACCGCAGGACACCCAGTTCCTCCAGCCGGCTCTCCAACGTGGCCGCCCGCATGGCGTTGCCGTTGTCGGCATGGAGGATCAGCGTCTGGCGCCGACCCTTGCTGATCCGCTCCCGCAGACAGGCCCGGCTGACGAGATCAGCGGCGATCTGTGCGTCCTCGCGATCGGCCACATCCCAGGCCACCACTTTGCGGCTCCAGACGTCGACAACCAGGTAGAGGTACAGCCAGACGCCACGCACGCTGGTGGGCAGATAGGTGATGTCCCAACTCCACACCTCATTGGGGCCTCTGGCCTGCAGCCGTGGCACTGCGCGGGGTTCCTGCGGTGGACGGGCCCGCCCGCGGTGGTGAGCCTGGCCGTGGGCATGCAGCACCCGATAGAAGCTGCGCTCTGAACCGATGTAGACGCCCTGATCGGCCAGGGCCGGCACGATCTGCCCTGGCGGCAGTGCCGCGAAATCGCTCTGGTTGCAGGTGAGCAGGATCCGCTGGCGTTCCTCCTCGCTCAGTCGGTGAGAAACCAGGCGCTGGCTGCCTTTACGACCATCAGTGCCATCCCCATCACCTGTGAACTGACGCCGCCAGCGCTGCAGGGTGCTCAGCCCCACGCCCAGCAGCGTGGCCAGTTGACAAGACCGTGCACCAGCCGCCATGCCGGCATCGAGGATCTCCAGCGCCTTGCGGCGATCCACTGGGGAGGTCAGTCGTCCCCGTCCTCTCCCCAGTAGGCCTGGATCTTTTTTGACGCCAACAGCAGAGCCGCCGCCTCCGCCAAGGCCTTGTTCTTACGGCGCAACTCCTGCTGCAGGCGCTTGATCTCCCGCTGATCGGCCTGGTGCCGCTTCTCCAGGTCCTTCTGGTCGGCCATGGTCAGCAGCGGCTGTGCATTGGCATCCTGCGCTGCCTGGCGCCAACGGTCTACCTGCTCAGGGAAAAGGCCCCGCTCGCGGCAGTAACCACCCAGTTCGGTGGCGTTGAGGCCAGCGCTCTCCAGCACCACCGTGAACTTGTCGGCAGGGCCCCAACCATCAGGATTCTTCTGGGTGGCTGGCACCACCTCCCCCTGCAGCCGCCAGGCCTTGCGCCACTTGTAGAGGGTGATCACGTGAATGCCCAGCTCCTGGGCGATCTCAGTGCAGCTCTGCCGGTGGGGAGGCCCCATCCGCCGGCGGACATCAGCCTTGACGGCCTCGCTGTAAGGACGCATTGGTCGGTTCCATCAGGCCCCCTGGTGGTTGAAATGGTCGGAATGGAGAGGCGTCATCTTTCCTGGCAGAGGGGGGGTCTGGGCTGCCCTGGGAGGCCCCTGGTGGAGGCCACACCGAGGTTGTCTGCGCATGCAGCTCAGCAGCGTTCTTACAGCAGTCTGCCCCCTGGCAACGCCTGCCGCAGCTTGGCATCTCAGAGCGTTGCCAGTTACGTCAAAACTATGCAATTACTGCATTGTTTTGGTCTTCATCTATTGGATGGCCCGGCCGCCCTATGGGCCAATGCAGGTCAGATCAAAACGAGGGGCTTGCTCCAGCCCCATGCAACCGCAGCGCCTCCTCGTATTCAGCCCCGATCCCCAGCCCTGACTCCTCGTAAGGCATCAGCCGT
>CALPNT020000209.1 GCA_943325005.2 Bifidobacterium breve | reverse complement strand
CCCAGCTGCTGAAAGCTCTCACCCTGGGGCGTGTTGGCTCCGAGCGGCCGGCTCAGATAAAACAACGCCGGAGTGACCGCAATGTTGTCTGTCAGCTGAAACTTATACCACCCTTCCCACACGTAATTGCCATCCCGGGGCGTGTCGCCGCCCTGCAGGCTGGTGGCAAAGGTGGCTTGGCCCACACCGAGGCCGAGGGCATTGCCCTTGAGCAGAACGTCTTGCCACTGCAGTCCCACGGACCAGGACTGACTATTGCTGACCAGTGCGTTGTTGTTGTCTTCGTTGTCGTAGCTGGTGCTGTTCAAGCCCCAGCCGGCGCTGATGGAGGGCATCCAGCCGGAATGGACCGGTTGCCAGTAGCCGCTAAGGCCCAGGGCCGAGGTGTTGCCTGGATTGGTCAAACTATCCAGCACAAAGTTGGTGCCGTAGACAACCAGATCGTTGGCATTCTGAATGTATGAATAGATGGCGGCGAGCCCCCACTGCTCCTGGCTGTAGCCGATCTGGATCGTGCCGGTACCGCCGGCACCCTCGCTGGCGAGCCCCCCTGTAGCAGGGTTGCCCCCATCCCCGTTGGCGGCCACATAGTTGGCGCTGACGCTGAAGCCCTGCTGCTGCCACCAGAGCCCGGCACCGGCTCCGAGATTCTTGTTGTAGGCCGCCGGAGCTCCTCCCAGGGTGAGAACGTCGAGGACGGTCTCCGCGGGATAAACGCTGGGCCACAGCGCCAGCATGTCGTCCTGGCCGACGCGCGCTCCGAAGGTGGCGGTGAAGCCGCTGCCCAACGGCCATTGATAGAACAGGCGGTCAATCGCCACCACGTCACCGCAATCAGTGCCGCTACCACAGTCTTCCTGGAAGGCCACTTCCAGCTGCGAGAGGCTGCTGGGGCCAGCGCCTCCAAAGCTGCTGTCGGCAAAGTTGCCGGCTCTCAGGTTGGTGCGCAGCAGATCCTTACCGCTGAAGCTGGTGTCGAAGCTGAGTTGTACGTCGTAGTTGATCGTGGTGGCGGCGAAGGCCCCCTGGCTTGCTTTCACCAGGGCAGAGGCGCTGCCGCCGAAGCTGTTGGCCCCCAGCACGAACGTGGCCAGTCCACTGAGCTTGGTGGTGGTGGAGAATTGGTTGGCTTCCAGGTCGCCCACCTTGGCCTCCAGACCAGCCACACGGCCTTTGAGTACGGCGAGTTCCTGGCTGAACTCCTTGAGCAGACGCTTGAGCTCGTCGGTGACCTCGGTGATCTGATCCAGACAGGCATGGAGCAGGGCGGCCGCCTCGTAGCGGCTCATCTGTTGAGGGCCAGCGAAGCGGCCATTGGGGTATCCGGCCACGCAGCCGTAGCGCTCGATCAGGTTGCTGAGGGCCTGGTAGGCCCAGTCCGTTGGCCGCAGATCGCTGAATTGGCTGATCGCGCTCACCTGCTCCTGGCTGGCGGCGTAGCCGCGGACGCCAGCGAGATCCAGCTCCACAGCGGAGACGCTCAGCGGAGCCAGCAGACCCAGGGCAGCGGGCAGCGACAACAAAGTCGGGAGTGGACGGGGTCCGTGCATAGCAGCAGATCAACTGCGGCGAATGATAACCATTATCAGATCTGCCGTTGAAGGGGCGGCCGCTCTCCGGGGCAGCGGCGCCATCCCAGTCACCAGCAGCGGCCATCCACGGGTGGCGCCGGGCGCCACGACGTCGAATTCACCCCTCATGGACAGCCGCATCGATCAGTTGTATTCACCAGGCATGTCCTGCTTGGTCACGGTGACGCGGCCCACCTTCTGACCAGACAAGCGCAGCAATTCATCGCCGGAAAATTCGTAGCCCAGCGCCAGGGCGATCTGGGCTACGTCATCGGCTGTTGCCGCCGCCAACACCGACTGGCGCAGGCCCGCTTCGTCCTGCATCCGCCCCAGAAAGGCTTTCAGCTGTTCGATCGACATGGCTCGCTTTCCACGGTTCCCTGGCGCAGGGTGGCGAGATCCAGATCTACTTTGGCCAGCCGCTCAAGCACCAGGTGCAGATCCAGCGGCTCCCGCGGGACCTCGTTCCGCCAGCAGGGTGGTGACCATCAGCCGCAGGGTCTGGCGATTACCGCCGGCCTGGCGCCAGCTTTCCAGCCACTGCATCAGCGGCGGTGCCACGCCATCGGCCCCGGCCGTGGTGGCGAGGCCAAGCCTGGCCAGAAAGGCGCTGGCATCGTCCAGGCAGCACTCCCCCTCCCCGAAACCAGCCAACAGCGGATCAAGGGCCGCGTGCAGGGTTTCCAGATCGGCATCACTCAAGGCGGGTAGGGGTTCGGCCATCGCTTCAGGCGCAGAAGATCCCCCAGCGGGGAAGGGGCCCAAGCCTGGCTCCAGGCGCCGGCTCCTAGGCTGACCCCCATCTTCCCCTGACCACCCACGTCCGGCGTGGCCCCGTGCTGAAGATCTGCCTGCAGCTGCTTGTCTGTCTCCTCCTCGCCCTGCGGGCGCTGGCTGTGATCGGCTCTCTGCGTCGGGCCTGGCTCGGGCACAGCCGGCGAGAGCCAGCGCTGGCCGCCCAATTCCAGCAGGAGTTGCGGCGCCGGGGCCTGTTGCTGTCCCCGCCGATCTCCGAAATCGACGGCAGCGCCTGAGCCGCGCCTCCAGGGCCGCTCAATGGCGGCGCGACGGTGCACCGGCCAGGTGATGGATGGCATGAATCGCCACGCCCCAGAGCTGGCCAGCCAGCTCGTCATCGCCGCCCAGCGGCAGAGGCGGGGTGTGGGCGTCACTGGCCAACAACCACAGGCGGCCATCGCGGCGGCCGAGGCGCCGCAGGATGAAGCTGCCGGCCTGCACCGCCACCACCACCATTCCGACCCGAGGGTCAAGACTGCGATCAATCACCAGCAGATCACCGTCGACGATGCCATCGCCGCGCATCGCATCCCCCTCGACCCGCATGAAGAAGGTGGCGAGGGGGGAAGGGATCAGTTCCTGATTCAGATCAATGCGCGCTTCGACATAATCATCGGCTGGACTGGGGAAGCCTGCGGCAACGGACTCGGCCACCAGGGCGCAGAGGTGCGGTGGACTTTCGGTGCACAGGGCCACGGGAAGCCCGGGAGACAACAGCGAGAGAGGCACAGCACCAAGGGATCAATGAGTACACATGTCCTAGCAGCCGTGGCGGGGCCGGGGCGGCTGATTACCGCTGCGGGCTGGTGGGACTGGCTGCAGCGAATACGTGCGCTGACGGGCTGAGTCGGCGGCACCCAGGGCAGGCCGGCGCTGACGCGACGCTGGGCCTGGCGGCTGGCAAGGGCCGGGGCGCCCCCTGGCAACGGCCGTAGCCGGCGGCGCCAGGGGAGCACAGGCGTGTGGCCATCTGCTGACAGGGGTGATCCCAGACGGACTTAATCCCGGAAACTTTCCGCATCAATCGCCATGCGAAGCCAAATGACGGATAAGAACATCATTTCCCGTCTGGCTTCCTTGAGCATGCGACAGCTGCGGGATGTGGCTCGCAGCCTCGGCATCAGCCGCTACAGCGCCCAGGACCGCGAAGGGCTGGCCGAGGCGATCAGCAAGAGCGCCGATGATCGGGCCGCTGAGGTGATCGAGGCCGAGATGGCCCCCGCTAGCCGCCCCGCCGCCGAAACCCGCGTCGTCTTCCTGCCCCGCGATCCCCAGTGGGCCTACGTCTTCTGGGACATCTCCGACCCTGATCGCCAGCAGGCCCTGGCCGCCGGCGCCTCCCAGCTCTGCCTGCGCGTCGCCGATGTCACCGGCCTCAGCGGCGGCTCCTCCCATCCCCACACCCTTCAGGAAGTGGTGGTTGATTCCCACGCCACCGAGTGGTACCTGCCGGTTCCCCTCTCCGATCGCGACTATCGCGTTGAGCTCGGCTACCGCAAAGGCGGTGCCGCCGCCGGTGGCTGGATTTCGCTGGCCTT
>CALPNT020000208.1 GCA_943325005.2 Bifidobacterium breve | reverse complement strand
GGGCCGTGGCGTCATCGAGGCCCTAGACGGCCGCATTCACCCGCAGGGAATCGAGCGGCGGCAGATCCCAGATCAGCTGCTGCTTCTGGCCCATCACCAGGGTGATCTGACGCAAAAAGTCGGCCTGGCGGCGCTGGGGGAGGTAGCCCGCCACTTCAGCGCTGCCGCCGCTGGGATGGATCAGGCCGCTCAGCATCTTCAAGGTGGTGGTCTTGCCAGCGCCGTTGGGGCCGAGGAAGCCCACCATCTCGCCGGCTTCGATCGTGAAACTCACCGCCTTCACGGCCGCCACATCGCGATGGCGACGCTGCACGAAATGGCGCAGGGTGCCGGCCAGACCCGGCTGCTTGTCGGCCACCCGGTAGGTCTTGGACAGTGCTTCGGCCCGGATGATCGCCATCGGGCCATTCTGAGCCGAGCCCCGGCCGGGGCGCCGCCATCGGCTGGCTCCAGCCCGTGCCTGCCGCGATCGGTGGGCTTCCCCTTGCCGGCCTGGCCAGGCCGAGGGCTGCCAGGCCCAGGGAGACCACGATCAGCGGGATGCCGATCAGGTGGCAGGCCTGATGGATCGGGTGCTGGTGGCTCGGGCCGTAGCGCTGGATCCAATCGCTCCAGGGCCTGCCGGCCAGCATGGAGCCACGGGAGCCAGGTATGGCCCTCAACCTCGACGCGCCGGCCTCTCCCGAGCCCATCCCATCAGCCCAGCACCGCCACGCAGCGGCCGCAACAGGTGCGCCAAACAAGCGCTCCGATCTCCGTTCCGGGCTGGCATGGTTCCATGAAGCCCTCACGGATGCTGGCGGCGGCGGTGGAACGGTCTCCCTGGATCTCCACGATCGGCTGGCTGCGGGAGCATGCCTTTCCTGCGGCGGTCCTTGGCTCGTGGCTCGCGTCCCGACTGTTCGTGGACCTGATCCTGGTCATTGGTGGTCTTGCCCGCAGCATCCCGTTGAAGCAGGTCTTCTCAGCCTGGGATGGCAACTGGTACCTGCAGATCGCCCGGGAAGGCTTCACCTGGGCCCATGCCATCTCGGCAGATCCTGCCGATCTGCACATGCCCGTGCAGACGCCCTTCCCCTTCTTCCCACTGTTTCCGCTGTTGCTGGCCCTGGGAGGAAACCTGGGTTTGTCGCGGTTAACCGTCGGCTTGGTGGTAGGTCACCTTGCCTTGTTGGTGGGTCTGGGCCTCACCCACGCTCTGGTGCGCCGCCTCTCGGGGAAGACCGCGGCGGACTGGGCTTGCTGGTTCCTGGCCTTTTCTCCGGGATCAGTCGTCTACTCGATGCTGTATCCGGAGGGCCTGCTCCTGGTCTGCTCCAGCGGTGCTTTCCTGGCACGCTGGCAGGGCCGTTGGCGCCTGGCTTCGCTCTTGGCGGCCCTTGCCACCCTGGCTCGTCCTAACGGGCTTGCCGTCGCCCTCGCTCTGGCTGGCGAGGCCTTCATCTCAGGAGAAGGCAGGAGAAGGGCCCTCAGGATTTTGGCCCCGAGCCTGGTCGTGCTGCTGCTCTGGTCGGGCTACATGATGGCTATTACCGGTAACCCCCTGATCTGGGTGCAGGCCAAGCAGGCCTGGGGGGAAGTCACACTCTTCAACCTGCTGTCTTCAGTGGGGGGGTTCCCATGGATTCAGTTCGCAGCGGGAGTGGTGGCCCTGACGCTGCTGCTGCTGGGCTGGTCGAACCAACCCTGGGGGTGGCGGCTCTTCGGTCTGCTGTGGATTGCCCCGTCGTTCCTGTTGGGCATGGTGGGTTTTCCGCGTTATGCGGGCTCTTGCTTCCCGGTTTTCGCCTCCCTAGGCGATCAGGTCGCCCGACGCACGCTCTTCTTCCGATTCACACTCTTGGGTCTCTCTGTCGCGGCGCTGGCGCTGCAGACGGTCCAGGTTGGGTTGCTGCTGCGCTGGATTCCGTAACAGGCGCCTACTCCCAGGATCGAAGCTCAGCCCAGCACCGCCACGCAGCGGCCGCAGAGGCTGGGGTGCGCCAGATAACGGCCGATGTCGGTTTCGAAGTGCCAGCAGCGGGCGCACTTGCTGCCCTCGGCGCGGGCGATGCGCACCGTCACTCCCGCCTCGCTGGCTTCGGCCACCACCGCGGTGGGAGCCTCACCGCCGATCTGCAGAGCCGACACCAGCAGCCAGTCGGCCAGGTTGTCCACCTGGGGATGGTCGCTGGCCTGCACCAGGGCCAGGGCTTCGCTCAGGGAGACGGTCCGGCCGACTTCGCTGTTGTCGTCCCCGTTGCTGTCGCCCGCGTCAGCACTGTCGTCGATCTCCAGCTGCACCTGGGCTTCCAGCGAGGAGCCGATCGTGCCTTCGCTGCGGCAGCGCTCCAGCTGGCGATTCACCTGGGCGCGCAGCTCCAGGATCCGCTGCAGTGGCGCCAGCAACTCGGCGGCCGCCCACTCCGCCGGTGCCGTCGGCCAGCCCCGCTCGAACACCGAGGCCTCCGCCACCGGGTAGGGCAGGTTCTGCCAGATGTCTTCGGCCATGTGGCACAGCACCGGCGCGATCAAGCCCGCCAGGCGCTCCACCACCAGATGCAGCACAGTCTGGCAGCTGCGGCGGCGGAGCTCAGCGGCGCCACTCACATAGAGGCGATCCTTGGCGATGTCGAGGTAGACATTGGAGAGATCCACCACGCAGAAGTTCTGCAGGGCCTGGAAGAAGCGGTAGAACTCGAAGCGCTCGAAGTCGGCGCTCACCTCCTCGATCAGGCTGGCGGTGCGCTGCAGCATCCAGCGATCCAGCAGGGGCAGCGCGGCGATCGGCACGGCATCGGTCGCTGGGTTGAAATCGTGCAGGTTGCCGAGCAGATAGCGGGCCGTGTTGCGCACCTTGCGGTAGACATCCGCCAGCTGCTTGACGATGCCGGGCCCCAACGGCACATCGGCGGAGTAGTCCACCGAGCTCACCCACAGCCGCAGCACGTCGGCGCCGTAGGCCGGCTCCTGCTTCTCGTTTTTGCCCCCCTCCACCAACACCGCCGGATCGACGACATTGCCGAGCGATTTGCTCATCTTGCGGCCCTTCTCATCGAGGGTGAAGCCATGGGTGAGCACCGTGCGGTAAGGCGCCTTGCCATTCACAGCCACGGAGGTGAGCAGGCTGCTCTGGAACCAGCCGCGGTGTTGATCCGTGCCCTCCAGATAGAGATCGGCCGGATAGTTCAGGCCGGCGTGCGCCGCTGCACCGGCGGAGCCCGCCGGGCCACCGCTGCCGGCGGCAATCCCGCTGCCAGCGGCAACACCGGGGCTGGCCAACGCCCCGTCGCCTGCTGCTGGGCCGGCGGGGCTGTCCCCCCCGTCCTGTCCAGGGTTCAAGCCGCCCAGCACCCCCGCCCAGGAGGAGCCGGAGTCAAACCACACATCCATCGTGTCGCTGCCCTTGCGCCACTGCGCCGCTTCGGCCGCATGGGAGGGCGGCAGCAGGTCGGCTTCGTCTTTCTCCCACCAGACATCGGAGCCGTGCGCGGCGATCAGCGCCTGGATGTGGGCGAGGCTCTCGGCGTTGAGGAGCACCTCGCCGGTTTCACGGTGGTAGAAAACCGGAATCGGCACCCCCCAGGTGCGCTGGCGCGAGATGCACCAGTCGCCGCGATCGCGCACCATCGCCTCGATGCGATTGCGACCGCTGGCCGGCAGCCAGGCCACGGCGTCGATCGCCGCCAGGGCCTGCTCACGGAAGCCCGCCACCGAAGCGAACCACTGTTCGGTGGCGCGGAAGATGGTCGGTTTCTTGGTGCGCCAGTCGTAGGGATAGCGATGCTCATAGCGCTGTTCGGCCAGCAGCACGCCGGCATCGCGCAGGGCCGTGATGATCGCCGGATTGGCATCCTTGAGCACGTTCAGGCCGGCAAACGGGCCCGCCTCGTCGGTGAGGGTGCCGGCTTCATCCACCGGGCAGAGCACCGGCAGGCCG
>CALPNT020000207.1 GCA_943325005.2 Bifidobacterium breve | reverse complement strand
GGATGCCAGCGCTCCGGCGCCCGAGGTCACGATCGCCTGCCGCCGTCTGATGGAGGCCGCGTTCGGCCGCGGCGATCAGCGCGCTGCGGCGCCCTCCCCGGCGCCTTCTGGGGCGCTTGAGGCCGAGGCCCCGCACCTGCCGGGGGCAGGGGCCTGAATGGCTGAGCTGTTCGCCGATCTGCTGGGTCAACCCCGGGCCGTGGCGTTGCTGGAGGCCGCCCTGGAGCGTCGCCGGATCGCGCCGGCCTATCTGTTCGCGGGTGCCGATGGAGTCGGTCGGCGGCTGGCGGCGCTGCGCTTCCTGGAGGGGGTGGTGGCCGGGCCCGAGTCCTGGCGCACGGGGCTACCGATCCTGCGTCGCCGCCTGGCCCAGGGCAACCATCCGGATCTGCTCTGGGTGGAGCCCACCTATCAGCATCAGGGCCGGCTGGTGAAGGCCTCCGAGGCCCTGGCCGAAGGGGTGAATCGCCGCAGTGCCCCCCAGATCCGCCTGGAGCAGATCCGCGAATTGACCCGTTTTCTGGCCCGCCATCCGGTGGAGGCCCCTGGGGGCCTGGTGGTGCTGGAGGGGGCCGAGGCGATGGCCGAGGGGGCGGCCAATGCGCTGCTCAAGACCCTCGAAGAGCCAGGAACGGGGATGCTGATCCTGATCTGTGCCGCACCGGACCAGTTGCTGAGCACGATTCGTTCCCGCTGCCAGCAGATTCCCTTCGTGCGCCTGTCCAGTCAGCTGGTGGGCCAGGTGCTGGCGGGATTGCCGGCGGTGGCTCCCCCCGTCGCCGTCGCCGTTGCCGAGACAGCCCTGCTGAAAAAAACTGCACCGAAGAAAGCCGCTGGCAAAAAAGCGGTGGGTCAGCCAGAGGCCACCGCTCCAGCCAGCGAGCTGGCTGCTGCCGAAACCATGCCTGCCGAGCCAACGTCGGCCATGGCCCCAGCCAGAACCGATCCCCCCGAACTACTGGAGCTGGCGGCGGGCTCTCCCGGAGCCTTGCTGGAGCATCGCCGTCACTGGCGGGAGTTGCCTGAGGGCCTGGCCGAGCGGCTGCTGGCCTTGGATCGTGATCCGCTCACGGCCTTGGGCCTGGCGAGGGATCTCAGTGAGGCCCTGGATGGCGAGCAACAACTCTGGTTGCTGGCCTGGTGGCAACTGGCCCTGTGGCGGCGGCAGGGGCCCGGGGTGGATCTGCAGCGGCTGGAGCGTCTGCGCTCCCAGTTGCGCGCTTATGTGCAGCCCCGCCTGGCCTGGGAGGTGGCTTTGCTGGAGATGGCCGGGATCGGGGCCTGAAGCAAACTCAGGCGGCCTCGCTGCCGTTGCCCGATAGGGCGGCAGCGGCCGTTTTCTGTCGGGCCGCGCGAGCCTCGCTCATCAGGGGCTCCAGGGTGGCCAGCTGGTCGCCGGTGGGCAGCTCCAGGCAGTAGCCGGCGCCGTAGACGGTTTTGATGAAGCGCGGTTTGCGCGGATCGGGTTCGAGCTTGGTGCGCAGATGGCGCACGTGGACCCGGATCGTTTCGATGTCGTCGTCGGGTTCGTAACCCCACACTTCCTTGAGGATCAGCGAGGGGGCCACGGTCTGGCCGTGGCGTTGCAGCAGGCAGTGGAGCAGCTCGAATTCCAGATGGGTGAGTCGAACCGGTTGGTCGAACCAGATGGCTTCAAAACGTTCCGGCACCAGGGTGAGGCTGCCGTAGCTGAGGATTTCGTTGTGCTTGCTGGAGAGGGGCGCCCGCTCTGAACGCCGCAGCAGGGCCTTCACCCGCACCATCAGCTCCTCGAGATCAAAGGGCTTGGCCAGATAGTCGTCGGCGCCGGAGTTGAAGCCGCTCACTTTGTCCTTGGTGCTGCCCAGGGCCGTGAGCATCAGGATCGGGATCTTGGCGGTGCGCTCGTCGCGGCGCAGCCGCTGACACAGGGTGAGGCCATCCACCTTGGGCAGCATCAGATCCAGCAGGATCAGGTCGGGCCCGTATTGCAGGGCCAGGGCCTGCCCCTTGATGCCGTCATCGGCTCGCTGCACGTCGAAGCCGCCGTGCTCGAGGTGACCAGCCACCAGCTCGCGCATGTCGCCGTCGTCTTCGATCAGCAGGATGCAGGGCTTCATGGCGGTCGGCGGGTACGCAGGGAGCGCTCGGATGGGGCTCCCCGGCCGCGGTACTCCCTACCGCGGCTATGGAACAGGGGGCCATTCTTAATGTTTCCGCCCCCCCACCGCTTCCTGTGCGGCGGCTTCGCGCCTGGCTGGCAGCTCGCCAGGCGCCGCTGCCCAGGCGGCACAGGGCAATCAAAGGCCTTGCCAAGACTGAAAAAAGCAGAGACCTGATGCGGGCGCTGCCGCGGAAATCTTCAGGTTTTTTTCGCCGGAATTTGTTGCATTGGCTGGCGGCTGGGCTCGGGCTCGCGCTGCTGGGGGGCATGGACTGAGCGAAAGCCTGGCCCCCGGTTGCGATTGTCCTGCATGGATCAGGTCCAGCCGGCCTGGACCGAACCCAGCACCA
The DNA here is from genome assembly GCA_943325005.2 of Bifidobacterium breve. Lineage (GTDB taxonomy): Bacteria > Cyanobacteriota > Cyanobacteriia > PCC-6307 > Cyanobiaceae > Cyanobium. The sequence continues at coordinate 1,483 of CALPNT020000207.1, read as the reverse complement.
GAGTGGCTGGACAGGCCTGGGAACCTGCATGGATGGATGAAACTCCCCGGGCGGGATTCGAACCTGCGACCAATCGGTTAACAGCCGACCGCTCTACCACTGAGCTACCGAGGAATGAACCGGCCTTGACCGGATCGCTTGAGACCCTACCTTTTCGCCCGTCCACCGGGCAAGGGGGTGAGGCCGACGCGTAAAGCAGCGCCGCTCTGCCAGGGCCCGATCCGACCGGCGTCCATGCGGGCGGCGCCGTCGCAATGGTCGAGTTCCTCGAGGCGATGGGTGATCCACAGGGCCGTGAGCGGGGCCTCGGCACGGCTGCAGAGTCTGCGGATCAACATGATCACCTCCTGCTGGCTGGTGGGATCCAGCAGAGCGGTGGGTTCATCCAGGAGCAGCAGCTCGGCGTCGGTGGCCAGGGCACCGGCGATCGCCAGCCTTTGCTTCTGGCCACCGCTGAGGGTATGGATCGGCCGCCCGCCCAGGCCGGACAGCCCGACCTGCTCCAGGGCCAGCTCCACCCGCGCCTGGCGCTGCGCGGCGGAGAGCTGCTCCGGCAGGCCCAGTTGCAGATCGCTGGCACAGCTGGGCAGCAGCAGCTGATGGTCGGGGTTCTGGAACACCAGGGCCGGCTTGAGCATGGTGTGGATCGCTCCGCTGGAGGGCTGCAGCAGGCCGGCGATCAGCCGCAGCAGGGTGCTCTTGCCGCTGCCATTGCTGCCCACCAGCATCCACAGCCCCGGCCGCTCGATCCGTAGCCCACAACTGCGCAGGGCGGTCTTGCCCCCGGGCCAGCAAAAGCTCAGGCTGTCCAGGATCAACGGCGGGGGCATGGTGCTGGCTGAGCCCCCTTGGGGCAGGGGTTGGGAGGCGATCAACCTTCGAGGCTGAAGCCTGGTCGTTTGCCGCCGCCGCCACCGACCGACTTCTCGTAGGTCTGCACGGCGAGAATCTCACTGCTGAGCAGGCTCACCTGTTTGTTTTCGTCCTTGTCGCAGCTGAGGTCGAGCAGCTTGGGATGGCCGCTCTCCATGGCCTGGCGTACCTCTCCATAAAGCGCCCGGGCGGCCTCGAGCTCCTTGCGCTCCACGGCGATGGGCATGGGGCTGAGCCGGAGGGAGAGCTCGACGACGTACATGGTTGGGGAAGTGGTGAGACGGTCGCCGACGGGAGACGGCGCTGAGACACCCACTCTGGCGAATCACCGGCTGGCACGGTCAAGTCGTAGGCACATGTACTCATTCCGTCGATCTGGGGCGAGGGGGCTGCGCACGAGCGCCCCGTGACCCGTACAGTGGCTGTGTAACGCATCGTTAAGCACTCTCATGACGATCGCAGTAGGGCGCGCTCCTGCCGCTCGCGGATGGTTCGACATCCTCGACGACTGGCTCAAGCGCGACCGCTTCGTTTTTGTGGGCTGGTCCGGTCTGCTGCTCTTCCCCACCGCCTATCTGGCACTGGGTGGCTGGCTCACCGGAACCACCTT
>CALPNT020000206.1 GCA_943325005.2 Bifidobacterium breve | reverse complement strand
TGCTGTGGCGCGCCATCCGCGACTGGCCCCTGTTCTGGCGCCGCACCCTGCCGGTGCTGCTGCTGTTGGGGGGGGCCGTGCTGCTGGTGGTGCTGGTGACCCAGGTGGAGCCGCTGCGGGTGCGGGTGATGAGCCTGGTGGCCGGCCGTGAGGACAGCTCCAACAACTTCCGCATGAACGTCTGGACGTCCGTGCTGCAGATGATTGAGGCGCGGCCCTGGATCGGCATCGGCCCGGGCAACAGCGCCTTCAACCTGATCTATCCCCTTTACCAGCAGCCCAAGTTCAACGCATTAAGCGCCTACTCGATCCCCCTGGAACTCACCGTGGAGGCCGGGATTCCCGGCCTGCTGGCCGGCCTGGGGCTGCTGCTGTGCGCCGTGCGCACCGGCCTGGGGCAATGGCGAGCCAGCGGACCGCTGGTGCTGCCGAGCCTGGCGGCAGTGGCGGTGTTTGTGGGTCTGGCGGTGCAAGGGCTCACCGACACGATCTTCTTCCGGCCCGAAGTGCAGCTGGTGGCTCTGTTCAGCCTGGCCACCCTGGCGGCCTCGGTGCAGGGCGACGGCGCCTCGGTGAAAAGGACGGGCGCCCCGGCGGCGGGCCACGATGACTGAGGGGCACAGCGGCGATTCGGGTGGACTGCTCGCCGGCTTCGATGCCGGCCAGACCCATACCAGCTGCCGGCTGGCCACGGACGACGGCCAGATTCTCGCCGAGGGTGAAGGCCCCGGCGTCAGCCACCTGGCGGCCGAAGGAGGTGCCGGACGTTTCCAGGCCGCCCTGAGGCTCAGCCTCGCCAACGCCCGCAGCCGACTGGGCGCCCCATGGCAGCAGGAACCCCTCATCGCCGCCGCCATCGGCGCCAGTGGCATCGAACAGGGCAGCGCGGTGCAGGGCATGGGGCTGGTGCTGGCAGCCAGCGCCCTGGGCCTGAACGAGAGCCATCTCCAGGTCACCGGCGATGAGCGCACCGCCCTGCGCGGGGCGTTCCCCGAAGGAGCCGGCATCGTGGTGATCAGCGGCACCGGCACGATCGCCGTGGGCCGCGATGGCCGTGCTCGCGACCAGGGGGGCCGGGAGCATCGGTGTGCCGGCTGGGGCTGGCTGCTGGATGGGGCCGGCTCGGCCATGGACATCGGCCGCGATGGGCTGAGCCTGAGCCTGCAGATGGCCGATGGCCGCTTGGGAGAAGGGCCGCTGCGGCAGGCCCTGTGGCAGGCGCTGGACCTGGACCTGGATCCCGACGCCCCGCAAGCGGCACAGGCGATCAAGGCCTTGGTGGTGCGGGCTGACTTCGGACCCGCGGGGTTCGCCAGGCTGGCGCCGGTGGTGGAGGCGATGGCCGGTACCGGCGACCCGGAGGCGCAGGCGATCCTCCGGCGGAACGGCGCAGCCCTGGCGGCCTCGGTGGCCGGCGTGGCCCGGGCCCTGGAGCTGGACGCTCCAGCGGTGGCCGCCCTGGGCGGAGCGATCACCCACCTGGAGGGGCTGCACCAGGCCTTCCAGGTGGCCCTGAACCAGCAGCTACCGGGGGCCTGGCTGCAGGCGCCGGTGGGGGATGCCTGCAGCGGGGCGCTGGCGATGGCGAAGGAGCTGGTGGGAAGGACCCCAGGCAACGACTGAACGCCCACAGAGCCCTGGGCACGCAGAGCACACTGCAGCGCAATCGCAAGCCCCGGCAGCAGCTGCTTCAGCCCAAGCAAAGCTGCAACAATGACTCCCACTGCGCTCCGGGGCCCATGCAGATGGATGCGACAAGCGGAGAGAGCAGCAGCAAGGCCCCAAACGCCAGATCCCCCTATCGGCCGGAGATTGACGGCCTGCGGGCCTTGGCGGTGGTGGCGGTGATCGTCAATCACTTCAACAAGGATCTGCTGCCCAGCGGCTATCTAGGAGTGGACATCTTCTTTGTGATCTCCGGCTATGTGATCACCTCATCGCTGGCCAATCACCGCAGTGAGTCGTTTGGGGACTTTTTTCTGGGGTTTTATGCGAGGCGGGTGAAGAGGATGGTGCCGGCGTTGGTGGTGTTTGTTCTCGCGATGTTTCTCATATCATCACTTTTCATTCCACCAGAGAGCCAGCACTGGACTTCAACTCCTATCTGCGAACAGGCGTCTCATCACTCTTCGGACTGTCCAATCTCTATCTTTTCAAACAATCCACAGATTATTTTGCTTCGTCAATAGAATACAACGTCTTTACCCATGCTTGGTCGCTCGGCGTCGAAGAGCAGTTCTACATCCTGTTCCCATTCCTGATCTGGTTCAGTGGCTTTGGACGTGGAACAACAAGTGGGAAGCGCAAGCTGTTCTGGTCGGTTCTGATCTTTTCAGCATGCTCGCTGATCGCCTTCATTCACCTCTACCCAAATAATCAATCTGCAGCCTATTTTCTGATGCTAACTCGCTTCTGGGAACTAAGGGCTGGCTGCCTATTGTTTCTCGCGCGCCAGCATCGCCATCACTCGATGACAACGCTAGCAGCCATGCCGCCGATCGTGATTACGTTAGCCCTTATAGCGGCTCTGTCCTTTCCACTTTCACTGGCGGTGCCAGCAACGGTTGCCGTCGCAATTGACGGCCTGGCTGCTAGCTGACCTGCAGCCGCAAACGGCTACTTACAGCCTGTTTACCCAAAGACAGATTGTCAATATCGGCCTCCTCTCCTACTCGCTCTATCTCTGGCATTGAGGCGTGCTGTGCATCAGTCGCTGGACGATTGGGATTCATTGGTGGTCATGGCCATTTCAAGTCGCCTTGATGATACTGCTGGCAATTGACTCTTATCGCTACATAGAGACGCCGCTGCGCAAAGCCGAATGGACTATAAAGAGGTGGCGGACAATTGGGCATGGAGCTGGGGCTGTGACCGGCACAGCTGGGATACTCTTCATCCTTGGCGAAACTCCCGGTCTGTCGCTATACACAGGACGCCCACCGACACTCATGCAGGGGGGGGTTGCGTCGCTAACCACCCCTTACTCCATTAAAAGAACAACATGGAAAGGAGAAGAATGCGTCCTTTCAAGCAACTCACAAGTGGGAAAACTCATTCCAGTCGCTGGCTGCACACTCGGAGAATTCAGCAGCGCCAAACGAAGAGTACTGGCGCTTGGGAACTCGTACTCCGCAGCCTTCGTTCATTTGACAAACTCGTGAACCATGATCACTTTGCCATTACAATCACGTCATCCTGGGGTGCTTCACTGGTCAAAGAAATTCCAAATCGTGGGACATGGGACAAGGCAAGCAATTATTACTGGTCAACGACAATCCCAAGCCTTGCACGAAAGCTCAGCAAGGGAGACTGGGTATTTCTGATTAATGACATGGCGGGCTTTTCACCCAAAGAGCCATCAAACAAAAGCAAGGAAGATATCACAGCACTCAAGAGCGGTATTCAGCACTTTTCGAGCGAATTATTCCGAAAAGGAATCCATGTCGCAGTCTTGCATGGCAACCCTTTTGCAAGAGAAGCAAACTGCAAACCACTGAATGCTTCAAAGCAATGGTTTAACAGATTTAGCAACAAATGCATTCTTCCAGGCCGAAAGGAATCCTTAGCTTAGGCGAAAGCCTCTGGATGACGCACTATCCGACCTTCAGAGGCAAAACTTCGTCAAGGTGATTGATTTATTTGATATCTTTTGCCCTCAAGACCACTGCACATACAACGCAAAGAATGGGGACATTCTCTATAGAGACGAATTTTCTCACCCCTCAGTCGAAGCCGCAAGACTATCCTCTGAGGTCATCAGAAATTCCTTCCTACATCACCAATTTGGCCGGCCGTCACGCAAAGACTCTTCACCAGAAGAATCATGAAACATCCCCGATCATCAACTTCACCCCAACCCCCGCTCCGCCTCCGCAGCCAGCCGCCCCGCCCAATACTCCACCTGCTGCTGCTCCGCCGCCTCCACCATCACCCGCAGTAACGGTTCGGTGCCGCTGGCGCGCACCAGCACGCGGCCGTGGCCGGCCATCGCGGTTTCGGCTT
>CALPNT020000205.1 GCA_943325005.2 Bifidobacterium breve | reverse complement strand
TTCCGGCAGCGGCTGCGCCTGGAGGCTGAGGGCGTCGAGCTGGGGCTGGAGCTGAGCAGCAACCGCTGGGTGATGGCCGGTGTATCGGGAGCCGATCCGCTGCTAGTGGCCCGCTACGAATCGAGCAGCCAGAGCGCAACAGCCCCCGTGGAGCTGGCGCTGCTGCGGACCGACGGACTGTCGGGCGGCTTCGACAGCGATGGTGATGGCGCGGTGGATCTGTGGCCCGGTGATGCTGGCTACCTGTCGCTACTGGCCGCCCGCCTGGCCGAGGACGATGGTGGCGTGATCCTGTCGGCGCAACAGGACCGGGCGCTGCTGCCCTTCACCGCTGCTGACGCGGTGCTGCCGGTGCTGTTCGAGGGGATCAGCGCTGAGGCCTGGTTGCAGCTGCCGGCCGAGCAGCGCAGCCTCAGCGGCCCGGGCTGGCGGCTCTGGATCGACGGCCAGGACGGATCGCAGCGGATGCTGCAGCGGCAGGGGGTGACGCGCTGGCAGCTGACCGGTGGCGGCAAGCTGGACATCAGCCTGGCGCCGGTGCTTCGGGGTGGACACGACCAGGCGGCCGCGCCCACCCGTCGCAGCCTGGGCGGAGCGGAGCGGCTGCGGGTCGCGGCGCTGGGTTACGACGAAGAGGTGGTGTCGGACCGGCAGGTGGATCTGCCGGTGCCTGGAGAGGGCAACGCTGCCCCCCTGGCGCTTGGCAGCTGGGCGACGCTGGACACCGAGGCGCTGGCCGGGCGTCTGTGGCAACGGAATCTGGGCGTGAGTGCCGGTCTTGGTGCTGGTGTGACGCCGGCTCTGGTTGATCTCTCGACAGCCACGCCACAGCTGCTGCGCGGCGTGAGCGGTCCCTGGGGCGGCACGATGGCGCGGTTCTTTGCTCTGCACGGCCAGGCCTACGACACCGTGTCGCTGTCTGCAGGGGCTGCTGCTGAACAGGCGCAGAAGCCCCTGCGGCTGACCTTGGCGGCGCGGATCTCCCAGCCGCTCCTGACGGCCACGGCCTCGGGCCTGGCGCTGCGCGATGGCGCCGGCGCCATCGCCCCGGACGCCAGCAGCGGCACGGGCCAGGGGCTCAGCAGCGCCGAGCTGACGATCCAGCTTCTGACAGCTTCAACGGGGCCGCGCCTGGAACTTACGGATCGCACTTACTACCTGCTGGCCGATGGGGCGGAAGCCATGGCTGTGGCGGGCGCGGATCCTTCCAGCCCGTCGCGGCAGCTGCTGGAGCGGCTGGGCGTGCGGCTGTTCCAGACCTCAGGCAGCTTCGATCAGTATTTCGATTCGGACGGCGCCACGGTGGCTGAGACGGGTCTGTTCCGCAGCGCCCAGCAGCTACCCCTGGGGAGCGGTTTCCGCCTGGTGGCTCTCGAGGCGGGAGCGGCGAGCGGTGAGCTTCTCCGCCCGCTCAACGCTGACCAGAGCGCGGAATTAAGTGCAGTGAACGCGGCAGTGGCGGCTGGCGAGGGCGGCCTGCGCTTCGCGGCCGCCGATGGAACCCGCCTGGAGGTGAAACTGGCCCCGCCCGCGGGGCTGGCCGAGTTCCTTGCCCGTGATCAGGGTCTGGTACCACTGCTCAACAACCAGGGCAGCGATCAGCCCGTGGAGCTGGAGCTGGCGATCTCACGCGAGGCGGACTTGAACAGTGTCTTCGGCTTCCACCAAGTGCTAGATGCCTCCGGAACCGTGCGCGATCCGATCTCCGGAGCGCTGCTGCGGCCCGGCGATGGGGGCTACGGGGCCGCGGCGCTGGCTGAGGCCAATGTGATCGGCCTGCCCCAGGGGCTGGAGGTGGGCGACCGGAGCGTGACGCAACAGCGGCTGCAGCTAGCGGCGGACACGCTGGTGGTGCCGTTCGCGCGCGTCGAATCAGGCGAGACCTTCTTCGCCTACGCGCTGGCGAACGCCGGTGGCTTCGCACGCTTTCGCAGCCTCGGCGACCACCGCTTCGGCTACGAGGATCTGCCGCAGGCGCTATCGGATCTCGACTACGACGATGCGATTTTCCAGATTAAGACGCTGGCATGAACAGCTCTCTCTCCCCCTCCGCACTCAAAAGGCTCGCTGAGGCCATGGCTTCAGCGAGCAACAACTCATCGCCGGCAGAGCAGGGATGAGATATCATCGATACACGCAATTAGAGCCTGAACTCCACTACAAGAAAAAATTGAAGATGTCATTAGTTCATCAAAAAATCCAATTTAAATCCAAAAGCAAGCTCCGATATTGTCGACTAAATTTTAACCCTATTCATGCTCCAGTCCGCATGAAAGTTATTGGAGTGATCAGCTCGCATTCCATTGCTGCAAATCTTCCAGGGAAGTACGCTACTGGAGAGCCAGATGCAGTCTGTAGAGCTTGTCCTGCCCGGAGCGCCGGCTCAGCGGATCCATGCCTGCCAGGAGTTCGACAAGAAATTCGGCTTGATCAACGCGTTCGTCGGGCTGCGCCAGTACAAGCTGGGCTGGCAATAGAAGGTCAGCAGCGTATTCGAAACGCAAGTGATCACTGAAAAGCTGATGGGCCTAGGAATTTTTCTCACATACCCCCATCCCCGCGGCACCTATCCCTCGTCAATGCCAGGGCTTTCGATCAGCTGAGTGAGATTTGGAGAAGCGTACACTTCCCAGGTGATTGAAGGGGTCAGGAAAGCAATGAAATAAGATTTCATGCAACATGGCTTGATCAAGCTCTTATCATGGGCTAAGATTGGGTTGCCTCCCCCTTTGGAGGGCTTAGATCTTGCATCAAGGCCTAAAACGCTCTCCTTGCCATCATTTCCATGAAATCCATAACCAAAATCCTGCTTATTGGTGGACTAGTAACTTTAGCCATTAACCCAATGGCGGCGCGCGCTGACTACTCAAAATGCACAAAGGCTGTTAAAGCTCAAGGATACTTCATCACCGATGTCGACAGCGATTGGGGGCGCCCCTACGACCGCTTTGAAGGAATTAAGGATGGTCGCGACTACGATATTTACGTCGAAAAGTCTACTTGCAAGATAGTCAAAGCGGTTCTAGATGATCGCTACGATAAGTTCAATAACTAATGGCTTTTTTCGGAGTTACTGGCCAGAGCCGAGCGTGGACGAAGTCCAGTTTATTTTAAAGTTCACATCGATCCTCGGTTGGTTGAGCAATTATTGCTAGAAATCATCAGAGGATTTTCCTTATGTTCAACGCCAGGGGATTGCGGCGTGCCGCTGAGCGCACAGATCTCAACCAGCGCCTTACCGTAGGTTCCAGGTGGTTGTCGCCTCCTAGCCTGTTGCATGGTGAGCGTGGCGATCGCTGCTCTGCCTGAGCGGCTGCGCCGTGACGCCGGCCGCTACCCCCAGCCCGTGGACCTGCTGACCCGCCTGGGGGTGGACGGGACGAACGCCATGAAGGCCACGGCCTCGGTGCGGCCCTGTGGCATCAGGTGCGGCGTTCATTACGGCCTCACATCTCGGGGCCAGAGCCGCCCTGTTGAAGGACGGGCGGCTCTGGCCCCGTTTCACCACTGCCGCCACTTCCCCCGCCGCTGGAGCCGGGGAGCAGGGGGCCCTGCTATGGAAGCAGCCCGCACGCGCGTGCGCCGTGCTTGAGGAGCAGCTGCTCGACAGATGCCCAGTTCCGTCGCGATCCGCCGTCGGCTCCAGCCCCGCTCCAGCAGCTGGCGCATCACCGCCACCTCCTCTGGGGTTTCCATCACGCCCTCCAGCGCGACCATCCCCCCTGCTGTATGGCCATTGGCCGCCTTGGCGAGCCCAAAGCCCATACCCGCTGTCGATCGTTTTTCCGCCGCCGATGAACGTTGCAAGGAAGAGCCATGACCCGCCGCTGACACGGCCGGCAACGGCTCACCCATCGCTTCCGGGTGGCTCACTTTTGGTGTTGGCGCTGGTCCAGTTTTCGCTGTCGGCTGACACTGAGCAGCTCGCAGCCCTCTCCGCTCCCCTCGATCGGGCCAATGTCCGCCAGCGGGAGCAGGGCCGCGGGAAGGTGGCTAACGAGAAAGATTGGGTCGCTGTCGCGGAGGCCAATCGGATCTTTGGCTTTGACGGCTGGCAGCGGCAGACCATCGCCATGCGCTGCGTCGCCCAGTCCGAACGCACGATCGGTGCCAGAGGCACGAGCAGGGACCAGAAGCCCGGCTGGGGT
>CALPNT020000204.1 GCA_943325005.2 Bifidobacterium breve | reverse complement strand
CTGCGGAAGGCGGGGCGGGCGGTGTCCACCACCTCCGCCAGATCGGCAGTGGCGATGGCGGACACCTCGGCCTGGAAGCAGGCCAGGGCCTGGGTGAGCTGTTGCTCGGGGGAGACGTGGCCCAGGGATGCCGGCAGCGGCTCGACAACTGGGACGCTTCTCGCGTCACCGGAGTCGATAGCCGCAAGGCCTGCCCCTGAGGGCCTGGATGGTGGAACCATGGCGGATCGGATCGGGCGGTTGCCCGCGGATCCGGATCTTAGGGCTCTTTACTGAAAGCCGCACTCACAATGGCTGTTAATTCCTAGCAATCAGCTGGTGGCTGGTTTGTTGGCTTTGCGGCTGTTGGGCTTCTTGTTGGCCGCCTCCCATTGCTCCAGCCATTGTCTGGGCTGATAGAGGTCGCCCTCGATCCACAGCGGAGCCAGCTCCTCCGGCTTGTAATCCCCGAAGCCCGTCAGCACGGCATAGAAGCGTTTGCGGTGCTCGGCGCTGGCCCCTGCCGCCAGGGAGTTGAGGGCATCGCTGGGTTCGAGCTCGCATTCGTCAACGACCCGGCGCATCTGCTGGCGCCACTTGCTGGAGAGCTCGGTGGCTTTGCGCTGGCCGACGGTCGGAGCGGGTGTGGTGCGGAAGGCATCCGGCACCTCCCGCAGGCCGCAGTAACAGGCCCAAAGCTCCAACGGCGTCCAGACTGGGCAGTCGGCGTCTCCGAGCGGGATGGCGCCCTCGAGTTTCACCTTGATCGCCTGGTTCTTGAGCGTTCCCCAGTCCTTTTCGGCGATGCGGCGGTTGAGCTCCCCCAGCTGCCAGAAGGCTTTCTGGCGCAGCTCGCCGGCCTTGCCCTGCTCGATCACCGAGAGGTTGCCATAAGAGATCGCCTCAAAGTCCGCCTCTTCTGCCCAGCTGCAGGCGGTGTACTGGGTCCAGCCATTGCGCCGTCGCCAGTTCAGCAGCATCCGCCCGAACGCTGCGCGGTTTTCCTCCTGGTGCTCAAGCAACTGCTTGTAGGTGATCGCCACGGTCAGACTCCTGAGTCATCAGCGCAAACCTAATACAAACTTGGCACTGCTAGCCAGAGCCTGTCATGTCATGGCACAGATAGACGGGTAGTTACGAGTCTGAGCAAGATCCGCTTGGCATGCCGACCAGTGATGACTTTTCCAGTCTCCACCTGCAATCTCAGAGCCAAGGTGTTGGGGTGCTCGCCAGGATGGGCCTGGGCCAGCCGCATGAGCTGCTGCTGCAGTTCCACCGGATCCATCAGTGGTCCAGCAGCGCTGGCCCGACCACCGCGAGCACCTGCTCGGCCTCCTTGACGGAGCGGCAGACCGCTGCCATGCCGCCGAGTTTCTCCACCAACCGCAGAAAGGCCCGCTGCTCCGGGCTGAGTGTCCCCAGGGGTGTCTTGACCTCCAAGGCAACGAACTGAGCAATGCGCTGGCCCAGCAGCTCGGAGGTGATCTCCAGCGAGCGCAGGCCGATCAGGTCACTGCTTCCCTTGCAAAGCCCAAAGCGCACGAAGCGCCCCTGCTGATCGACCAGGGCGCCGGTGTTGTTGCGCCAGAGCCGGACCGGCCCGCGGCCGCAGCCCAGGCGAATGCACTGCTGGATCTCGTGCTCGCTCGGCGAAGAGGCCATGCCTCCTGTTGCCGGATTGGCCGGTGGCCATCCGCATGTATTGGCGAAACTGCCGATACATGTCAGGTATTGGCTGAATCCGTTCGGCGGCCAATACCTGGTCGACCAGCAGCAGATTGGTGTCCGACCGTGGTCACCAGAGCGGTTCGCTGCTCAGTTCAGAGACATCGGTAGCCATGCCTTCAACGATCGACTCGCGCATCCCGGGGATCGAGACCAGATAGAGGGTCTCCTGGATGGCGCGCCAGTGAGCTTCTGAGATCAGTACGGCATTGCCCCGCGTCCCGGTGATTTGCACGGGCTGGTGGGACCGCCCCACCTCATCCATCAGGGCGTCCAGCCGCTCGCGGGCTTCTGTGGCTGACACGGTGGTCATGGCATCCTGCTGGCCGCAGGTCAAAGCCTATGGGCTATGGCTGACTGCTTCGGCCATCCCGGCACCAAAACCGCCTTACGGTTGGTCATCCAGATGGTCAACGACCAGGCTGCAGGTGACGGTGGCAGAAGCCAAGAGCCAGCTCTCGAGACTGCTGGATGCGGTAGATGCAGGAGAAGTGGTGGTGATCACTCGCCGCGGCAAGGCCATCGCCGAGCTGGTGCGGCGCCGCAGGGTGCGTGATTGCTGCCCCAGCTCGCGGCCCTGCGGGCATCCCTGCCTGAGCAGACCTACAGCGGTGTGGAGACGATCAGGGCCATGGGCCTGCATGCCGAGAATGGGGAGCGGCTCAAGCCAAGTCCCAGGGATTGATCAACTCCAGGCCGATCTCGACGAAGTCGTTGATGTTCCTTGTGGCCAGGGGTACCCCGTGGGCCAGTGCCGTGGCCGCGATCACCGCATCGGCCGTCGCCATCGGCCGGGCCAGCCGTTCGCGACGCCGCAGCAATTCGGCGTACCAGTGGGCCGCTTCGCTGGTGAAAGGCCAGATCCGGCCAGCGAACAGCTCGGCCGCCAGCACCTCCCAGCTCTGTTGGAGTTGCTGCTGACGCCGTCCAGCTGGTAGCCGGGCCAGGCCGTGCAGGATTTCGGCTTCGTTCATGGCCGTGATCGCCACCGCCTCTGGATCGAAGCCATCGGCCCAGGCCAGCACCTTGGGCTCGGGTGCCGGGCGCATCAGCTCCGAGATCACATTGGTGTCGAGCAAGATCACTGAGAAGCCTTCCTTTGTGACTCTGTCGTCATTAGGGCTCCAGGTTTGCTTGGCTGTCGAACTGGGCTGGGGTCGGCAGAGAGTAACGCTCAGGCAGGTCCAGCTCCACGCCACCGAGCTGGGCGAAATGCTCATGAATGCGACTCCCCAGCCCGTTGCCACCAGTGATGGGCTGCCGGCCTTCGATGGCAGAACGGAGGATCGTGCGCGCTTCCTCCTCCATCGAGCGGCCGTGGCGGGCGGCCTGAACGCGTAGCTGCGCCTTGGTGCTTTCGTCGAGGTTGCGGATCGTGAGGGTGGCCATGGACGACGACTGCTTGCGCTGACAGCAATGCTGTCAATGCTAACGCCGCAGGCAGCTGCTCACCATGCCAGTCCTTAAGCGCTGCGCTCCCGGGCTGCCCACACATGGCGGGCCCAGCCAGGTTTGTAGCCGCGCTCCTGCTCGCGCTCCAGCAGCTGCTCGAAGGTGCGGCAGCCAGCTGCTGGGTGTCTGCGCTGGGGCCGCTGTTCCTGGGGCTTGGGCCGGTGGCGACTTCCAGCGACTTCAACAAGCTCGCCCTCAAGCTGCTGGAGCCCGCGGCGCTGCTCATCGCGCTCGTCGGCCAGGAACAGGTGGCCACAGTCCGGGCACACCTGTGCGGCACTGGGGCAGCTGCAGAAGCACACCGGGCAGTCCTTGATCGGGATCGAGACTCCTTCGCGGCGCCTGCGGCCGGCCAGGTTCCACTCGCGCTCATCGGTGGGCAGGCCGTGGCGATGGGCGTTGCCGACGTGATCAAGGATCACCGCTTCCTGCTTGCCAAGTGCGGGACGTAGGGCCCGGCCGACCATCTGCAAATAAAGCGACAGGCTGGCGGTGGGGCGCATCAAGATCGCGCCGCCCACTGAGGGGATGTCAGTGCCCTCGGAAACGATCATGCAGCTGGTGAGCACCTCCACCTCGCCGGTACCGAGCCCGGCAATCAGGCGTTTGCGCTCTTCGGCTCGGGTGCTGCCGCTCACCGACGCGGCGCGAATCCCCGCACTGCGGAAAGCGCCAGCCATCTGCTCGGCGTGCTCGATGGTGCAGCAAAAGCAGATCGCCGTGCCCGGATGCAGTCGGCGCCGGTAGTACGACACCGCATCGCCGATGGCGGCCCGGTCCCCGAAGGCCTGGGCCGCCTGCTCGAGGTCGAACTCACCCATCCGGCGGGTCAGTCTGCTGTTCTTGGCTCCGGGCCAGGAGAAGACCCGGGGGCGGGCCAGCCAGCCCTGCTCGACCAGCCAGGCCGCTGAGGGGCCCAGCACCAGGTCCTCGAAATAGCCACCGGCTTCCACGCCCAACCCCTTGCCATCGAGGCGTTCCGGCGTGGCGGTCTTGCCGAT
>CALPNT020000203.1 GCA_943325005.2 Bifidobacterium breve | reverse complement strand
GCTCCTCCTCCAGCGGCGCTGCTGGAACCTCGGGCACGGCTCAAGTCGAGGGGGCTGCTTCCCCTGCCGACGACAGCCGCCTCGCTGAACCCCTGCGGGCCGAACGTCGCAAAAGCAACCAGCTCGAAAAAGAAATCCGCACCCTCCGCCAGCAGCTCAACCGCTTCTCCGAGATCAACCCGGAGGAATACGCCCGCCTGCAGCAAGCGGAACGCCAGAAGCAGGTGCTTGAGCAGCAGCTGGAACTACGCGAACGCCAGATGGAGGAGGCCTCCGCCCAGAAGGTCGCCGCCGTCGCGTCCGAGCGCGATGAGGCCAGACAGCAGATCCTCCAGTTGCGCAAGGACCGGCTGTTGGAGCGGGTCTTCTCCCAGGCCGAGGGGTATTCCCCTATATCCGGAAACGGCGGCAATGCCGCTCGGAAAATTTCTCAGTTCCGGCAAATCCTTCTCAGCTTCTGTTGTCCTGGTCGGCCACCAGCAGCAGCCCGCCGATGATCGCCAGGTTCTTGAACAGCTGGATCCGTTCCTGGGCGCTGCTCACATCACCGTGGAACAGCAGCGTCGTCGGCACCAGGAACACCAGCAACAGCACGACACCCAGCCGGGCTTTCCAGCCGCTGATCACCAGGGCGGAGCCCACCGCCATCAGCACCATCGCGGCCACCAGCAACACCGGCGCCAGTGGCAGTCCCTTGGCGGCGATGGCAGCAGCGGGTCCGGCAAAGCCCGTCAGCTTGCCGATCACCGCCTGGATGAACACCAGGCACAGCAGCACCCGGCCAATCCGGTTGAACACCGACAGGCGTGCGGTCTGCAGGGTCATCAGGGCTTCACGGCAACCGGCGGCATTCTGCCCCTGTTCGTTCAGCGCCGCCTCGGAACCACCTGCATGCCGATCGGGGCCAGGGCGATCAGGGCCAGCTTGATGTGCTGGATCCCAAAGGGAATGCCGATGATCGTCACGAAACAAGCCACTGCAGAGGTGAGGTGGCCGATCGCCAGCCACCAACCCGCCACCAGAAACCAGATCACGTTGCCGATCAACCCCAGCGGTCCAGTGCCGAAATCCATCCGCCCGGTGAGCTCCTTGCGGCTGACCGCTTCCTGGCCAAACGGCCAGAAGGAGTAGTTGCCAATCACAAAGCAGGCCCTGGCCCAGGGAATGCCGACGATCGTGATCGCCGCGACCAGTCCGGCCAGCCACCAGCCCAGGCCCATCACAAAGCCCCCCAGGAAAAACCAGAGGACGTTGAGCAAAAAACGGAGCATGGGTCAAGCCGCGGCTCCTTCCAGCTTGCTTGCCGCAGCCAGATCATGCCCGTGATCAGAACAGCATCCGACCGGTCGGCTTCTCTTGCCACAGCCGCAAGATGTGCACATCAAGCCACACCTTGGCATGTAGCTGTGGTGGATTGGGTGGCGGATCCAGCAATGCTGCATCCCTACGGCCGCTTTGGGGTCCTGATTCCCTCTAGACTGAATAATCAGACCGCAGCAAACGATATCGGAATCATCCAGCCAACGCCTCAGCATCACCCCGCCTTTGATGGGATCGGGTGGACGTGGGCAGAGCATTCCTTCGGGAGCGACAGCCTTGTGTTCTTTCTGATCATCCTGGCTCGCTATTTCCTTGCTGCCGGAGGGTGTTGGTACCTGGTCCGTGTCTTCCGTTCCCGTGTCAAACCTGCATCGTCGGAACTTCAGAACCGACGGATCCGCGACGGGATCCACCATGACATCCGCCTGTCAGTGCTCTCGGCAGCGGTGTTCGCCCTGGCTGCGGCCGCGATACTGTGGCTGCAAGCCCATGGCATGACCCGGTTATACGCGGGTGTCGAGCCCAGCAACTGGTGGTATTTGGGCGTGAGTTATCTCACAGTGCTCATCTTGCAGGACGCAGCGTTCTACTTTACCCATCGCCTATTCCATCACCCAGTTCTGTATGCCCTGTTTCACCGGGGGCACCACCGCTCCCGCCGGCCCACACCCTGGACATCCTTTGCATTCGATCCTCCAGAAGCCTTGGTGCAGTCCTTGTTTCTGGTATTGATTGTGATGCTGATTCCTCTGCACTTGATCACCCTGCTGGCTGTGCTCAGTACCATGACTGTGTGGGCCATCGTGAACCACCTCGATCTCGACGACCTCCCACGCCGGTTTCCCCATCACTGGCTGGGCCGCTGGGTGATCGGGCCGGCGCACCACGCCCTTCACCACCGCCGTTCGTCGGTGCACTTTGGGCTTTACTTCACGTTCTGGGACCAGGTCTGCAACACCCATGATGCTGGTTACTCCACGAGGCTGAACGCTTCTACTGCTACGACCTGATGGGGCCAAGGCTCAGGACGTCAGCTCTGATTGGGATCACAATGAAATCAGCCACTCGATGCCATCAGAGGGCAGGGTCGCCAGGTTGAGCTGGAGCAGGATTCGCCTGCACCACGATCACGCCATTGGCCGAGTTCCGCTGCTTTGCCATCCGCAATGGTGCTTGCGGCTGTGACCATTTCGGCAATCTGCCAACCTGATCTGCCAGGCCAGGGAAGAGACCCGGAGAGCGGATGCTCCATCGGGGATTGGCCCACAGCCCTCAGAGCACCGAGACGGTGCCAAGCCGCCGGGCCTGCAGCTTGCGTGCCCACTGATGGGCCAGAGCTGCCGGCATGAAGCGGGGCTTTTTAACCGGGCGACCACGACGGCCATAGAAGACCGTGAAGCGCTCAGCGCCCGGGGCCTTGCTGCCACCGGGATCAACATGCACCGGTAACTGGCGGATTTCGCAGCTGGGGTAGAGGAGGCCAACACGAGAGAAGCGCGGAACACCCGCGTCAGGCCTCAGCTGTAGCGGCCCGCAGGGGCGAGACGGCCGGGGCAGCGGTGTTCTGGCCCTCGCTGATTCGTATTGCCGGCTTCCCCCAGCAGTGCTGAGGCCTGCCGCCGGTTGGTGCGTGGAGAGAACCGGCTGCGCTGCAGGTCTTCTGTCACAGGGTGCTGCTGAGAGGTCGTCCCGATTCCTGCCGCCGTCATCGCTGCACAATCAGACGACCAGCAAGAAAGCGAGGCCCCTGGAGGAGCCCCGCCGGCTGGAAGCAGGCCCCTCAGAAGGACACCAGCGCCCCCAGCCCCGGATCAACCGGCACCCCGGGCAGGACGCACTGCCGCTCAACGAGCACCTGAGCCGCCAACTCCGCCAGGCGTGGATAGCGCTGAGTGCAGAACGCCAGATCATCCAGCACCTGCCAGGAATACTGCTGCAGAGCGGACTTGCGGGAAAGGAGGGCCATGGATGGGCACCGCGTCGGACCCCTCCGCCAGCGGGGGCGGGTCAAGGGCCGGCCCCGTCGTCTGATGCGGAGCGGAGCGCAGCCAACGTCAACAACGGCCGGCTTGTATCGCCCTTGACGCGTTCCCCGATCATGAGAAGGGCCGGTGCGGCGTCCCATCAAGAGCTGGTGGCTGATCTTACAGGCAGTGCCGGACCTCTCGGTCCTTCAGGGTCCCGCCCGGCCAGCGGCCTGATAGGCGAAAAAGGGGGCCGCAGCCCCCAGGGCAGGCGGCGGCTCAGAGCACCCGGATCTCAGTTTGGTGGCCCAGCACCCGCTGGTGATTGACCGCCAGGATCAGCGCCTGCTCGCGGGGCACATCGTGCGGGATGGCTCCGGATCCGCGCGTCCGGGATCGCCTTGAGGACACTGATCTGAGTGAGATCGCTTGCGGCGTAAGCACTTCTGGGCACAGCGAAGAGACGATCCCGACGACCTCAACCCACGTTGAGAACCCCGGCAATCGATGCCATACCGGACCCTGAATCAGCCAGGTAGCGGGACGAACAACCGCTCCAGGCAACGCGCTGAACTGGAAAAAGTTCATAGTGAACATTTCCCAGTTCCTCGTAATGCATAATTGCATCGTAAATAATTTATCGACATGCTTCGTCACTCCTTTGCCTCTACCCCCCCCGGGTTTTTAAGGGTCTCACTGCCCTGGGCGTCCTAGCAGGGCTTGACATAGCTCTGTTAGCACTGGGCGGAGGCGAAGCAAAGGCCAATACATTTTGCAACTTCAGCAATCTCGCCGCCTGCAACGGAACAGTAGGAAATTTTGTTATATCTAATTTTGCACTTGGCGGCTCCTCTACTGGATACCAGGCAACCGACACTATATTTATCTTTGCGAATGGACAAGGAAATGCTGAAATCCTTGC
>CALPNT020000202.1 GCA_943325005.2 Bifidobacterium breve | reverse complement strand
AAGGTCGCTGATTTCAGCCACCTGACCATCAGAAGAACCCGCTTCATCCCGGGTTCTTCTACCTTCTTTCCCATGGCAGTAGACCCCTGTGTCTAGTGCCATGGCGCAAGGGTTGTGTTGATCGACCCGGCCTGAGAGCCGAGGCTGATTCAGCGCATTCACCCCTGCATTCGTCACTTTCATTCATCGGACGGATATGGCCAGCCCCTCGAGTCGTGAAGCAGCTCTGGAGCGCCGCAAGGCCCTCACCAGTGGCGGCAAGAAATCAGCTGGCCGCTATTCCTCCGGCCCCAACCGGGTGCGCGGTGCCGCTGATGCGCGCCCCACCCGCACCAACGCCTCGCTGTCCGTGGAGGCCGCCAGCAGTCCGCCGGTGAGCCGCGAACCGGTCCCGACCAGCTCCAGGAGAGCGTCGAGGCCTGGAGTGTCGTTTGATTCCTCGCGCCAGAGCGCTGCGCCCAGCTCCGAGGCTCGCCGTTCCACCCCCCGGCCGATTGCCAATCCCAGCCGTGAGTTGGTGCTGGCCCGGCGCGAAGCCTTGTCACGCCGTGGCAAGCGCGCTGACACCTCCCGGGATCGCACCCGCAACGACGAGAAGAAAGCCATAGCTGTGGCTGCCGCCGCCGCTCCCGCTGCCGCCAAGGAGCCCAAGTGCAAGTGTCAGCAGACTCATGCGGCTGGGCCACTCACCAGCTTGTCGCGCGGACCGGATCTGAGCGCCTCCCTGGCCAATCGCAATGGTGGGCGTTCCTCCACACCGAAACGCACGGCCCAGCACAACCCCAGCCGGGCCTTAGTGCTCGCCCGCCGCGAGGCCCTCTCGAAGCGCGGTAAGTCGGCCAACACCTCCACCAACAGTGCCGCCGCCACCATCGCTCGCCAGGGCAACCCCGACATGAGCAGTCGGGAACTGGCCCAGAAGGTGCGTGAACTGAAGTGCAAGGTGGGCTCCGCCGGCAGCTCCCGCAGTGGCGGTACCCGCCCCAGCGGCCCGAATCGCCATGGTTCGAAGCAGTCCGCCGTCGCTGAAGCCAGCCTCAAGGTGGGAGTCAGCGAAACCCTGGCGGGTCAGATCGTGACCGGTACCCAGGCGAACCGTTCCACCAAGACCACCGGCAATGAGGCGGCCACCTGCCGCACGATCACCGGCACTGAATACCTGGGCGCCGAAGTGTTCCAGACCTTCTGCCAGGGCCAGGGTGGCAGCCGTCAGCCGGACAAGGTGCGGGTCAGCGCCACCAGCCATGGCAACCGCGTCACCGGCAATGAGGTGGGCCGCTCCGAGAAGGTCACCGGCGATGAACCCGGTACCTGCAAAAACATCACCGGCACTGAGTATGTGTCGGCGAATCAGTCCAACATCTTCTGCGGCACAGCCGCCAGCAGCAGCGCTGCGAGCAGTAGTTCCGCCAAGAGCAGTGCCGCCAGCCGCGGTGCAGCCAGAAGCAGCACGACAGGCACTGGCAGCCCCTCCCCCCGCAAGGTGGGTCATGCCCAGACCCAGGCGGGTCACACCGTCTCCGGCATGGTGATCGGCCGCTCCGAGAAGGTGACCGGCGACGAACCCGGTTCCGGTCGCCAGCTGACCGGCAATCAGTACGTCAACAACCCCAATACCGAGGCCCGCCCGGCGCCCGCCAAGGTGGCCAGCCTCCAGACCCTGCGTGGCACCGGCATCACCGGTACTCATGTGGGTCGCAGTGACCAGGTGACCGGCGATGAACCCGGCTCCTGCAAGATCATCACCGGCGATGAGTACATCGGCAGCCAGCAGTACGACCGCTTCTGCGGTGGTCGTCCGGCACCGGAAGCGGCCAAGGTGGGTTTCAGTGTCACCAACCGCCAACAGGTGGTGAGCGGGACCCGCACCGGTCGCTCTGAGAAGGTCACTGGTGATGAACCCGGCACCTGCAAGATCGTCACCGGTACGCCTTACGTGGGGTTTGAGGAAGCCAGCAACTGGTGCAGCAGCGACCAGGTGGCTGCGGTGCGTCAACGCACGCCCAGGCGCATGGGCACGGTGATGAGCGGCATTCAGCCCGGCATCGGTGGCGTGATGACCGGTGCCGAGCGCGGTGTCTGCGCCGACGTGAGCGGTACCCCCTACGTGGGCCCTGACCAGCTGGCCGAGGCCTGCGGCGCCGCCTTGCCAACCGATGCCGACTTTCCCCGCCCTCTGGGAGGCCAGCCCTGGGAACAGTTCAGCGTGCAGTCCCCAGCTGGGGTGGCCCACAGCACCCGCGAGCGCACGGGTGGTGTGACCGGATCCAACTATGAACAGAGCAGCCGGGTCACGGGCCCGTTTGCGATGGCTGACGACAAGATCACCGGCACCGAGCACTTTCGTTTTGATCGCACCAATCGCCAGCCCAGTCGTGCGCCGCGTGCGCCGATCATGCCCGTGGTCGCGGCGGCAGTGGTGAGCGTTGATGAGGACGCCCGTCCCGTGTCCAGGGTGACCGGCGAAGGCATCTCCGCCGGTCTGAAGATCACCGGCGATGACTGGGATCGGGGCGAACGGGTCACCGGCACCGAGGGGGTTTCCGCCCGGCGCCGCAATCCCAGCCGCCATGGTGCCCTGGCCGCCATGCCCGCTTTGGAAGCGAAGCGCAATGAAGCCGTGCCCGCACCGCTCAGCCGCGTGACCGGAGGCAGTGGCAATACCCTGGCCGGTTCGCTGATCACGGTGTCTGGCGGCGCCCGAGGCTGACCCAGCGATGCCCCGACGCCCGGAACCACGCCAACCCCCCCTCTCGGGCACGGCACCGCGCCGTCGCCCGGGACAGCCGAACCCCGAGCTGGAGTCCGACGCCGCGGCGGCCGGCACCAGCCCGGAGAGCACCGTGCCCATCGCCAGGGGCACGGCAGCCCGTCGTAATCGCAGCCTCAAGCTCAGCGAACAGCCGCAGACCAGGCCCCCTGGGGTGCGGCTGCGGCCAGTGTCTGGCGTCTTCGACAGCCAGGACCGGACCGGCGCCGGCCGTAGCGGTGCGGGTCACCCGCTCACCGATCGCGCCACCAACGCGGCCCTGCGCGCCTACGACCTGCAGGTGAAGGAATCCTTCGATCGCATCGTGCCGCTGCTGAAGCAGCTCTCGGCCCTGCAGCACGAGGATGATTTTGTCGAACGGGCCCAGGCGCTGGCCATGGCCTGCCTTGGCTACACCCTGCCGCTACCGATCCTGGAGCAGGCTTGGGTGAGCCAGCTGGACATGCGCACCCTGTTCGCTTGGTGCGTGTTCGAAACCTACGAGCAGACCAGCGCCAGCTTTTTTCAGGACGATCCGCTCGCTGCCAAGCCCGGCAGTGCGGCGGCCGAGGCTTTTGATGCCTTCCTGCTGGAGTGCGGCTTCCATCTGTTAGATGTCACCCCTTGTGCTGATGGTCGTCTTGCCCACGCCATCGCCTATGCCCTGCGTGTGCCGTTCAGTTCCGTGCGTCGCCGCCCCCATGCCGGAGCGCTGTTTAACGTCGAAAACACGGTGAATCGTTGGGTCAAGACCGAACATCGCCGCTATCGGGAGGGTTTGCCCAACCCGGCCCAGGCCGACACGCGTTATCTGAAGGTGGTGCTTTACCACTTCAGCTCCCTCGATCCCAGCCATGAGGGCTGTGCCGCCCATGGCAGCGACGATGGCCTGGCGGCCTCCTGTGGTCTGGCGCGCCTGCGTGATTTCCAGACCGCGGTGGAAAACAGCTTCTGTTGTGGTGCTTCGGTGGACCTGCTGCTGCTGGGCCTCGACACCGACACCGACGCTGTGCGGGTGCATGTGCCGGGCCTTGATGGCAGCACCAACCTGGAGCGCTGGCTTGATGCCAACGACGTCTACTCCGCCACCGCTCAGTTGTCGGCAGCCGAGGGTCGCAGCCGCATCATCCACTTGGTGGAACAGGCCGCCGCCAGCACACCTGATCCCGGCATGGTGCGTCTGATCGCGCGGCTGCTGGAGCACAATCTTTCCCAGATGGACTACGTGAGGGCTTATCACGACGGTCACTACAGCGACGCCAGTCATGCCGAACGCTTCATTGGTGTCGGCATCGGCTTCAAGGAGATTCACCTGCGTAATCTCACTTATTTCGCCTATATGGATACCGTTGAAGAAGGTGCGCCTGACCTCGATGTCGGCATCAAGATCTTCACCGGCCTGAATGTGGCCAGGGGCCTGCCAGTGCCGGTGGTGGCGCGTTTTGATTATCACGGCCAGGTTCCAGGCGCCCGCGATCGGGCCGTGAAGCATGCTCGCCGGGTGCTGGCGGCGATTGAAGGCCGCTATCCCGAACTGGTGCAGCAGGGTTT
>CALPNT020000201.1 GCA_943325005.2 Bifidobacterium breve | reverse complement strand
GGCTGCGCTCACTTGGGGCGGATGCAGGCCTGGAGAGTAGTAAGCCCAGGATTTGATAACCCTGTTGCCAGCCGCAGGCATGGCCCAGGCACTGACTGCTGCCAGACTGACTGCTGCCAGGCTGTGAAACCCGGAGTAACCCGGCATTTTGGGCAACGGACCAAGGCCACTCACTCCGCCATCACCGTCTTGCGCAGGTTTGACTCGGTGTTGTCAGCCAGCCCCGCGCCTAAAGGATGTGATGTCCAGCCAGAGTGAGTTCAGCCGCCAGCGGGCCGCCGTCGATCCACCGTCAGCCGTGACTTCTGGATGGAAAGCTGTTCAGTTGCAGCTGGTTCAGATTGCTGATGCTGCGATAGCCCCCTGTCTCGGCGGGTGTGGTCTGAATTGAGATCGCCCTTTGTTCCGGAGACAGGCTGTTGTCGCGGTCGCTGAGCACGACTTGGAGATCGGCGGCGGCGGCGGCCTGGAGCTCGGCCATGGAATCGCTGATGAACAGCACATGCTGCGGCTCTACGTCCATTGCGGCACAGATTCGCTTGTAGCTATCGATCTCGTGTTTGCCACCGCTATGGGTGTCGAACCAGTGGCTGAACAAAGGACATAGGTCTCCTGCCTGGCTATGTCCATAGAGCAGCTTCTGGGCGGCTATGGAGCCGGAAGAATAGACCCCCAACACCAGTCCCTGTTGCTGCCATTCCTGTAAGACGCCGGGTACCTCTTCGAAGAGATCTCCCACCAACTCACCTCGCGCATAACCTTCCGCCCAGACCATCCCTTGTAACTCCTTCAGGGGAGTGAGTTTGCGGTCTGAGGCAATCAGCCATTGGAGATAGGGTTCAATTTCGCTGCCGTGCCATGGCCTTACGGTGATGCCTCCGACTTCGACGCTGTCGCATGTCTGGGCTTGATTCCAGAGTTGCCTGGCTTGCGGATCTGAATCTTGTTGCCAGGCCTCAATCACCGCTTGACAATGCATTTGCACGGTCCCATCCTGATGATGTCGCTCCAGATAGAGCCCCAGTTCCCGGGCTGCATAGGGAAACAGGGTGCCGCTCACGAAGCTCAACGGACAGGTGGTTCCCTCGATGTCGAGGAGAACATGACTGATCTGCTCTGTCATGACAGACCTCCAATACCCGTTGCGGCCTGCAGCAGCAGCTGCCGCCAGTGCTGCTCCAGCAGAAACTCCAGGATTTCCAGATGGCGGTGGGTGATCTTCAGATCTCTTCCCCAGACATACAGGCCATGTCCGCTGATCAGCAGGCTGTAAGGGGCTTCCTGCAGATGGGGTCGACAGCGTGTACTGAGTCGGTCCAGATCCTGATCGTTGTCGAAAACCGGAATGGCGATGTTCTGGTTGTGGCTGGTGATGCCCTCCAGTCCCTTGAGCATTTCGAGGCCTTGCATCCTCAGATAGCAACCGGAACGGTCCTGCTCTGCCTCCTTTGCAGAAGCTGGCTGCCCATCTTGCCCTTGCACCATGGCATAGCGGGACAGCAGTGTGGCGGCCTGGGAGTGGGTATGCAGCACAGCTCCGGCTCCGGTTGTCTCCACAATCGTGAGGTGCAGGCGGGTTTCGGCGCTGGCTTGGCCCATCCCTTCCAGCACGGCTCCCCGGCAATCGACCGTGATCAAGTCGGTGGCCTTGACCTTGCCCTTGTCCACCCCGCTGGGAGCCATCAGCAGTTGCAGGGGTGCTCGCTTGGTGACACAACTGAAGTTGCCACCGGTACCTTCACACCAGCCACGCCGATGAATCTCGGCGATAGCGGCGCAGAGTTCAGTGGATAGCCCACTGGACGGTGAGCTGCTGTGCACGGCGGTGTCGTGCCTGTTCATGGCGTCAATCAGGGGGCGGATGGTTCAGGACTGACAGGTGGGACACCAGTGGCTGCTGCGTCCTGCCAGGCGCTCGCGCAGGATTGGCGTGCCGCAGTGTCTGCAGGGTTGGTCAGCGCGGCGGTAGACCGAGGCCACCCCACCGTAGTTACCGTTCGTGCCGGTGAGATCCCGGAAGTCACTGAAGGTGGTGCCTCCGGCGCCAATGCTGGTCTGCAGCACCTCCACCAGGGCCTGGCGCAGCCTCTCCAGTTGATTGCGCCCCAGTTCGTTGCTGGGGGTCTGGGGGCGGATCCCAGCGGCAAAAAGGGATTCATCGGCATAGATGTTGCCGACTCCAGCCACCAGGCTCTGATCCAGCAAGGCATTTTTGATCGGTCGCGCCGAACTCTTCAGTCGCTGCTGTAGGTGGTCGGCGCTGAAGGCCTCACTGAAGGGTTCCGGCCCGAGCTTGCTCAGCCCGGTGATCACGGTTTCACTGGCGAGGCCAGGCGGCACCCACCACATCTGGCCGAAGCTGCGGATATCGACGAAACGCAGTTCGTCGCCGTTTGAATTCCAGATCTGCACTCGGGTGTGCCGGCAGGGGGCCGTGGTCGCGGCAGAGATCCTTTCCAGCCAGTGGAAGTGGCCTGTCATGCGCAGGTGCACCCCCCACTGACCCCGATCCAGATCGGCAATTAGATACTTGCCGCGGCGATGCCACTCCTGCACGGTGCGTCCGGCCAGGGCTCGGCAGAATTCAGCGGGATCCTCCACTGGGGCGGCGATCACTCGGGGCCGGTGAACCAGCACGCGAGCAATCTCCAGGCCCGTGGTTTGGCGTTGCAGCCCTCTGCGCACGGTTTCAACTTCGGGCAGTTCGGGCATGGGGCCGGCGGGTCGAGGCTGGGGGGCAAGGATGTCGTCAGCCTCGCCGCTGCGCCATTCCAGTCGCCGCCATCATGACTCCAGCCTGTCAACGGGCCAGCGGGTGCTCCATGGCGTGAAGACCTGCCAGGCAGCAAGACCAGGCAGCAGTTGCAGGAATTGGGGGGCTTGAATCGACAGCGGCCAATAAAAAATCGTCACAGTGCCAAGGCACAATGACGATTAAGAAACGGCCGCCGGAGATTGTCCCGCTGGGCCTGTGGCTTGTCCAGTTTTCAGGCCGTTTCGAGCTCTGATTCAGCGAAGTTGTTGGTGTTGATGCCGCCCTCGGAGCCGCTGTAGCCGTTGTAGTTGACCTTGTCAAAACGTACAACGACCGGGTAACGGATGCCGGAGGTATCGACGGATGCCACGGTACCCACTTCGTTGAACCAGTAGGACTCGGGACGCTTGATGCGCACTTTGGCGCCGCGGGAGATGGCCATCGCTGCTGAAGAGGGATCGGGTGGCTTTCGCTGCGACCCTACCTGCGGTTGCGGGCTCAGGTTCGTCGGGCGTCACGATTCGTCGTCGCCGGTGTGGTGGGGCCTGCGTGGCAGCATCGGGCTCTTGCTGTTCCTCTCGCCTTCGGCGTCGCCCCCATGAGCCAGAACGAGGCGCCCATCTTCGACCTCGAGCTTCCCGATCCCGACAGTGACACCATCAGCAACCTGGAGTTTCTGGCCCGTCTGGAAGAGGCCTGGGCGGTTTGCGATCGCTTCGATCTGCAGACCGAAATCTGGCGTGGTCGGATTCTGGTGGCCGTGCGCGATCGAGAGAAACGTGGTGGCGAAGGCAGGGGCACCGGTTTCCTGCAGTGGCTGCGGGAGCGGGAGATCAGTAAGACCCGTGCCTACACCTTGATTCAGCTGGCCGAATCGGCCGATCGCATGCTTGGCGATGGCGTCTTGGCGGAGGACAGCGTCAACCAGTTTTCCAAGCGCGCCTTCCTGGAGACGGCCCAGGCCGATCCGGAGGTGCAGCAGATGATCGGCGAGGCGGCCAATGACGGCCAACAGATCACACGCAAGCAGGTGCGGCGCCTCTCCGACGAGTTCACCGCCGCCACCAGCCCCCTGTTGCCCGAAGAGATCCGCCAGCGCACGGCGGACAACCTGCTGCCCCCCCGGGTCGTGGCTCCTCTGGTGAAGGAACTCGCCAAGTTGCCCGAAGGGCAGCAGGAGGATCTGCGCCGGGTGCTGCGCGATGAGCCCGAGCTGGAGCGGATCAAGGACGTGACGATGACCGCCCGCTGGCTCAGCAAAACCAGCGAATCGGGTCTGGCCGTGCGCGCCTTCCAGCAGGGGAATCTGGATCTGGACAAGGCGATCCAGGAGGCGCAGCGGCTCGATGCGCTCGGCATCCTGTCCGATGCGGTGTATCAGGCCCAGCAGGTGGAAAGTGCGGTGCTCAAGCTCCACACCAGCTGGCGCCGTCTGGGTGGCCTGCAGGAGCGGCTGTGGGTTGAAAGCGGCAGCAGCACTCCTCACCTGCGCGACGTGTTGACGGCGCTGCAGACCCTTTCCGGCACCACCATGCGCGTCTCCCTAGGGGAGCTGGCCGGTGGCAAGCGGGTGCGTCTGCAGCTGGTGGAGGAAGCCCCTGATCAGCTGGAACCGCCGCCCCTGCCCTGAGCCAGCAGCTGGTTCACCCGGATCTCACTCCACAT
>CALPNT020000200.1 GCA_943325005.2 Bifidobacterium breve | reverse complement strand
TGTCTATGGCATGAACTTCAAGAACATGCCTGAACTAGAGTGGAAAGAAGGTTACTTTCTGGTCCTGGGCATGATGCTGAGCATCGGGATCAGCCTGGTCATCTACTTCCGGCGGCGACACTGGATCTAAACACGGCTCGACATCGCCTACGCCAATCACGCACCCGAGATATCGGATCGGACCCTCGCCACGCAAACGCCATGACGGAAACCGCTGAGAAGCAACTGGTCCTCAAGCTCCAGCGCATTGAAGCCCTTTTCTCCCGCGCCGGCAGCGACGGCGAACGGGTGGCAGCCCAGATGGCACGGGAGCGCATCAAGGAGCGCCTGCAGGAGCTGGCTGCCAAACAACCGGAAATCGAATATCGCTTTTCGATGTCCGATCAATGGTCGCGCCATCTGTTCGTAGCCCTGATGCGCCGCTACGGCATTGTTCCCTATCGCTATCGCGGCCAACGGCGCACCACCGTGATGGCGCGACTAACCAAGCCGTTCGTGGACGAGACCCTCTGGCCAGAGTTTCTGGAACTACAGCAAACCCTGACGGATTACTTCGATCACTTCACCGATCGCGTGATTGAACAGGCCCTCGACATCCAGGCCAGCGAAGCGGAGGAACGGGCCACTCCCGAGCCCATCCGGCTCTCGCTAAAGAGTGGCGACCCAGGCCAAAGATGAGGTACAGCCAACGACAACAGGCCAGCCAGGAGCAGAGACGGCAACATCGGCATCTCCCTGCAGGCCTTCAGCAACTGCAGTCCCCTGCAGCGCAAAGGCTGGAGGAGCGGACCAAGCCGGAGCCACGAGGACGTCAAACGAGCATGGATGCTGGCTCAACACCAGGGCATCGCTGAGCGCAGCCGCCAAGGCCCCGAAGCCACAGTCCTGTCGCCGGCGGATCGCCATCGGCTTTCTGCTGAAATCGCATCGGGTCATAGCCTCGAGGCCGTAGGCCAGCCCAACGAACACGACCAAACGGCCCGACCAGATGACATAGAAGACGCCCGCCGGCATCGAGGCCCACATCCCGGCAGCAGCAGGGTGACCCAGAGGGCATAGAGGGGCACGAAGGCGGCGTCGCCCAGGGCTCACTGCAGAGCGGGGAACAGCTACTGCAAATCCAATGGGCTCTTCGGGATCCGGGTTGGGGTTCACCTTCCTGGCCAGTCGACATCATCCCCAGCTCAGCTCATGGCCAGCCGCGTGGGACCGTTCTGGGCGTTAATGTCGGGCCCTGATCGAAGCCGTTCCCATGAGGGCGCCGACAGCCGGCATGAACACAGCCTCGTTGATCGTTATAAAATGCTAAAAAATGGACAAATCCTTAAAACCAATTATCAGGTCATCGCAGTCTAGGTCGCCACCACCAGAAGTATCTTCCAGGCCAAACAGATTGTTGCCCAGGGAGCGGAAATGGCTGATGCCATCGCTATGGGCGGCGCCGTAGGCGAAGAAGGTATTACCATTCACCAAGGCATAGGGAGCCAGGAAGGTGCCGCCGGCCACACCCGCAAAGCTGCGGCTGCTGATTTGATCGTCACCCACGCTGAGATTGTCGAGTTGGTTGACGAGGTTGTCGGAGCGCAGGGCTGATGCTCCATAGCCCACATCCCCAGGCCGCAGACGAGTCACGCCATCGGCAGCCACAATTGTGCCCTTGGCATCCAGCGAGCGGTAGAAGCCAGCCACAGAATTAAAGGTAGCTTCCCTTCCCAGCGTGACCGTACCCTGAAGCCGCTGGGCAGATGTCAGGGCACTGAGGTCGAGCACCGGTGCTTCAGCCTGGGCCTGGGCAATGAGGGCATTGAGTCCAGGATCACCTGGCAGAATGCCAAGGGAGAAGCTGATGCCGCTGCTGGAAGAAAAGGATGCCTGAGTGCTACCTAGATCGACCTGATTGAGATAGCGAAAGCGAGTATCTCCAAGGCTGGTGAGTTGATCGAGGCTGGCGTCCTGCACTTCGAAGAACCTCAGGCTCATACCGTTGATCAACAGGATGTCGCGCTCGAAGCGGGTGTTGGCGGGAAGGGTGACATCCGTGCTCTCCAGACTCGAGAAGAGGGTCTTGGCCCGGCCGCGCAACCAGGTGAAATCGTTCAAAAGGTTTGCCGAACCAGGCAGCTCATCTGGGGTGAGCAACACGTAACCGATTTGGTTGGAGGAGACTGGACGAGCGATGAGGTTGGCCCGCAGACTGACGGCAGCGGCGGCTGTATTCCCCGGAGCGGAGATGGTCAGCATGCCGAAAGCAGCGCTGCGGAAGCCGAGGCTAGGGAGATCG
Organism: Bifidobacterium breve; assembly: GCA_943325005.2. Taxonomy (GTDB): domain Bacteria; phylum Cyanobacteriota; class Cyanobacteriia; order PCC-6307; family Cyanobiaceae; genus Cyanobium. The sequence goes on along the minus strand of CALPNT020000200.1, from coordinate 2,154 downwards.
ACATAACTTGCGAAGGATCGATCGTCAATTTTTCTGTTTACACGTCCATCCTTGTCACCGGAACCTCCGTCAATCAGACTGAGAGCGAAGAAATCAGGAGTGCCGTCATTGTTGATGTCGAAAAAGCGAGCACCAACGCCGGTGATCGGATCGTAGGTGAGCGGGAAGGCACTGCCAGCTTCATTAAGAGCGTAATAGAGAAGCTTTCGATTGGCTAAACGGCCCGATCCATCACTCAACTGGGGCAGGAGGTCTGCAGCTACCAAATCCAGATTTGCGCCGAGAGAAGCGAGGCCCTGGACTTGTTCGGTATCAAGCACGAAATCAATGCCAGTGGTATTGCGACTCACCCCGCTCTGAACCAATTTCGCAAGGCTTTCCTGGCTAATTTCCGAGACAGGAAAAATTTCCAACTGGGAGCCTGAAGAGAATGAGCCCCCACTGATAGTTACAGGTATCTGCCTTGTTTCACCTGTAGGCATTTTAATGGTTACCACTGTCGTCACAACGGTGGTTCCGGGCACCTCGCTGACATCCGTTACGCTAAAGTTGAAGTTAGCGGCTACCGCGGCACTGCCGGGCAGACTGGGATCACTGGCCGAAATACTAACGACATAAGCGGACTTGGCCTCATAGTTCAGAACCGTGCCGGCCTTGAGATATAGGCTGTTGCCTTCTAGTTCAAATCTGGTGGCATCAGCACCGGCAAGTGCGATAGTTTCAGTGCCAAGCGCATCGTCAGTCACAACAATGTCCGCCACCTTGATGCGCACTGAGGTGCTGGTGTTTTCCGCCAGGGAGCTGGTGGTGTTGGCGAAAGCCAGGGCTGTGGGAACCTCGTTGACATCCGTAACCAAGAGGTTGAACGTCGCTGAAACGGGGGTACTGCCGGATAGGCTGGAATCTCTGGCTAAAATGCTGACGGTATAAGCGGACTTAGCCTCGTAATTGAGCAGCGTGCCAGCCTTGAGATAAAGGCTGTTGCCCTCTACTTCAAAGCTGGTGGCATCAGCACCGGCAAGTACGATGGTTTCAGTGCCAAGCGCATCGTCAGTCACAACAATATCCGCCACCTTGATGCGCGCCGAGGTACTGCTGTTTTCCGCCAGCGAGCTGGTGGTATTGGCTAGCACTAGTTTGCTCGGAGGGGCATTTAAGGTGAGAATTGCCGTGAAGCTAGTAATGGCTTTCCCATCACTGAAGCCAAGCACTAGTTTGGTCGAAGCCAACTGGGCTTCCGTGAGCTCGGCAGGTACAGTTGCCTTCAGGACGGTGCCAGTAATGCTGATCCACTCAGGCCCTACCAATTTCACCAATTGGAGATTGTCCACATCAAGATCTGTGCCATAAGGGCCTAGATCCGTAGTTGTCTCTGTGCCTCTACTGAGCGAGATCGCAATGGTGGAAATGTTGAGCTGGGGGGCAGCGTTGATCGCGACATTCAGACCTTGCAGCTGCTGGCGCACCACAGACCAGTCGCCGGTGGGGGCTATCCCGTCGATCAGCAGTCGGTCGACACCTGGTTCGTAGTCAAAAATCTGCAGCGATCCTGTAATACCTGGATCGGATGAATCGATCAGGAAGCTGTCCTGCTCTTGGTCCGCCAGAGCCGTGAAGGGGGTAAGGCCATAGGCGGGGGCATCGATGAATACCCTGCCGCCAATGACCCGATCGTTCGCTGCTTGCAGGAATAGGTGATCAGAACCGAGACCCCCTACTAATTGGTTGCCTCCCAGGCTGTCGATGTTGAACAGCTCGTCGTCGCCAGCCGCTCCATCCACTAAGGAGCCGACCCCTGCGTAGATGCGGTCGGCGCTCTCCGAACCCAGCACTGACACGTCGGCGAGTTGCACACCGGCCCGGGGCAGAGTGGCGTAGGCGGCAGGATCGAGCTGGGTCTGGGAGCCGATGGCGTCGACCGCCATACCGAAGACCAGATCCAGCTCGCGCCAGCCCGGTTGCCAGGTGACCACTGGTGTCGCCTCAGGTACCAGACTGAGCGTGAGGTCGCTGGCGGCAACCACAGCTTCACTAGCCCACTGGGGCATGCCGGACAGGGGATTCACCCCATCCAGAAACTGAAATGCTCCGACCGCCTCATCCTTGTTGACGGTAAGATCGAGGAAGCCGCGGCGGTTGAGATCGGCATACTTG
>CALPNT020000199.1 GCA_943325005.2 Bifidobacterium breve | reverse complement strand
GGCCAGGCTGAACAGAGCCACCAGCTGCACTTCGGGCCGGAAGAAGATCGTGTCGGTGAGCCCTTGCACCGCCAGACCCACAAACACCGCCACTGCCGCCAGGCTCGGCAGCACCAGCGGTCCGCTGGCACGCCATTGCCCCAGGCCGGTGCGCACGGCACACAGCAGCAGCCCCAGGCCGGCCAGCAGGCCAGGAATCCCGGCCTCCACGGTGAGTTCCAGCGGAATCGAATAGGCGCTCAGGGCGTTGAACTTGGGCTGCTGGTAGAGGGGATAGATCAGGTTGAAGGCGCTGTTGCCCGGGCCGATGCCGATCCAGGGCCGTGCCTCGATCATCTGCAGCACCGAGGTCCAGACGTTCATGCGGAAGTTGTTGGAGCTGTCCTCGCGGCCGGCCACCAGGCTCATCACCCGCACCCGCAGCGGCTCCACCTGGGTCACCAGCACCACCAGCAGCACGGCCCCCCCCAGCAGCAGCAGCACCGGCAGGGTGCGGCGCCAGAACAGGGGCCAGTCGCGGATGGCGCGCCACAGCAGCAGCAGGGCCAGGCTGCCCAGGCCCGCCACCATGCCCATCCAGGCACCGCGGCTGTAGGTGAGCACCAGGGCGACGATGCCGAGGATCAGCGAGGTGAGGGCGAACAGCTGGCGCGGCCTGCCCTGCCAGCGCAGCAGGGCCACCACCGCCAACGGCAGGATGGGCAGCAGATAGCCGCCCAGCAGGTTGGGGTTGTCGAGGGTGCTGTAGATGCGCACGGTGCCCTCCGCCACCGAGTTGTTGTCCGACCAGCGGGCCAGGGCGCTGGAATCGCCGAACAGCTGGCGGATGCCGATCACGCTGGTGAGCAGCTCACCGGCCAGCAGGGCTGCGGTCAGCCGGTCCCACCACAGCGGCGCCGTGGCCAGCAGCTGGCGCATCAGGGCGTACACCCCCAGGTAGCTCACCAGCTTCATCAGGCCCTTGAAGGCCGCCACCGGCACTGGCGAGAACCCCGTGGCCAGCACGGCGATCGCCAGCACCGCCAGCAACCAGCCATTGATCGAGCCGATCCGACCGGCAGGTGTGCGCAGGGCCCAGAGCAGCCAGAGCAGGCCGGCGGCGGCGATCAGCAGGCTGAGACCGCTGCGGGTCACCCAGGGGAGCCCAAGCAGCAGAGCGGCCAGCACCCAGCCCGCCACCTGCGGCAGATGGCGGGAGAGCACACCGCCCTCCCAGGCGGCCAGCAGTCCCTGCCAGCGCAACAGCAGCGGAGGGGAGATGGGAAGGGGTGGCTGCATGGCGGGCGTGTTGGGGCGCAGTTGGACTGGACCCGGGTTCTGCGGGGGTGGGACCCGAAGCCGGCCAGGTTCGCTCAGGACTGATCGACCCGCTGATTATCAGCGCTGCGGCGCGGCCTGCTCGGTGGCATGGCCGCCGCCACTCGCTTCAGGGGTCTGCGGCCGGGCCAGGATTCAGGGGCAGCGGTGAAGCGTTGCGGCGATAGAGCACCCGGTACACCGGCAGCCCCTGGCTCAGCACGTGGGTTTCGCGTTCGGTGGGCAGGGCCAGCGGGTTGTCCGTCCGCCAGGGTCGGGCGTCGCCGGCGGGGCGCTCGAAGCCGCCGCTGGCTTCCACCAGGGCCACCATCGGCTCGATCGCACCCAGCACATCGCTCTGCAGGAACAGTGCCTGGCCCGGCGCCAGGGCCGCGGCGATGGCCGCCAGCAGGGGCGGCTGCAGCACCTGCCGTTTGCGGTGCTTCTGCTTGAACCAGGGATCGGGGAACTGGATCGTCACCAGGGCCAGCCGGCCGGCCGGCAGGGCTTGCAGCCAGTCCTGGAGGTTGATGGTGGCATTGCAGAACAGGAAGCGCAGGTTGGGGAGGCCCGCCGCCCGCCGCTCGGCTTCGGCGGCCTCCACCAACGGCCGGCGGATCTCCACGCCCAGATGGTTGCGCGTCGGATCCTGGTGGGCCAGAGCCAGCAGGAAGCGGCCGCGGGCGCAGCCGATGTCGAGATGCAGGGGCAGCTCGGCCGCCGCGAACAGCTCCGCCGGCGGCGGCAGGGAGCGCGGTAGTTGGTGGAAGCTGCTGAGGGGATTGACGTGCTGCCGCACCATGGTCAGTCGCCGTTGCCGTCGGACTCCACGCCTGTTGCGGCCGGTGGCGGTGCCGGGCGGCGGGGCACCAGGAAGCCCCAGCTGGCCGTGTAGCCATGCAGGTGGGTGGTGCCGCCCACCGGGCCGATTTCGCCATTGCAGAACACGCCGCTGATCGGCAGGTCGGCGAAGGCTTGATGGCAGAGGCTCACATCGCCATCCGCTTCGCCGTAGAGCCCCTGACCCCGACCCAGACAGGCGAACAGCAGGGCCAGCAGCGGTTCTCGTTCCTGGCCCTGGCGGCTGGCCAGGGCAGCCAGCAGTTGGCGGCTTTCCTGGCGGGAGGCGTCGCCATCGCGCAGTTGGAACTGCACCTTCTGCCCTACCCGCATGCGCTCGGCCACGGCCACCGCCCCGTTGCGTGGATCAACGCCGATCAGATTGCGCACCAAAAAGGCGGAGGGGGCCTGCTGCAGATTGGCCAGGCTGAAATCGCTGCGGCCCACCCCCAGGAACAGCGAGTGTTTCACCTGCTCCCGTTCGTCCGGGGTCAGGTCCGAGAGGATCGCCTGCAGGGCCGCCACCGGGCTGCGGCGGAGCTCGCCCTGGCTCACCTCCAGCACCACGTTGCGCTGGACCTGCTCCACTTCCAGCACCGGGCCGATCGGACGGCAGCCTTGGGCCACCACCGGTTCGATCGCCCAGGCGCCGCCGATCAGGCAGCCCACGGCCCCCTCCCGCACCTGGTCGTCGAACAGCAGCGATCCGTGCGAGGAGCTGTGGGGGCTGGCAATGCCACCCACCTTCACCCCGCCGGCAAAGGCATAGTCGAGTCCGCTGATCAGGTCATTGATGGCGCTGCAGGCCGGATCCAGCAGCAGAAGCAGGGAGGCGTCGGGCGCTGCCGCTTCTCCCACCAGCGCTCGCCACGGTTCGGCTGGGCCGTCGAGGTCTGGCAGGGACGTGGTGTCGATGGCGAAGGGAATCAGTTCGGCCCCGGGCAGGCGCAACAGGGTGACGCTGAGGGCCGGTTCCTGCTCCAGCTCGTGGGCCTCGCCTGTGGCATCGGTGCCCACCACGCCACCGCCGATGCAGCCGAGCCAGTGCCGGGCCTTCAGTTTCTGGCGCAGCAGGGGCAGCAGCCGCTGCAGATCACTGGCATAGCTGCTGGAGGCGAAGACCAGGGCCAGATCCGCTTCCCCGGCGGGGGCGAGCTGGCGCGCCACGGTGCTGACGGAATCCTCCAGCGACACATCCCGAGCCAGGGCAGTACGGCACCAGGCTTTAGCGGCGTTGGACCGCAACCGGCCCGGCAACCAGGGAAAGGAGGGGAGCGCAGCCATGGCCGCGACCCTATCGCCCGAGGGGTGGATACGGATAATGGCGCCTTACCGAACCGCCCAGCCGTGCCGGATCCGTATTACCGCTCCCTGGTCTGGCTGGACGTGCGCCTCGGCGTGCTGTTCGCCGTGGGGGTTCCCCTGGTGCTGCTGGTCTGGAGTGTGGCCCGCCGCCAGCCGGCCCTGATCCGTTTGATGGGGCTGTACTGGAAAGTATCCAGCCTGCTGTTGATTGCCCTGCTGCTGCTGGTGGATCAGCGTCCCAGCGGCTATCCACTGCTGGTGCTGGCGCCCCTGCTGATCCTGGCCAGCCTCTGGTTCTGGGTTGATCTCAACGAGGAACTGGCCGACATGCCGCCCTGGCGGCCCCTGCCGCTGACGGTGCGGATCTGGCGCTGGAGCCTCAGTGGGCTGGCCCTGTTCAGCGCTGGCCTGGCGATCACGGCCCTGCCCTGCATGGCCGCCCGGCCGGGTCCGGGGGTCTGCCAGGCCTGGCTGGAGGCGCCCAGGGGTCTGAACAACGCCGTGGACAAGGTGTTTGATTTCGTCTTCGGTGCCGATTGGAATCCTGGTGTGGCGGCCTTCCTGGGTTATCTGGCTCTGGTGGCCTACGGGGTGGGCTTGCTGCAGTGGCTGCTGGTGCGTCTGCCGCGCCAGGGTCGGGTGGCCGGTGAGTTCTGAGCCCTGGTTGGCGCCTGGCGCCGCGATCGCCGGGCTGCTGGCGGCTCTGGAGACCCTGAGTCGTTCCCGCCCCGATCGGGTGCTGCGGCTCAGCGGCAGCCTGCCGGTCGCGGCTCTGGAGCAAGGCTGGACGGCCGCCGCCAGGGAACCGGCCGGCACCGACCAGGTCCCGGCTGGCTGGGAGCCTTTTGAGCTGCTCATCTTTCGCGGCTTCTCCAGCCTCACCACCCATCCCACCGCCTTTGACCCAGACCGTGCCGCCCTGCCGGAGGGGGCCCGCATCGGTGCGGCGGAGCTGCTGGCGGCGCCGCTCGATCCGAGCGGTGGCGTGCGGCTGCGGGGACCGCTTGCGGCGGCGGATTTTCTCGAGCCAACCAACTGGGCCTGAGCCAGCCTCCAGC
>CALPNT020000198.1 GCA_943325005.2 Bifidobacterium breve | reverse complement strand
TGGCGATCGCCGTGGTTCCGATGACAGGGCGATGGTGGGCGGCATCGGTCGCATCGGCGATCAGTCCGTGGTGATGCTCGGTCAGCAGAAAGGCCGCGACACCAAGGAAAACATGGCCCGCAATTTCGGTATGGCCTCCCCCGGCGGCTATCGCAAGGCGATGCGGCTGATGGAGCACGCTGATCGCTTCCGCCTGCCGATCATCACGTTCATCGACACCCCCGGTGCCTATGCCGGGATCCTGGCCGAAGAGCAGGGCCAGGGGGAAGCGATCGCCGTCAACCTGCGCGAGATGTTCCGGTTGCGGGTGCCGATCATCGCCACGGTGATCGGTGAAGGCGGCTCCGGTGGCGCCCTGGGGATCGGCGTGGCCGACAGGTTGTTGATGTTCGAGCACAGCGTGTACACCGTGGCCAGCCCGGAGGCCTGCGCCTCCATCCTCTGGCGCGATGCCGCCAAGGCACCGACAGCCGCCGAAGCCCTCAAGATCACCGGGGCGGATTTGCTGCAGCTGGGCGTGATTGACTCCGTGCTGCGTGAACCGACCGGGGGCAATCACTGGGCGCCGCTGGAAGCCGCCGCCACGCTGCGCGCGGCTCTGCTTGAGAATCTGTCGCAACTGCAGGCCCTGAGCGAACAGGAGCTGCTTGATCAGCGCTACGCCAAGTTCCGCCGCATGGGTCGCTATCTCGACGCGAGCACACCAGATCCGGCCCGGACTGCTTAAGGTTTTCTTCCACGTTCTGATTCCTTGCCCGTTGCCCTGATTACCGGTGCCTCCAGTGGGATCGGCGCCGCCGCTGCTCGCCGTTTCGCTGCCGCAGGTTTCGACCTGCTGCTTCTGGCTCGCCGCAACGGCACGATCGAGTCCCTGGCCGCCGAGCTGCGGTCCGCCCACCACAGCCGCATTGAAACCGCCGGAATCGATCTCAATGACCCTGCGGCCATTGCCACTGGCATCGCCGAACTCTGCGGCCGGGGCCTGCTGCCTGCGGTGCTGATCAACAATGCCGGGGCCGCCTGGACCGGCCCCCTGGCGGACATGCCTCTGGAGCGCTGGCAATGGCTATTCCAGTTGAATGTCACGAGCGTTTTCCAGATCTGTCAGCTGGTTCTGCCGCTGATGCGTGCGCAGGCGCGCGATGGCCAACGCAGCGGTGGTGGTCTGATCATTAATGTCAGTAGCCATGCCGCCCGCAATGCCTTCCCCGACTGGGGGGCCTACTGCGCCAGTAAAGCTGCTCTGCAAGCCTTCAGCCGTTGCCTGGCGATCGAAGAACGGGAGCACGGCATCCGCGTCAGCACCCTCACCCTTGGTTCGGTGAATACACCCCTCTGGGACAGCGAAACGGTCCACAGCAGCTTCGACCGCCGTGCCATGCTGCCTGTTGAACAAGCGGCCGAAGCTTTGTTGGCGTTGGCGCAACAACCCTCCAGCCAGGTTGTAGAAGATTTAACCCTGATGCCGGCAGCCGGCGCTTTCTGAACACACCATGACATCCACCCTCCCCTCCAATCTCAGCGCCAGTAAGACCAGCCCAGAGTCGTTGAAGCTGCCTGTCAGCATTCGGCTTCGCCAGCGGCTAGAGGAAAGTGGCACGCCCTTCCTCGCCAACGACAACATCTCCCATATTCTGCGTGAGGGTGAGCTTGATCAGCTGGAAATTGAGGTAGCGGGCAAGGTCAGAGAACTGCTGCGCAGCCTGGTGATCGATATCGATAACGACCACAACACCGAGGAAACAGCTGAGCGGGTGGCTCGCATGTATCTGCATGAGGTCTTCAAGGGTCGCTACCACAGCCAGCCCAAGATCGCCAGCTTCCCCAACGTCAAAAAGCTTGACGAGATTTATACGGTTGGACCGATTTCGATCCGTTCCGCCTGTTCTCACCACTTGGTGCCGATCCTGGGTTCTTGCTGGATCGGTATCAAGCCGGGCGATCGGGTGATCGGTCTGTCGAAGTTTTCCAGGGTGGCGGACTGGGTCTTCTCCCGTCCCCACATCCAGGAAGAGGCCGTGATCATCCTGGCCGATGAGATCGAGCGGCTCTGTGCCCCCCAGGGTCTGGCGATCCTGGTCAAGGCTCAGCATTACTGCATGAAGTGGCGCGGCGTCAAAGAGCCCCAAACCAGCATGGTGAACTCGGTGGTGCGTGGTGATTTCCGCCACGATCCCAGCCTCAAACAGGAATTCTTTGAGCTGGTGAGACAGCAGGAATCCTTGCTGATCCGCTGATCCGGAGCATTCGTATCAAGCCAGAGCCATAAGCCCGCTGGATCAGCGGGCCGCAGCCGTGGCCCCAAGCATCGGCGATTGTTCAAGCGTGGCTCCGGGACGTTCCAGCAGGCTCCCCAATCCAGTGAGCTGGCTCGCAAGCTCTGATGGCTGTCCCTGCTCTTGGGGTTGATTCTTTGGATTCCGTAATTCCCGTGTCGTGTGTGATTGCGGTGTAGCAATGGTCTCCGATCACTTCAAGCACAGGCGCAAAGGGGTTGCAAACACAGTTTCAACATGAAGGCGTGAAACACCGTGCTGGCGATCAGAATCCAGCCTTTGCTCTGTCCCTGTACGCCAATCACGGGGTGAATCCCGCTCTGGTGCTGGCCCTGACACCTCGACTCCTGCCCCCTCCTGGTGATGAGGAAGCGCGGCCAGTCATTGGCCGCGCTTCCTCAGACCTTGTTCAGTTGGCCGGGATGTTCAGCACTGGTCCGATGGGAGCGGAAGCGGCCCGTTGGCTGCCGCCTGCTCCTGGCACGGCCACCACCACCATCACCCGGGCGTTGGTATCGGCGGCCTGGAGTCGATAGGTGGACCCAGAAGCCCCCCCAATCAGCAACCAGCGGCTGTCTTGGGGGGTGCGTCGATACCAGTGGAAGGCGCTGGGGGGAAGGGACGCCAGTGCGTCGGCGGTGATCACGGCGCGCAGAAGTTTCCCCTCGCTGGCCTCACCCTGCAGTTCCAGCTGTTGCAGTCCGGCAATGCCCTGCTCAATGGCCCCCTCCAGTTTCTGATCCGCAGCAATCGTTCCCTCCAGGATGCGGATCTGCTGCTGCGGATCGGCGGTGATTCCTGGTACGCATTGCAAGGTGCCGTCGATCAGCTGGCAGCCCACCAGGTCTTGAGCTCGTACTGGCGCCAAGGCGGACCCAGGCAGTAGTAGGGGCGAGAGCCAGAGTGGTGAGAGCAGCGCCGCCAGGGAGAGCCCGGGGATCAGGCCTCGGCCAGCCCTGCTGAATGGGGACAGGGGGCGGCGAATGACAGAGAAGAAAGACAAGGCGGATCGCCCAAGGGACTCAACCGTGATCCTGACGCCCTTGGCGCTGAAGCTCAATGGGTGTCTTGATCAGGCCGCGGGCTGTTGTGGTCTTCGCTGCGACCAGAGCGGTCGCGGTCTGGGGGCCTGCCCATGACTGCCAGCAGCTGCACAATTCGCTCCAGATTCTTCTCCCCGGGGCTGGTCTCGACCCCACTGGAGGCATCCAGGCCATCGGGATGTATCCGGGCCAGCAGATCTGGCACGGTTTCGGGCCGGATGCCCCCCGCCAGCCACCAGGGCAGGGGGGGCTGGAAGTCGGTAAGCCAGTCCAGGGGCAAGCTGTGACCCGTACCCCCCAGCTGATCCGGCACCCAGGCATCCAGCAGCAGCGCATCCACGGCCCCGCCGTAGGCCTGGGCGCGCTGCAGATCGTCTGGAGTGCGGATGCGCAGGGCTTTCCAGATCTCCACCCCCAGCTGGGAGCGCAGCTCCAGGCAGCGTTCCGGGCTCTCCTCGCCATGGAGCTGCAACACCTGATGGCCCCGCCCGGCCGCCAGTGGCGTTAGCTCAGCATCGCTTGGATCGGCCACCACCAGCACCCCCCGGCAGCCGGCAGCACTGGCGTTGACGGCGGCGAACAGCTCCTGACGCCGCTCTGGTGGCAGGTAGCGGGGCGAGCTTGGAACACCGATCACGCCGATGGCATCGACGCCGAGGACCGCCACCGCCGCCGCCTGGGCGGGATGGCGCAAGCCGCAGATCTTGAGCGCGGGCAGAGGCAAGTGACCAGAGCAGCGGGCGCCTTTCTAGGATCATCCCTATCACTGCTCCAGGTCACGCCTGGGGCCCCGTCGCATCGGTGGCCGTGGGCGAAGGCTGGCAACTGCTCAAGATTCGCGGTATTCCTCTGCGGATCCATCCCACCTGGTTCGTGATCCTGTTCGTGGCCACCATGGCTTTCGAGCAGCATTACCGCCTGAGCTTGGCGGGCCAGGCCTCGCCCGGCCTGCTCTGGGCTGTGGCCTTGGTCACGGCCGTGATGCTTTTTGTCTCGGTGCTGCTGCATGAGCTGGGTCACGCGCTGGTGGCCCTCGCCCACGGGGTCCAGGTGCGCAGCATCACCTTATTTCTGCTCGGCGGCGTCGCCAGCGTCGAACGGGAGTGCTCCACCGCCAGGGGCGCGCTGCTGGTGGCGGCGGCTGGGCCGGCGGTCAGCTTTGTGCTGGCGATCGTCCTGCTTGCTCTGGGCCATCCGGCTTCCCATCTCTCACCGG
>CALPNT020000197.1 GCA_943325005.2 Bifidobacterium breve | reverse complement strand
TACATCGGCACCACCGGTCCCCGCGGCCTGCACCATCTCGTCTACGAGGTGGTGGACAACGCTGTGGATGAGGCCCTGGCCGGCCATTGCGACGCGATCCTGGTGGTGATCCACGCCGATGGCTCCGCCAGCGTCACCGACAACGGCCGCGGCATTCCCACCGATATTCACCCGCGCACCGGACGCAGCGCCCTCGAGACGGTGCTGACCGTGCTCCATGCCGGCGGCAAATTCGGCTCTGGTGGCTACAAGGTGTCCGGCGGTCTGCACGGCGTTGGCGTGTCCGTGGTCAACGCCCTCAGTGAGTGGGTGGAGGTTGTTGTCCATCGCCAGGGTCAGGAGCATCAGCAGCGATTTGAGCGCGGCACCCCGATCGGCAGCCTCAGCGCCAAGCCGGCCGCTGATCCAGATCAGACCGGCACGATGGTGCGCTTTCTGCCGGATCACGAGATCTTCAGCACCGGCATCGAGTTCGACTACCAGACGCTCTCGGGTCGGCTGCGGGAACTGGCTTACCTCAATGGTGGGGTGCGCATTGTTTTTCGTGATGAGCGGGCCGCGGCGCTTTCGGCTGCCGGAGAAGCGCACGAAGAGGTGTATCACTATCAGGGCGGCATCCGGGAATACGTTGCTTATATGAACGCGGAGAAAGATCCGCTGCATCCAGAAATTATTTACGTCAATTCTGAAAAGGATGGCGTGCAGGTGGAGGCCGCCCTGCAGTGGTGCGTGGACGCCTATTCCGACAGCATCCTGGGCTTCGCCAATAACATTCGCACCGTTGATGGCGGCACCCATATTGAAGGTCTGAAAACGGTGCTGACCCGCACCCTCAACACTTTTGCCAAGAAGCGTGGCAAGCGCAAGGATGCCGATACCAACCTGGCTGGAGAGAACATCCGCGAAGGGCTGACGGCGGTGTTGTCGGTGAAGGTGCCCGAGCCCGAATTCGAGGGACAGACCAAGACCAAGCTCGGCAACACCGAGGTGCGTGGCATCGTGGACACCCTGGTGGGAGAAGCCCTGAGCCAGTATCTCGAATTCAATCCAGGCGTGATTGATCTGATCCTGGAAAAGGCGATTCAGGCCTTTAATGCGGCCGAGGCGGCTCGTCGAGCCCGGGAGTTGGTGCGCCGCAAATCGGTGCTTGAAAGTTCAACTCTGCCCGGTAAATTGGCCGATTGCAGCTCCCGTGATCCGAGCGAATCCGAGATCTACATCGTGGAGGGTGATTCGGCTGGAGGCTCTGCCAAGCAGGGCCGAGACCGGCGCTTTCAGGCGATCCTGCCGCTGCGAGGCAAGATTCTCAATATCGAGAAAACCGACGATTCCAAGATCTACAAAAATACCGAGATTCAGGCGTTAATCACAGCTCTTGGTCTTGGCATCAAGGGCGAAGAGTTTCAAGAGAAAAATCTGCGGTATCACCGCATCGTGATCATGACCGATGCTGATGTGGATGGCGCTCACATCCGTACCTTGTTGTTAACCTTCTTTTATCGCTATCAGAAGTCGCTGGTGGAGGGCGGCTACATCTACATTGCCTGCCCGCCACTCTATAAAGTTGAGCGTGGCAAGAATCATAACTATTGCTACAACGAGGCCGAGCTCCGGAAAGTGCTGGCTGGCTACGGTGAGAAGGCCAATTACAACATCCAACGCTTCAAGGGCCTCGGTGAAATGATGCCCAAGCAGCTCTGGGAAACCACCATGGATCCCGGCACGCGCATGATGAAGCGGGTGGAAATCGAAGATGCCGCCCAGGCTGATCGCATTTTCACAATCCTGATGGGCGACAAGGTGGCCCCGCGCCGCGCGTTCATCGAAGCCCACAGCGCCGAGCTTGATCTCGCCCAGCTCGACATCTGAAACGATGGCCACCGTCGCCCCCTTGCGTCTCTGGCCGGCCTGGCGTTGGGCGGCTCTGCTTGGTTTTGCCTTGTTGGCTCCGGCCGCCTTGCCAGCTGGGGGTGGTGAGCTCCGCCTGCCGGAGGTGCGCCGCCGCGAGCGAGGGCTGGAGCCCCTGCTCAGCCAGAGCTGCATGAGCTTGCACTGTGCCCCGGAGCATCAGGCGCCGGTGCTGGCCCAGGTGGATTCCGGCGTGCCCTTACGGGTGCTGCGCCACTGGCTCTCGCCAGGCGGGCGCCCCTGGCTGCGGGTGGAGGCCACCACCCTGGCCGGCGAGGCCGCCAGGGGTTGGCTGCCGGGCTGAAATCTGGGCTTCAGCTTTGCCGGCGTGGGCTGCCGCTGCCGGCGTGATTGCGCCGACAGCGGGTGACCTTGGACTCTGAATCTGGCGCCTCAGGCTGCCAGTGCCGCTTCGATCGCTTGGGTCAAGTCGGAGCTGTCCGGCTCGACGCCACTCTTGAAACGCGCCAGCACGGTGCCGTCCTTGCCCACCAGGAACTTCTCGAAGTTCCAGGCCACGTCGCCGGCTGGTTCGGTCTGGGTGAGGGTGGTGTAGGGCTCGCTCTTGGCGCCGGTGGCATGCACCTTGTCGAACAGCTGGAAGCTGGCGCCGTAGGTGCTGGAGCAGAACTGCTGAATCTCCGGCAGGGTGCCGGGCTCCTGGGCGCCGAAGTCGTTGCAGGGGAAACCCAGCACGGCCAGTCCCTGAGGGCCGTAGGTGTCCTGCAGTTTCTGTAGCCCGGCGTACTGGCGGGTGAAGCCGCAGCGGCTGGCCACGTTGACGATCAGCAGCACCTGGCCGGCCCATTCCCCAAGCTTGCGCTCGCCACCCTGGGCATCGCGCACACTGATTTCGCTGACATTGACGGCCATGGAGTTCCTGGGCAACGGTGCGATTCTGGCGTTGCCATGCCGGGGCTGTCGTGGCGGGCACGGGCTGCCGTTGGCAGGGCGCCTCATACAGTTCGTGACAACGGTGGTTCAAGCAGCATGAGCGAGGGGTCCGCCGTGGCTGAGGTGGTGGCGCGGCAGCTGGAAAGTCTGCTGGAGGCCAGCAATTACGACGGCGCCAAGCTGCTGTTGCAGCCGGTGCAGCCCGTGGATGCCGCCGAAGCGATCGGCACCCTGCCCCGCATCCTCCAGGCCCTGGCCTTTCGGCTGCTGCCCAAGGACGAGGCGATCGAGGTCTACGAGTATCTGGATCCCTCCGTGCAGCAGAGCCTGCTGGAGCGGCTGCGTTCCGGTGAGGTGCTGGAGCTGGTGGAGGAGATGTCACCCGATGATCGGGTGCGGCTGTTTGACGAACTGCCGGCCAAGGTGGTCAGGCGCCTGCTGGCGGAGCTGAGTCCGGCGGAACGGCGGGTCACGGCCCAGATGCTCGGCTACGACGCGGAGACGGCTGGTCGGTTGATGACGACCGAGTTCATCGATCTCAAGGAGTTTCACAGCGCCGCCCAGGCCCTGGAGATTGTGCGCCGCCGGGCCCGGGACACCGAAACCATCTATAGCCTTTATGTCACCGATGCCTCCCGTCATCTGAGCGGCATGCTGTCGCTGCGCGATCTGGTCACGGCCGAGCCCGAGGAACGGCTCGGTGATGTGATGACCCGTGAGGTGGTGAGCGTGGCCACGGACACGGATCAGGAGGAGGTGGCGCGGGTGATCCAGCGCTACGACTTTCTGGCGGTGCCGGTGGTGGACCGGGAGCGGCGGCTGGTGGGGATCGTCACCGTCGATGACGTGATCGACGTGATCCAGCAGGAGGCCACCCGCGACCTCTATGCCGCCGGTGCCGTGCAGGCCGGCGATGAGGACGACTACTTCCAGAGCAATCTGTTCACGGTGGCCCGGCGCCGGGTGGTGTGGCTGATGGTGCTGCTGGTGGCCAACAGCGGTACCGCGGCGGTGATCGCCTCCGAAGATGCGGTGCTGAAAAAGGTGGTGGTGCTGGCGGCCTTCATCCCGCTGCTGATCGGCACCGGCGGCAATGTGGGCGCCCAGAGTTCCACCGTGGTGATCCGTGGCCTCAGCACCCAGCGGCTGCAGGCTCTGGGGCCGGCCCTGGCGATCGGTCGGGAGTTTGTGGCGGGGGCCTTGTTGGGGCTGCTGATGCTGGTGGTGGTGGTGCCGTGGGCGGCCTATGTGTCCCATAGCTGGGTGGTGGCCGCCGCCGCCGGCATCAGCCTGGTGGCGATCACCACCCTGGCGGCCACCGCCGGCGCAGCCCTGCCCTTGCTGTTCAACCACCTTGGCCTTGATCCTGCCCTGATGTCGGCCCCGTTCATCGCCACGGCCACAGATGTGGCAGGCGTGTTCATCTACCTGCACACGGCGGGCTGGCTGATCAATCGCATGCCGCCGGCGGGCTGAGCGGTTTGGCGGCTGAGCGGGCTGGCGAGGGTTCGGGACAGTCTCGGGGTGAGTCTGCTGCGGGATAGCGGCGAAAGATGAGAGGAATTCACACTTCTTCAGGTTAGGCTTCACACACCTTTACGGACCGGTTCGTGGTCGTTGCGGTTTTTCAGGACAGGGTGGCCAATTCTCCTGACCTCGACAGTGTTCCTTTGGAGTCCAGCACGGTGGACAGTGTCGCTCTCTCCATGCCGCGTAGTCCCTCCGCCGCTTCGGCGCGGCAGATGCCCTCGATCGACGGCGATCTGGTGCGCTCCTACCT
>CALPNT020000196.1 GCA_943325005.2 Bifidobacterium breve | reverse complement strand
CGGCAGCAACTCCAGTCTGGCCATCCTCTCGGAACTCGGCAGCGCCGGCGGCCTCACCGGCCAGGGCACCTACGGACCCGGCGATTACAACGCCGATGGCCTCAATGACATCGCGCTCGGCTCCGGACCAAACGCCAAGGGCTATCTCACCTGGGGCCAATCCTACCTGGCCTCGATCAGTGATCTGCAGCTCAGCAAGCTCGCCAGCGACACCGGCTTCCTGCTCGATGGGCTGGCAACCACCACCCAGGGTTCCCTGCGCTCGATCGGCGATTTCAACGGCGATGGCTATGGCGATTTCATCTCCATCAATCCCGGCACGATCCTGACCACCGTGCGGATCGAACTGGGTGCCAACACCCAGGAGATCCTCGCCGAGGCGCCCTACAGCTACTACACCTTCTCGGTGGCCAATGGCACCCAGGTGCTGCCCGGGGGTGACATCAATGGCGACGGCATGGCCGACATCGCCCTGTTCCTCGATCAAAATCTCAGCACAGCTACCGACGGCAACCAGGGGGCCGGCAGCACCACCGGCATCCTCTATGGCCGCGCCAGCACCGAGCTGCCGCTGGGTTCGGGCTTCGGCTTCATTGCGCCGGTGGATCCCAGCACCAGCGCGCCGCTGACGCCGCCGCCGGGGCTTCTGCTGGAAGGCAGCGATGGCCTGAAGGGCCTCACCGATGCCACCCCCAGTGTGATCGCGGTCGGCAACACCCTCTATGCGGCCGTCAAGGGAGCGAACGACAACACGCTCTGGTTCAACCAGAGCCGCGATGGCGGCAGCAGCTGGGACGACTGGAGCGAACTGAGCACGATCAGCAACGCCTTCAGCACCAGCACCGGCCCCTCGCTGCTGAACTTCGGCGGCAGGATCTATCTGAGCTTCCTCAACAGCGCCGGCACCCTCTCGCTCAGCAGCTGGGATCCGGGCAGCAACAACCCCCTGGCCTGGACGGCCCCCGTCGCTCTCAGCGATGGCGCCGGCAGCGCGGAGTTTGCCAGCGCCACCGGCCCCCAGCTGGTGGATCGCGGCGATTCGCTCGGCGTGTTGTGGGTCAAGAACGGTTCCGTCTACGCCGCCACCAACACCAACCCCAGCAGCAGCAGCTCCACCTGGAGCACGCCGCTGCAATTGCAGCAGATCGCAGACGGCGCCGGTGCGCCGATCGCGGCCAGCGATGCACCCTCCTTCACCTGGCTCGGCAGCTCCGCCGTGCTGGCAGTGAACGAGGGCGGAACGATCAACGTCTACGCCGCCCTCGGCGGCGGCTCCAGCCTGCAACTGGCCTCCAGCTTCTCGGCGCCGGTCGGCGGTCCGTCGATCGTGTCCGCACCGGTGCTGGCCAGCACCGACACCGGCCTGGTGCTCACCTACACCAACAGCGACGGCTCCATCAGCCTCAATCGTCTCGAACTGCTCAGCGCCAATGGCACACCGCTGCCGGGCGTGCAACTCGCCGCCGATGGCAGCCTCGATGTCAGCCAAGCGGCACTGCAATGGCAGACCACCAGCCTCGATGCCACCAACAGCGGCATCAGCTCGTCGCTGGCCAGCACGCCCGTGAGCCTGGACGGCAACCTGCTGCTGGCCAATGTGCGCAACGCCAGCACTCCCCCCAATGAGATCTGGCTCAATGCCATAGCCAACGCCAGCGATCCAGCCAGCACCACCTGGCTGAACACGACGGTGCAGCTCCGTGATGGCAGCGGCGGCTGGAGCATCAGCCAGCAGGCCGGCAGCAATGCCCCCACTGCCGTGTCGGCGAGCTGGGCGGTGCTTTCGGGCGGCCAGTCACCGCGGCCCCCTGCCCTCACCGAAGCCAACGGCGTGCTCTACGCCGCCGTGCAGGGAACCGACAACAGGATCTACTGGAATTCCAGCAGCAATGGCGGCCAGAGCTGGTCGGCTTGGCAGCTACTGCCCAGCAGCATGAGCACCAATCAGGCACCGGCGCTGGCGATGGTCAACGGCACGCTCTACCTGGCCTTTCTCGGCAATGGCAATCCCCAGATCAATATCACAAGTCTCTCAGGGAGCAACACCTGGAGCTCTCAGTACCAGATTCCTAACCAAACCGCTAAGAGCATCTGCCTGGTGAACGAGAACAACAATCTCGCTCTTTACTACCAGGGCAGCAATGACAACCTCTACCGCACCTCCACCGCCAACCCCAGCTCCTCCAGTAGCTGGCAGGTGAATGCAATCCAATACAACAACGGCAGCGCCCCCCAGACAGCCTCGGGCCAGCTGGCTGTTGCCACCTTGGCGGGCAGTACCTACGTGGCCTACGAGGGCGGAACCTCCTCCAATCAAAGCAACACGATCTATCTCACCAGCAGCGCCAACCAGGGCACGGCCTCCAGCTGGAGCCTGATCTCCGGCATCCCCCAGGCCAGCAGCAGCTCCCACAGTGGCGTCGGCCTCGCCAGCTTCGGGGATTCGCTGTTGCTCAGCTATGCCGATCAGGTGAAGGGTGCGCCCGTGCTGGCGCTGCAGCAGGGAAGGGTGAGCAACAACAACTGGAGCGGTATTCCCTACGCCAACCTGAGCTCACCCGGAGCCACCGCGGCCCCTGGGGCCAGCCTGATCACCCCGAATGGCAGCAGCCAGGTGCTGGTGGCCTCGATCAATGGCAACAGCAATCCCACCCGTGCCATCAGTACCACCTTGGCGGCGGCCCAGCCCCTCGACCAGTTGCTGACCCCGGGGCAAACGGGATCCAGCCTCACGTCGGTGGGTGATCTCAACAACGACGGCTTCGCCGATCTGTTGGTGAGTGCCAACAATGTGGTGGCCAGCACCGGTGCGGGCCAGCAGCTGGCCACCGGCCTGCGGCTGATCAGTGGTGCGGCCACCAGCGCTGAACTTCAGGCCATCAATAACCCCACCGCCAGCGTCCAAACGGTGCAGGCGGCTCCGTTCTTCGGGCTGAACAGTGCGGTGGCTGTCGCCAGCCTCAGCGGCCCAGCCAAGCTCACGCTCACCGCCACCAGCGCAGTGAGCGGCCAGCCCTCCACCCTCCACACCGACCTCGATGTGGGCCGGTTCCTGGCCACTGCAGCTGATCCCGACTCGCTCCAGCAGTTGTTCAATCCCGACACGGCCCCCCTGGCCGGCCAGGCAGGACTTGGCCTGGGATTCGGCTCCCTCGGTCTGAACAGCACGGGGAGCTTCGGCGATCTCAATGGCGATGGCTATCTGGACTACCTCAACTCCTCGCCCACCAGCCTCTACGGCGGCGATGGCCTCGCCTGGTTGATCTGGAGCCTGCGCTCTGCTGGCGATGTCAATGGCAACGGCACCGATGATGTGCTGCTCGGCCTGGTTCCACCCGAAACCGTGCTCAACCAGCAGCCGCAATGGATTCAATCCGTCCTGCTCGATGGCTTGCTGTTTGATGTTGATACGAGCACCCACAGTTTCGGTCTCGATCAGTTGAAGGTGGCGATCAGTCCCAACGGTCTGGCCCAGCTCGCGGCCAGAAGCGATACCTCGACGGATGACCAGATATCGCCAACGCTTCAGTACTGGTTTGATCCGATTCTGGGCTTCAAGCCGCCAACGGGTAATCAGTCAGTGCAGCTCAGCAAGTCCAGTGCCGCCGCTGGTGATGTTGCCGGTTTCTCGCTGGCGAGGACCATGGCCACGGCCTACTCCAGCAATGGACAGACCTATCTGGTCAGCTCGGGCCGAGACACTACTCCCATCCAGATCACCTCGTTCGGGGCTGATGGCAATCAAGTCAACTGGAGCCTGGATCTACCGGGTGCCACCATCAGCAAGGCCTCCAGCAAGGCGATGGTTTCTCCATCTGGGGCGGTGATTTACGGCGATCGCCTTTACATCCTCGCTTCCACAGCTCCAGCCATCTCCTCCGCTTGGCAGGACGGCTCCACGATCCCAGCGGATTACAACGGTACGATGTGGCTGCTCTCGATCAGCCTGCAGGATCTTAATCCTGAGAGTGCTGCCGATCCTAATCAAATGTGGGCGGACAAGTGGACCGTGACCACCCTCCCCGCTGTGACAAAACTGGCACCAGCCCTGGTTAATGAAGGCGACCGACTTGGTATTTACTTTGTGGCTAACAATAATGACATGACGTTGCTGCGCATCTATTCGCAGCAACCCCTTGCCCCAGAGCCTGTTTGGGTCGGCGGCAGTGGCGCCACGGTTCAATGGACAGACAATGGCCAACTTGCGGACATCAAGCTGAGCAAAGGCGCTGACAGTGAGCCCCCCAATGCCTTCAACCTTGCTGCCACACGCTTTCAGGGGCGAACTGTGCTCGGCTTCACGCAAGCTCAGATTAAATCGGCTGGAATTGATTATACCTATCTTCTTGAGCAGCAGGGCAGCGCCCCTGACAGCCCCTGGCTGCAATCCACGCCATTGACAAAATATGATCAAGGCAGCAATCTCAACCCCTATGGCATCTACCTTGGCGCCAATGCCAGCCAGCTTGGCCTGGCGCTTGCGATCAGCATCTACAACACATTTACTCAGCAGAATGGTGAAACGATCTATACTTTAAAGGGCTACGAGTCGAACCTCCGCCTTTACTCCGGTGTCACCGCGGCCCCAACCCTGCCT
>CALPNT020000195.1 GCA_943325005.2 Bifidobacterium breve | reverse complement strand
GATCCGCCGAGTTGTGATCAGCTGCCCTCCCTCGGTGTTGCGGCAATGGCAGGAGGAAATGGCTCAGCGCTTCGGGTTGGCCTTCACGGTGATGGACAGGGCCTATGTGGCCAAGGTGCGGCAGGAGCGGGGCTACGGCACCAACCCCTGGAGTACCGGCAGCCGCTTCCTGATCTCCCATGCCCTGCTGCGCAATCCCGACGACGCCACGCCGCTGATCAGCTGGCTGGATCAGGGTCGGGGCGATGAGGAACAGGCGCCCCTGCCGAGCCTGCTGATCCTCGATGAGGCCCACAACGCCGCCCCGGCGAGCAACAGTCTCCACTACGCCATCGACTCGGGCCTCACCCGCAGCCTGCGCGACCTGGCGCCGCGCTTCGAGCACCGGCTGTTCCTGAGCGCCACGCCCCATAACGGCCACAGCAACAGCTTCACGGCGCTGCTGGAGCTACTCGATCCGGCCCGCTTCACCCGCGGCGTGGCCTTCGATCCGGCGGATCTGGAGGTGGTGCTGGTGCGGCGCCTGAAGGACGACCTCCGCATCGCCCCGAACGAGGCGTTCCCGGAGCGGATCGTTGAGCCGCTGCGCATCCCCAAGGGTTCACTGCCGCCGGACACGCCGGAGCTGGAGCTCTCGCGCCTGCTGCAGCGCTACCGCAAGCAACGCGAGGCCCGCCTACTGGCCGAGGGGGCGGGCAAGCGGGCGATCAATGCTGATCGACTGGTGATCACCAATCTGCCCCTGCCACCCGATGAAAGCCTGCGGCTGCGCCATGCGGCCTATCAACGCAGCACCCGCAGCAGCACCCGCATCGAAGGCAATCCCCTCGACGACGAAGGCGTGCGCCAGGCGGTAGCGGCGGCTGATCGGGAGGGCAGCAAGGCGGAACAGGAGGTGCGCAACTACTGGCGCGCCCTGGATCGTGTGGAGGAGTGGGCCCAGGGCAGCGGACCGCTGAGCGAAGCCTGGATTCAGGAGCTGCATGCCGTGGTGATCGTGCGCGGTCGGGGCCGTCGACGGCAGCGCACGCCCTTCCGCGATCACGAGGTGCCGGTGGTCGACACCCTCAGCCGCCGCATCGACTACGCGCCACCGCGCCCCGAGGATGTGGGCTCCCTGATGCAACAGCTCTGCGCCTGGTGGCAAGCCAGCGAGGGGCTGCCGCCGCTGGTCCGCGCCGCCTTGCTCAGCCACCGCTTCATCTCGATCCATCCCTTCGCCGATGGCAACGGCCGTTGCGGACGCCTGCTGGCCACGGCGTCGCTATGGCGCAGCGGCTACGCCTTCCGTGGCTTCCTGAGCTTCGAGGAATGGTTCGCCGCCGACCGGGAGGCGTACTACGCGGCGCTGCAGCTTGGCTGCCCCGTGGATTTCTACGAGGGACGCCATGATCCCGACCACAGCCCCTGGCTGGAGTACTTCGCGGCTGTGATGCAAAGGGCCGCCAGCGATCTGGCGGAGCGGGCCCAAGCCCTGCAAGCCCGCCAGGAACCGCCGGAGCCCCACCCCTGGGAGGGACTCGACCGCCGCAGCCAGCAGCTGCTCACGCGCCTGCGGGCGCTGGTGGCGGCGGGCCAGGAGTCGGCGGATCAGTTCAAGCCCACAGACCTGGAGGAGTGGTTTGCGGTGTCGTCGACCACGGCGCAGGACTGGCTGCACCAGTGGCAGGAGCAGGGGCTGCTGGAGCCCGCCCGCCCGGGGCAGCGGATCCGCAGCTGGCGGCTGCGCGAGCCGTGGCAGGAGTGGGTATTAGGCCAACCACTGCAGCGCGAATAGGGCAAGTGAGCAACGACATTTAGGCCCACCGATGACGCCAGACCCAAGTGACAGCCGTGACCACCCCATCCAGATAAAGCAACTCAACCTTCCGGCCTTGCTCCCATTTCCCTGACCCATGCCCCGCCGCCTGTCCAAGACCGACCCCGAGCTCCAGGCCCACAAGGAATGGCTGGGCTACCTGCAGCCCCGCGGTCTGGTGGTGGCGCCGGCGGCGATGTGGGAGGCGGGCTGGGTGCTGGAGCAGAGCGGCCGGGAGCTGCTGGAGCGGCAGGAGCAGTTCCGCGAAGCCTTGCAGCCCCTGGGCTCAGACGAAGGAGAGGAGGAGGACGACGACCAGATGCGCGGCTTTCGGCGGCTGGAGGATCTGTTGGTGGAGCAGCTCAGCTGGAGTGCCGAGGCCTTGCAGCGCGACGCCACCACCCTGCTGGCCTGGGGCCGCGAGCTGCCAGAGCTGGGCGAAACCCTCAGACCCACCGCGGTGGTGCCCGGCTTCGGCGGCGACGCCAAGCCCCAGTTGCTGATCCAGGAGCTGCCACCACCGGAAGACGGGCTTCTGCCGGTGGGCGACCTGGTGGAGCTGGACCGCCGCCAGAGCAGCGGCGACCAGGGCTGGCGGGCCTCCCCCCAGGAGCGCTTCGAGCGGCTGCTGCGCGAAACCGAGGTGCAGCTGGGACTGCTGTTCAACGGCGCCCAGCTGCGGCTGGTGGTGGCGCCGAAGGGCGAGAGCTCGGGCCATCTCACCTTCAATCTGGCGGAGCTGGCCGAGGTGAGCGGCCGGGCGATGTTCGCGGGGCTGCGGTTGCTGCTGGGGCGCGAGGCGGTGCTCGATGCCAGCCCTGGTCTACGGCTGGTGGATGTGATCGAGGCAAGCCGCAACTACCAGGCGGTAGTGAGCGAGGAGCTGGCCGATCAGGTGCTGGCGGGGCTGTGGCAGCTGCTGCGCGGCTTCCAGCGAGCCGACCAGCTCACGACCGCTCAGGGTGAAAAGCTGTTGGGCGACCTGCCAGAACGGGATCCCCAGGCGCTCTACGGCGGCCTGATCACCGTGATGCTGCGGCTGGTGTTCCTGCTCTATGCGGAAGACACCGACCTGATGCCGAATGAGCCGGTGTTCGAGCAGAACTACAAGCTCACCACCCTGCTGGCCCAGCTGCAGCGCGACGCCGCCAACTACCCCGACACGATGGAACAGCGCTACGGCGCCTGGAGCGGCATCTGCAGCCTGTTCCGCCTGGTGTACGAGGGAGGCGGCCCCAGCGCCGACTACCTGCCCGCCCGCAAGGGCCAGCTGTTCCGGCCCAGCGCCTTCCCGTGGCTGGAAACGCCGTGGATCAGCGATGCGGTGGTGTTGGCGGTGCTCAGCAACCTGTTGATCGTCAAGGGGGAGCGGATCAACTACCGCGCCCTCGATGTGCGCCAGATCGGCTCGGTGTACGAGGGGGTGATGGAGTTTGCGGTGGCCCGCATCACCGGCCCCTGCCTCGGCCTCCGCAGCAAGGCCCAGGGCGGCAAGAAACCGTTCACCTCGGCGATCGATCTGGCCGTACTGCTGGCGCTGCCCGGAGGCAAGCGCAAGGTTTGGCTGGAGGAGCAGGCGCAGACGGATCTGCCCCCCAAGGCGGCCACGGCCCTCAAGGAGGCCACCAATCAGCAGGAGCTGGTGGCGGCACTGGCGCCACGGATCGATCGACGCTTGTTCGAAGGCGTGCAGGCCGCCGGCAGCCTGGTGTTCCAGCCCACGGAGGAACGGCGCCGCAGCGGCAGCCATGACACGCCGGCCCAACTCACCCGCCTCACGGTGGCCGATGCCCTGCGCCCCTGGCTGGAACGCCACGGCCACCGGCCGACGCCGGAGGACATCCTGGCGCTGCGGATTTGCGATCCGGCCATGGGGTCGGGGGCTTTTCTGGTGGAGCTCTGCCGCTTCCTGGCGGAGCTGCTGGTGAAGGCCTGGGGGCAAAACCTACCGAAGGAGCTGATGCCTGGCGGCAGTGCTTACGGCGAGGAGCCGCTGATCTACGCCCGCCAGTTGGTGGCCCAGGGGTGCCTCTACGGGGTGGACAAGAACCCGTTTGCGGTGAACCTGGCACGCCTCAGCCTCTGGCTGGTGACGCTGAGCAAAAACTTGCCGTTCACCTTTGTGGATCACGCCCTCAAGGAGGGAGATTCGCTGGTGGGCATGAGCATGGATCGGATTGAGGAGGCCACGGCCGCGATCCAGCTGGGTCTGTTCGATGGCCCGCCCCGCAGCCTCCTGCAGAACCTGGCCGCTGCCAGGGAAGCGGTGTTTTCGGTGGACAGCCGCAGCGATGCCGACGCCGAACGCAAGCAGGCGGCCCTGGAAGAGCAACAGCAGGCCAGCGACACCATCCGCCAAGTGGGCGACCTACTGGTGGCGGCCTTCTTCCAGGGGGGTAACGCCAGGGCTCGCGCCAATCTGCAGGAGGAGACAATCCGCGAGCTCAACAAGGGGATGAGCGCGGAACAGATCCAGAAGATCCGCGCCGAGCTGGCGGCCGGCTCCAAGGGCATCCGGCCGTTCCACTGGGAGCTGGAGTTTCCCGAGGTGTTCCAGAACGGGCGTGGTGGCTTCGATGCCTTTGTGGGTAATCCGCCGTTTGCCGGCAACAACACCCTCATTAAGGGCTATCCCGAAGGCGTACTTGACTGGCTAAAAGAACTGCATCCCGAAAGCGGAGGTCTATGTGATCTCGTGGCCCACTTCTTCCGAAGGAGCTTCCACCTTCTACGACCAGGCGGATCACTGGGACTGATCGCCACCAACACCATCGCTCAAGGCGATACACGCAGTAGTGGCCTGCGGTGGATTTGCTTGAATGGTGGCACAATCTATTCAGCACGCAAGCGCTATAAG
>CALPNT020000194.1 GCA_943325005.2 Bifidobacterium breve | reverse complement strand
TAGCTCGCCTCCGCCAGGCCATCGAGGTCCGCCAGCACGGAGCTGGCACTGAGCAGCTGACCCTGCAGGGCGGTGCCATTGCTGAGGCCGTTGATCGTCACCGTGCCGGTGGCGGGGTCGTTGATATTGACCACCGGGGCGGTGGGCAGGCTCTCGCTGGATTCGGCATAGTCGAAGCCATCCTTATAGCTAATCCGGGCCCGGATCACCTTGCCCACCTGGGCCTGGTCGGGGGTGAAGGAGAAACCGTTGGCGCCGGCGATCGGCACGCCGTCGGCGCTCCAGCTCACGGAGAGGGCCCCCAAGCCATCGGCATCCGCCAGGGAGTGGGTCACGGTGAGGGGGGTGCCCTGCACCGGGGCCGCCGGGGTGAGGCCATCACCGATCAGCACGGAACCGGTGCCAAGGTTGTTGGGCGGCTTCACCACGAACATCAGCTGGCCGTCGATCGCCAGGCCCTGGCCGTCGTTCACCGTGTAGCTGATCTCCACCGGGCCGATGAAGCCGGGATCGGGGATGAACTGCCAGCTGCCGTCGAGCTGGGGCACGATCTGGCCGCCGCCGTTGGCCACCAGGCCGCTGATGCTGAGAGGATCGAAGTCGTCGTCGCTGAAGCCCTGCAGCAGCTGGTCAGGCGTGAGGGTGTAGGGCTGATCGCGCACCGCGGAGGGCAGGGGGGCCGTGGCGAAACCGATCGGCGCCACGTTCTGGTCGATGGTGAGCACCTCGATCGTGGGGGCCACCACGCCCTGATGCAGGTTGAGGAAATCGAGCCAGATGGCGTTCATCCCCTGCCAGCTGCCGCCATCAGCCTCCGAGCCCATTGGCTCGGTGCTGTAGATGATCTGGGCCACCAGGGCGGGCACCCCCAGCTCGGGCATCGGGATGTCGAGCAGGAAGGCCACATCGGCGGCCAGCCCCAGGTTCAGGGTCTTGCCCTGTTCGGCGGCCTTGATGATCCCCAGGGCCATCTGGCCGCCGGTGTCGTCGTTGGCGGCGGAGCCGATGATCCCGAGCTGCAGGGTGACCGCCTCCACATGCAGGGCCAAGGGATCGGCGGCGCCGGCGGCTTGCTGCAGCACCTGCAGGGCGTTGTACGTGTGGAGCTTCACGCCGGCGGGCAGGCCCAGCACCGTGGTGAGGGTGAGGCTGGCCTGGGCGGGGGTGAGGCCCAGATCGATCAACCGCTTGAGCACGGTGGTGAGCGGCGTGACCACGCCGGCATTGGCGGGGGCCTCCAGCTGCATCAGGTTGATGAAAGCGTCGCCGGTCTCGAATTCCTGGATCAACTTGGGAGCGCTCAGCGGCTCGCTGATGGCGCCCTTGCCATCGGTGTACTGCGCCAGGGCGCGCACCTGGCCGCCGGCCTCATTGGCGGTGACGGTGAAGGTGGAGGCGGTGGCGCCGGTGATGGCCTGCCAGGTGCTGGAGCCCTGGGCCTGGAACTCCCAGCCCCAGGTGATCGGGTCGGTGAGGCCGTCGGCATCGCTGAGCTCGGCGGTGAGAACCTGGCCGAAGGCGCCCACCCCCGTCACCACAAGCAATCCAGGGGAATCGACCACCGCCGGCGGCGCCGGCGGTACAGCGGGGCCCGCGGTGTTGCCGCCGAGGCTGATGCGGCCGTCGTCGAAGCTGAGCCATTCGATACCCAGCAGCTGATCCACACGGCCATCGGCAAGGGAGGTGACGCTGCAGGCGCCGCTGAGGGAATCAACGCTGATCTGGTAGGCGCTGCTGGCACCGACATACACCGCGGTGTCGCTGCCGGCGCCACCGTTCAGCTGGTCGCTGCCGCTGCCGCCCTTGAGATAATCGTCACCGCTACCGCCATCGATGGTGTCGTTGCCAGCGCCGCCGTCAACGATGTCGCTGCCGCCACCGGAGAAGCAGTGGTCATCGCCGCCGAGCAGATCAAAGGATTCGCCTTGGAGGCCACCCGTCACGTAGTCGCTGGAATCGGTGCAGAGACTGGTGGGGCGGGTGACCAGGCCCTGACCCGGGGTGGTGCCGGCCCTAAGGCCAGAGATGAACAGGCCGCTGTCGTAGATGTGATCGCCGGTATCGGCGATGGCGATCTTGATGCTGTTCAGCGCACCGCCACCCAGGATCGGCGCCACGATGCGCAGCACGCGGCTGACGCCGTCGTACTCAATCGGCAGGGCATTGTCGACATTGTTTTGGAAATAGCCGGCCGCCAGATTCTGGGAGATGACGGTGAGCGGGCGGTTGGGATTCTGATCAAATAGGGCATAGTTGACCCCGTTGACCATCACGATCGCGGTATCGACGAACTGATCGACCCATTCGGGATATTCGTCGGAGCCGAACACCAGATCAAAGCTGATCGATGTGGCTGTGGTGTCAGTGACGCGGAATTGGAAGGAAAGGGCGGTGGCGTCGTAGGAGGTGGTGTGAAAAACGGAATTAACGACGGCATTGATGTCGGCATCACCGTTCTGATACCCGCTCACACCAGCATTGCTCTGGCCGAACCAGCCCACGGTGTTGCTGCTGCCGGGGGCGGTGCCGGAGGTGATCAGCAGGCCAGCGCCGATGCCCAGGGGCGCCAGGGAGCCGTCGTAGAGGCTGATGGCGGAATCGGCGGAGGCGCGCACCTGCACGCTGCCGGCTTCGATGGCCACGCCACCGGCGGGATCCACCAGGGCGGCCAGGAGCTGCTCAGGGGTGAGGCCGGCTGCGGGGGAGAAGGGAGCCATGCCGATAACATTGAATGTACATGAATCCTACATGCGCGGGGTGTGTCACGATCGCCGCTCAAGAAGAAATCTTGATGATTGGATTTTGGAAAAAAAATTTCAGGGCGAATTGCTCCTCCATCAGCAAAAAACCCCTTAGGCCTTTAGCGCCGGCTTCCCGTGCTATGAGTTGAAAACCGGACATGAAAGGTCAGCACCGGGATTGATTGCGTACCCTGCCGTGCTGAACAACCTGGTGAGACACCCCAGTTTTCATCATCCTTCATTAAATAGCTTGTCTCTGTCGCCAGAGAGCAGGCAGCAATCGACGCCTTGATTGCCTACAATCCAGCTCGGCCCAACGATGAGCTTCGGATGTTCCGCGGATCCGTTCGGATCCTGTGCAAACGGAGTGGGTGTCTTCTTCAGGTAGACCCAGAAGGACCGCACTGGACGACTTTTACCAGTTAAGACCCTTGTGACACCAACATTGACACCAACAATTTGAGCGGTCTCTAGAGGAGCATATCGGACCTCTTCAATCGATTTCACGTCCGTGGATTTCAGAGTGAAAGACCGACTCACAGGACAGCACATCACCCGAGCCTGCCGCCGAGCACCCCACTGACTGCCCCACGGAATCCGATGGTCCCCCTGGTGCTTCAGACCTTGAAGGAAAGGGCAGGACGGCAAGGTCAAGCAGTACGTGCCGACCTTGTAGCGAATATCACTGTAGGCGAGAAAGATGGCAACCATCTAGAATCGCTACCAGGAGGGCAGAGGCATTGCCCCATCAAGGTGAGAACTGGTGGGCGAGCAACTTACCTACTGGATTCGAGTGGCACCCAGGATCCACTGTGATCGCTGCGGCATGGTGGAGAGGGGTACCAGTGAGGAGATGCACTCGAAATCAGCAGTCCAAGCGGCCCATAGAAGCGCAGAAAACAGCGGGACTCTCTCCAGACTCAGCGCAGATCGTGCTTACTCGTGGAAACTGCCTGCGAAATCGAGTCTTCTGCAATATCGATCACGGAACGTCCTGTCGTGGCGCTGAGGGATTCCAAGTAGGCAACAGTGCGTTTAGTCAGGTCAAGATCCAGACGCTGCGGGCAGGGAGATGAATTAAGGCTGATGAATTGTAAAAACATTAACCTCAATCAACCATAGCGCAGCCTGCAGGGATAATGAGCAGTCAATCTGTTGTACTCTGCAACGGATTGTTCCATGGTGGCAAAGGATTGGCAAACGAATACCAGCAAAAGGAAAGGGGGAGGGACGTGAAGCAATGTGAAGGTGCATTTGGTGAAAAGCGAAGTGGGTCGGGCAACAACGCAAGATGCAGCACATTTGACCAGGAACGACGCAAATAAGGAGTAGATATGATGAATTCACTCATTCCCGGATTTTCTGAAATGACGAAGCAACACCGACTCGAGTATACAAAGCAGTTGCAATCCGGTAAGGCATTTCGTTCGTCAAAACGCCTTACAATTACCATTCCTTATAATGTTTACGAGTACCTGCTGAGACAAAGCGATGAAGAAGGACGCTCCTTGAGTGGTC
The DNA here is from genome assembly GCA_943325005.2 of Bifidobacterium breve. Lineage (GTDB taxonomy): Bacteria > Cyanobacteriota > Cyanobacteriia > PCC-6307 > Cyanobiaceae > Cyanobium. The sequence goes on along the minus strand of CALPNT020000194.1, from coordinate 482 downwards.
TGGCGGCGTTTGCACTAGAGACAGTGGTGCGCAAGCAAATAAACGACAAAAGCAGCTCATTGACGCGCAAAATAAGGTAAGCAATGGATGCGCCGAGTAAACCGCAAGACGCGAGATGCTCATCTCTACCTTTCCCATTGAAAAATGTAGAGCGGATCTTCACGCTTGATCCGGCGGAGATGCCAACAAAAGTAAACGGACCCTGTGGTATGGTCTATCTTTTCAATAAGCGTAGTATTCAGCACCCTCAAGTAGAGGCGGCACCAATCAAAATTGGCAATCTTGCGAGTGTTGCATTGCGAACGACACCGTATACAGCAAGGCACGTAGATAAAGGGTTTAGTACATTAGCAATTGTCTTATCGGGAGATGTTAATATTTATACAGAAGAAAGCAATGCCTGTCAATTTAGTCCAGGCGACATCCATTTGAATCCTAGAAACGGTGGCACAATAGAAGGGGGTCACTTTAGTGGTTTTTTG
>CALPNT020000193.1 GCA_943325005.2 Bifidobacterium breve | reverse complement strand
GTGCAGTTTTTTCGCTCCACCCTGCTGCCGGCCGCGATTGTGCTGATGTTCGGCCTGGCCCTGTTCGCCGTCAGTGCCCGCATCTGGCTTCCCAGTGATATGGCGGCGCCGGCACCGGTGGGCTGAGAGGATCTCCCCACCTGGATCGCCCCATGTCGGACGACGCCCAGCCTTATCCGTTGCCTTTCCCCGACAGCTCCGGTGATCTGGTGCTCGATCCGGAGGTGCTCGCCCTTGAACTGGCGCAGGAGCTTCTTGGCGATCCACTCGATGAGCTCGACACCACCGAGCCGACAGCGCTCGCTGTGGCGGCGGAATGCGATGCCGGCATCGCCTGGCTGAGTGGCTCCCAGGAGCAGCGCATGCAGGGTCTGCGCATCTTCTGTGAACACCGGGATCCCCGCGCCGTGCCCTTGCTGCTGCCCCTGTTGGCGGCCAGCTGTCCGATTCTGCGGATGAGTGCTGTCTATGCCCTCGGCCGTAATCCCCATCCGCTTGGGGTTGAGCCCTTGTTGGCCCTGCTGGCTGGCGATGACAACGGCTACGTGCGCAAGGCCGTGGCCTGGAGCCTGGGCAATTACCCGGAGGCTCCGGTGCTCAATCCCCTGATCCGCTCCCTGCAGGTGGATGTGGCCGCCGTGCGCCTCTGGGCGGCCAGCTCGCTGGCCGATGCCGGCGGCACCGGGCCGGCCAAGGCTGATCCCGCCGCCGCCCAGCTGTTGCTCAGCCTGCGGATCGACAGTGAGCCGGCGGTGCGCAGCAACAGTGCCTGGGGCCTGGGCCGCCTCTATGCCGATCTGGTCGAACCCCGCCAGCAGCAGGTGGTGGAATCGCTGCTGCATACGATGCTCCACGATGCCGAGCCCAGCGTGCGCGACGAAGCCCGCCTGGCCCTGGAGCAACTGGAGCAGCCCGAGCTGCTCGAACGCTTGCAGACCCTGGTGGATGAAGGCTTGCTGCAATGAGGGGCTGCTCCACGGCAGGAGCAATCCCGTTAACCTTTGGCCATTCCGTGTAGGCAACGGGTATGGCCCAGCGCACCATCCGCTTCCGGATCCGGCCCGATGGGCTGGTCGAGGAGCTGGTGGAAGGGGTGCAGGGCGCGGGCTGTGAACCGTTGACCGAACGGATCGAGGCTCGCCTCGGCCAGGTTCAGCAGCGGCGAAGCACCGCCGAGGCTTTCCAGAGCCAGCAGCTGCAGGAGCACGAGCACCAGGCTCTCGGCCAGCCCCGCGCGCTCTGAAATCCTGCCGCATGAGCTCAACCAGCCTGCCTTCACTGTCCTGACGTTCCGTTCTGTTCCCTCTGATCCGATGTCGCACTTCAGCACCGTCACCACCGAGCTGCGTGATCGCCAGACCCTGGTTGCCGCTCTCACCGATCTGGGCCATTCGCCCCAGGAGGGCAGCCAGCAGGTGCGGGGCTATCGCGGCCAGACCGTGACAGCCGAGCTGGCCATCGCCCAGGCGGGCGGCGCCGATATCGGCTTCCGCCTCAACGCCGACTCCGGCAGTTACGAGCTGGTGACCGACCTTGATCTGTGGAAGCAACCTGTACCGGTCGAGCGGTTTCTGGCCCAGCTGCACCAGCGCTATGCCCTGCGCACCATTCTGGCCTCCAGTGCCGAGGAAGGTTTTCAGGTGAACGAGCAGACCAATCAGCTCGATGGCAGCATCGAACTGGTGGTCACCCGTTGGGACAGCTGAACTCCGCTGATCCCATGGCTGGTCTTGCCGCTGCTGCCGCCGTCGTGGATCCAGCCCTGGCGTTTCGTGTCGTGAGCCCCGAGCCGGGCTCCGGGTCCACGGGTCTGGAGCCGGTGCTGGGTGGGGCCTTGCGGCAGAAGGCCGTCTGGGTGGATGAAGCGGTGTGCATCGGCTGCCGCTACTGCGCCCATGTGGCCGGCAACACCTTCCTGGTGGAGTCCATCTGGGGCCGCTCCCGGGCGATCCGCCAGGATGGCGACAGCACCGATCGCATTCAGGAGGCGATCGACACCTGTCCGGTGGACTGCATTCATTGGGTGGCCTACGAGCAGCTGCCGGCCCTGGAGGCCCAGCTGGAGCAGCAGGAGATCCTGCCCCTGGGGGTGCCTTCGCCGGCCCGCCCGAAGCGCACCCTGCCCCGCGCCACCGGGACGAACCCGGCGTCCGTGGCCGCCGCGATTCAGCTCCCCTGACCTTGGTGGTACCCTTGCCGCTGCCGACCCGGCGTTTTGGTCGCACCGAGCTGGCGATGCCGGTTCTGTCCCTGGGGGGCATGCGTTTCCAGCAGAGCTGGAGCGACCTGCCGCCGGCCGAGATCACCGCCGCCAGCCAGGACAAGCTACGCGCCATCCTGGAGCGGGCCGTGGCGATCGGTGCCCATCACATCGAAACCGCCCGTGGCTACGGCAGCTCCGAGCGCCAGCTGGGCTGGCTGCTGGGGGAGGTGCCCGATCCGCAGCGCATCCTGCAGACCAAACTGCCGCCCCAACCCGATCCGGCGGTCTTCGAGCAGCAACTGGCGCTCAGTGTGGAGCGGCTGGGCCTCGAGGCCCGCGGCGAGCGCCTCGACCTGCTCGGGTTCCATGGGGTCAACAACGCCGAGCTGCTGGAGCAGGTGCTGCGGCCGGGCGGCTGCCTGGCGGTGGCCCGGCGCTGGCAGGCCGCTGGCCGGGTGGGGCACATCGGCCTGTCCACCCATGCGCCATTGCCGGTGATTCTCGAGGCGATCGCCAGCGACGGCTTCGACTACATCAATCTCCACTGGTACTTCATCCGCCAGGACAACCGTCCCGCCGTGGATGCGGCCATGGCCCACGACATGGGGGTGTTCGTGATCAGCCCCACCGACAAGGGCGGCCATCTGCATACCCCGGCGCCCCGCTTCAGCGCGCTCTGCGAGCCGCTGCATCCGATCGTCTTCAACGACCTCTTCTGTCTCTCAGCCCCCGGCATCCACACGATCAGCGTCGGCGCAGCGCGGCTCAGCGACTTTGATCGTCACCTTGAGGCCGTGGCCCTGCTGCCCCAGGCCAGCCAGCTGCTGCCGCCGATCCTGGAGCGCCTGGAGGCAGCCCGCCGCCAGGCGCTGGATCCTCGCTGGCTGGCCAGCTGGCAGCAGGGACTGCCGGCCTGGGAGGCCACCCCCGGCGGCCTCAACCTGCCACTGCTGCTCTGGCTGCACAACCTGCTGGAGGCCTGGGGCCTGGAGGACTACTGCCGGGCCCGCTATGGCCTGCTGGGGGAAGGGGGGCACTGGTTCCCCGGCCACAACGCCAACGGACTCGATGGTGAGGTGAGCGAGCAGGAGCTGCGGGCCGTCTTGGGGGAGAGCCCCTGGGCCGAGGAGATCCCGGCGCTGCTGCGACGCCTGCGCGAGCGCCTAGGAGACGAGCAACACCAGCGTCTCATGGCCGGCACGGGCAAGCCCTGAGGGGCGATTCCAAGCCAGCGCCGCAGCCCTGCAAGCCTCGTGGCGGCCGCGGCTGGGTGCCGGATTAGCCGCTGGAGCCGCCGAGGGGGTGTTTGGCCGGCATGCCCACGGCCCGTGGGTAGAGCGGCGGGCAGGGACCCAGGGGTCGCAGCACCAAGGCGTGGCGGATGCCGCGCTCGTGGGGCAGCTCCAGGGGCATCGTCCGCTCGATCGCGGCCCGCAAGGGCCCCAGAGCCCTCTCCAGATCGACCTGATCGGCGGCGTTCCACTGACCGCGGTAGAGCAGGGCCCGCCCCTCGGGCCGCAGCAGGGGCACCAGGTATTCGGCCACCACCGGGGCGCTGGCCACAGCCCGCGCCAGCGCCCAGTCGAAGCGGCCGCGACAGCTGCTCGCCTGACCGCAGCGTTCGATCCGATCACAGCGCAGGGTCACCCGCTGCTGCAGATCCAGGGCCGTCACCATCGCCGCCACCGCCTCCACCTTGCGGCTGACTGAATCCACCAGGGTGAGCTGGGCCGCCGGCAGGGCAATAGCGATGGCCAGGCCCGGGAAGCCGCCGCCGGTGCCGACATCGATGATCTGCAGCGGCTGCTGGGCGCCGGCCCGTTCCGCCTGCAGCAAGGGCAGCAGGGGCCAAAGGCTATCGAACACCTGGGTGATCCAGTAGTCATCCCCCTCCACCAGGCGGGTGAGGTTGACCCGTTCGTTCCCTTGGCGCAGGGCAGCCTGCAGGGCGACAAGCTGCTCCAGCTGCTCGGGCTGCGGTTGCCAGCCCAGGGTCTGCCAGAGGTCGGACGGAGGCTCAGAGGTGGCAGGGCTGGCAGCCATCCGCGCTTGCAGTGGGGTTGGGTCTACCCAGGATCATGCCCAGCCGGCGGCCAGGCGTTCGCAACGCCAGCTGTTTGCCGGGACGAGAGCCGGGTTGAAGCTGGCGGCCATCCGGTTGCGGCCATCCTTCCAGTTGCCGCCCTGCCCACCGGCCCCATCCAACGGCCCTGCCTAATCTCACCGCCATGCCCACCCATTACGAGCAGCTGGGGGTGGCTCCCGATGCCAGTACCCAGCAGCTGCGCCAGGCCTTCCGGGCCCTCAGCAAGCGCTATCACCCCGACACCACCGCGCTGCCGGCGGCCGAGGCGGAGCTCGCCTTTCGTCAGCTGCGCCAGGCCTATGGGGTCCTCGCTGATCCCGCCGCCCGCCGCTCCTATGACGAGCGGCTGCGCCAGCCCGTCAGGCCGGTTGTGGTGTTCCGTCCCCCCGCCAGTCCGGCCGGCGATACCGACCAACCCAGGCCGGCTCCGGTGCGCCGCAGCCTTTCGGGTGGGGAATGGTTCGCCCTGGTGCTGCTGGCCCTGGCCCTGGTGCTCAGCCTGGTACTGGGAGTTGGCCTGGCCTGGGCCCGCGGCG
>CALPNT020000192.1 GCA_943325005.2 Bifidobacterium breve | reverse complement strand
GGCGCCGCCAGGTCGTCGAGGCTGTCGGCCACGGCCTGCAGCAGCGTTTCCAGCGGACGGCGGGTGAGGGGCGGCAGGAACAGCTCCCAACCGTCGGCGCCGATTTCGAGGGTGAGCACCTGGCGCGGCAGTGCCGCCGGCATGTGCTCCAGCGGCAGACGCAGGCCCGCCGGTCCGGGCGCACCGCTGAGGTCCCGCAGCGCCTCCTCCAGCGGCCAGGCCGCCGGCCGCCAGGGGATCGAACGCCGGGCCGGGTCGCCGTCATCGTCCGGATCGCTGACCTCATCAGGATCGGAGCTCAACGGCACAGCCCAGATGCGCCGCTCGCCATCGAGGGGATCGCGCAGGGGCAAGGGTTCGAGCTCGATCCCCAGGCGCTGGCCGAGCTTCGCCAGCCAGGCCTCGCCTTGATCACCCGTCAGCTGGGGGCCGCTCAGCCCCGGCTGACAGGGCCTGGGCCAGCGCACCGGGGGGCGGCCCTGCAGGCCGGTGATCAGCCGCAGGGCCCAGCGGGGATTCACCTCGCCGTCGTAACGCTTGCCAGGGCAGTACAGCATCGTGCTGCCGGGCCAGGCACCGAGCTGCAGCTCCTGGCCGAGGCGACGGGCGATCGGCAACTTGGTGGGGCCATCGGCGGTGACGCTCCACTCGGCCCCCTCGGGCTCGAGCGGCACCACGGTGGGCTCGCCGCCAAGGGTCAGCTGGATGCCGGCCTTGATCAGCCGGGCTTCGGCGGCCCGGGCTGCGGGTTCCATCCAGGTCATCGTCCGGGGGTCACGCAAGGGGAACCACGCTGCACGCTTGCACAGGCACGGGCTGCACCTTCCAAATCCGCTCGGCGTACTCGCGGATCGAGCGGTCACTGCTGAAGAAGCCGCAGCGGGCCGAGTTCAGCACCGACATCGTGCGCCAGCGCTGCGGATCCAGCCAGGCAGCGTCCACGTCGTTTTGGGCGCGACGGTAATCGCCGATGTCGGCCATCACCCGGAACGGATCGCTGCTGCAGAGGTTGGCCAGCAGCGGATGGAACAGGTCCCGGTCGCCTTCACTGAAGTGTCCCGAGCCGATCAGCTCGATCGCCTCCCGGGTCATCGGGTCATTCTCCAGCCAGGGCATCGGGTGGTAACCGTTGCGGTTGATCGACGCCAACTGCTCGGCGGTATGACCGAACAGGAAGAAGTTGTCGTGACCCACGCGATCGCGGATTTCGATGTTGGCGCCATCGAGGGTGCCGATTGTGAGCGCGCCATTCAGGCTCATCTTCATGTTGCCGGTGCCGGAGGCCTCCATGCCGGCGGTGGAGATCTGCTCGGAGAGATCCACCGCCGGATAGATGCGTTGCCCCAGCTTGACGCTGAAGTTGGGCAGGAACACCACCCGCAGGCGCCCGTCCATGGCCGGATCGATGTTGACAATCTCGGCGATCCCCACAATCAGACGAATGATCAGCTTGGCCATGGCGTAGCCGGGGGCTGCCTTGCCGCCGAAGATCACCGTGCGTGGTGGCAGATCCTCGCCGGCACGAATGCGCAGATAGCGCTCAACAATTTGGAGGGCTGCCAGGTGCTGACGCTTGTATTCATGGATGCGTTTCACCTGCACATCGAACAGGGAGGCCGGATCCACCAGCACCCCGGCCTGGGCATGAATCGTGCTGGCCAATCGTTGCTTGGCCTGCTCCCGCACCCCATGCCAGCGCTCCAGGAAGCTGGCGTCGCCGGCCAGGGGCTCGAGCTTGCTGAGCTGATCAAGATCCCGTCGCCAGCCGTTGCCGATCGTCTCATCGAGCAGCGCGGAGAGCGGCAGATTGGCCACCGAGAGCCAGCGGCGCGGCGTGACGCCATTGGTGACATTGCTGAACCGTTCCGGCCAGATCGCGGCGAAATCATGGAAGAGGTTCTTCACCAGCAGCTCGCTGTGCAACTCGGCCACACCATTCACCTGATGGCTACCGACAATCGCCAGGTGGGCCATGCGAACCTTGCGCTCAGGCCCCTCCTGGATCAAAGAAAGCTTTTGAAGCAACTCCGGCCGCCCCGGATATTTAAGGCGCATCATGCGCAGGAAGCGGGAGTTGATCTCATAGATGATCTCCAGCTGGCGGGGCAGCAGCTGCTGGAACAGCCCCAGACTCCAGCACTCCAGAGCTTCCGGCAGCAGGGTGTGGTTGGTGTAGCTGATCGTGGCGGTGGTGATACTCCAGGCCGTATCCCAGTCGACGCGGTGAACATCGATCAGCAGGCGCATCAGTTCCGCCACGGCGATGGCGGGATGGGTGTCGTTGAGTTGAACGGCATACTTGCGGTGAAATTCCGTCACCGGCAGGCCCTGACCCAGGAGGATCCGGAACATGTCCTGCAGGGAGCAGGACACGAAGAAAATCTGCTGACTCAGCCGCAGACGTTTGCCCTGCTCAAGCTCGTCGTTGGGATAGAGCACCTTCGAGAGCGTTTCGGATTGCACCTTCTGCAGCACGGCGCGGGTGTAATCGCCGGCATTGAAAGAGGCGAAATCGAAGGCGTCGGGTGCCTGGGCTGACCAGAGCCGCAACGTATTGGCGGTGTGCACCCCGTAGCCCAGGATTGGTGTGTCGTGGGCCACGCCGATCACGGTCTGACCGCCGATCTGCACCGGATAGCTCCACTCCGGTCGGATCACCTCCCAGGGATTGCCTCTGGCCAGCCAGGGATCGGTGCTCTCCATCTGGCCCGAGGGCCCGATCTGCTGGCGGAAGATGCCGAATTCGTAGCGGATGCCATAGCCGATCGCCGGCAGTTCCAGCGTGGCCATCGATTCCTGGAAGCAGGCCGCCAGTCGCCCCAGGCCGCCGTTACCCAGGCCCGGCTCGGGTTCCTGGGCCAGCAGCTCCTCCAGCGAAAGTCCCAGCTCACGGCAGGCCGCTTCGGCCTCCTGGCGCAGACCGAGGCTGCCCAGGTTGTTCTCCAGATGGGGCCCGAGCAGGTATTCCGCCGAGAGGTAAACAGCGGTGCGCACGTGTTGGCGCGTGTAGGTCTCGGCCGTGTCCACCCAGCTGGTCAGCAGCCGGTCGCGCACGGCCAGGGCCAGACAGAGGTAGTGGTCGTGGCTGGTGGCCAGCGACGGCGACTTGGCCTGGCTCGAGAACAGGTGGCGTCGCATCGACTGGGCCAGGGAGCTGATCGGCAGTGGAGCACTGCCGGTGAGGGTGGCGGCCATGGGAAGGGCCCGGGCGAAGTGGGGCAGTCATCGCCCGGCGCGGTGGTCTGTGTTGTCCCAACCGCTACCAGGGCCAATTCCTTAAGGCCGGCTTTGGATCGCTGGCCTTGCGCAGCGCCGAGCTGGCTGGCGGCGGCAACTCAGAGCTGCAGCACATCCATCGCTTCGGCCGCCAACTGGCGGCTCTCGAGGATTTCGGCCTCGATGCTCCAGTCCATCTCGCTCTGCACGGGCTCGTCGCCGGAGAAACTGCCATTGATGGCAGCGGTGAGCAGGGGCTTGGAGGAGGTGGCCAGGGTGATGTAGCGATCGTCGATCGCCCCCATGCCGCTGGGATCGAAACCGCGCCAACCCGCACCGGGCAGGTAGATCTCAGCCCAGGCGTGCAGGTCGTAGTGGCGAGGCTTGGGCTCCACCAGGTGATAACCACTGACGAAGCGGGCCGGCAGACCAACGCAGCGGCAGGCTTCGATCATCAACATCGCCAGATCACGGCAGGAGCCCACCCGCTCCTTGAGGGTGCGACCGGCCGGCCAGGCCGGGCCCACATGGCGCTGGGTGTACTTCACCCGGTCCTGAATCATCTCCACCAGTTGGTCGAGAAACATCAGCGCCCGCTGATCACTGCCCATCAACGCCTCCTGGGCCAGGTCCACCGCGGCGGGATCATGCTGGCCATTGGGAAGCCAGCCGGCGATGGCGCCACTGAGATCGATGTTGAGATGGCCGATCGGATAGGGAAGCTGGGGCTCGTTGTCCTCCAGGCAGATGGCCAGCGGCGGCGGCAGCTGGGTTTCCACCTCACTCACCGAACGCACCTTGAAATGGTCGGTGCTGCCTTCAAAGCGAGCCCGCAGAATCTCGTCGCCGCTGGCGGCCATCAGCGGGTAGAGCCAGGCCGGTTCGGGCGTGATCGCGAACTGAAAGTGCACCAGACGCTGAAAGCCATGACCCCGGGGTTTGAGGCAAAAACGATGGGGTCCCAGCAGCACCGGAGCGCTGTAGCGGTACTCGAGGGTATGGGTTACGCGGGCACGCATTCGGGTTCGGCGCCGGAGGTGGTGCTACTGGCGGAGATGAAATAACGAGCTTCGATCAGATCATGGAGCCGGTTAAGGTCCTGCTGCAGATGGTCGATCGCCTCGTGGAGGCCATTGGCGATCAGTTCGTCAATCCGGGTGAAACTCCAGCGAGCAAGCACCAGGCCAACCAGGCATTCGAGATCATCAGGCGGCCCGGGGACGGCGCTGCTGCGGATGATGCGAAGGGTATCGCTGATCCGCTCCAGGCAGTAGCGCACCGAGCGCGGAAAGATTGGATCCAACAGCAGGAAGGCAGCCACCGCCTCCGGTGCGATCGCCTGATGCCGCGACTGGCGGAACATCTGATAGGCCCCGGCCGTGCGCAGCAGGGCGATCCACTGCAACTCGTCGAGCACACCACCCACCTCCTCGTGGGTGGGCAGCAACAGAAAATATTTGACATCGAGGATGCGGGTGGTTTTGTCGGCCCGCTCCAGCAAGCGACCCAAGCGGCTGAACTGCCAGGAAAGATCACGGCTGAGGGTGGCATCGGTGATGCCATAGAACAACTGGCAGGCGCGGCGGATTTCGCGCAATTGCTCCTGAGGGGGCTGGTTCCAAAAGCTCACCTCCTGCAGATTCCAGTAGACATCGTTGATCTGTTCCCACATCTCGGTGGTGATCACATCGCGGATCTGGCGGGC
>CALPNT020000191.1 GCA_943325005.2 Bifidobacterium breve | reverse complement strand
GCTGGGGCCGGTTCGGCCCAGGCGTTGCCCACGGCATCAGGTCCCCTGGTGCCGCCCCAATCGTTCACGGTCACCAAGCCAGCGGCCGCCGGCCGCCTCGGGCCCACCCTGCAGTTACCAGCGCCGCGACCCATCGATCTGCCGATCGTCCCCGGCCCCCTGCGGTGGCCAGGCGAAGCCGCGGCCCAGCCCGCCGCGGCTTCGCCTACACCGCCGACGAGGGTTGTCAGGCCTGGACCTGGGCCCCTGGCTGTGCCCAGCGCCAACCCGGCGCGTCAGCTGGTGCTCAATCGCCAGCGCCGCCTGCTGCTGGTGCTGGACAACGGCCGGGAACTCCATCGCTATGCGGTGGCGGTAGGCATGCCGGGCTGGGAGACCCCGGTCGGCAAGTTCCAGGTGCTGGAAAAGACCAGCCATCCGGTCTGGGAACATCCGGCCACCGGCGTCAGGATCAAGCCCGGCCCCGACAATCCCCTCGGTAGTCGCTGGATCGGCTTCCATCGCGATTGCCGCGGCCGTAAGGGTTTCAACGGGCTGGAGCATCTGGAGCTGAAGGGCTGTGTGATCGCCGGTTTCCACGGCACCCCGAACCGCGCCAGCATCGGCCGAGCCGTTTCCCATGGCTGTGTGCGTTTGTATGACGAAAACGTGCAGGAACTGTTTGATCTAGTGCAGATCGGCACACCGGTGACCGTGCTGCCCTGAGCCAGGACGGCCGCTGATGTGACCCGTAGAGTTGCGCCCGCCAGACCACCGCGCCCTACGGCGCCTGAACCCCATGCGGATCCTGTTCGCCGCGGCCGAATGTGCCCCGATGATCAAGGTGGGGGGAATGGGCGACGTGGTGGGTTCGCTACCACCGGCCCTGGCCGCTCTCGGTCACGACGTGCGCCTGATCCTGCCGGGCTACGGCAAGCTCTGGAGCCGCCTGCAGATTCCGGCTGAACCGCTGTGGCGCGGCCACACGATGGGCACCGACTTCTCGATCTTCGAGACGCGCCACCCCAGCAATGGGCTGCCGATTTATCTGGTCGGCCATCCCGTCTTTGACCCGGAACGCATCTATGGCGGTGAAGATGAGGACTGGCGCTTCACCTTCTTCGCCAGCGCCACGGCGGAATTCGCCTGGAATGTCTGGAAACCCCAAGTGCTGCATTGCCATGACTGGCACACCGGCATGATCCCGGTGTGGATGCACCAGGACCCGGAGATCAGCACCGTGTTCACGATCCACAACCTCAAATATCAGGGTCCCTGGCGCTGGAAGCTGGATCGCATCACCTGGTGTCCCTGGTATATGCAGGGCGATCACACGATGGCGGCGGCCCTGCTCTATGCCGATGGGGTCAATGCGGTGTCACCCACCTATGCCGCTGAAATTCGGACGGCAGAATATGGCGAACGGCTGGAGGGCTTGCTCAATTACATCAGCGGCAAGCTGCGCGGCATTCTCAATGGCATCGACACCGAAGACTGGAACCCGACCACCGATCAGACCCTGCCCGCCACCTTCAGTGCCACGGACTTGAGCGGTAAAGCCGTGAACAAGCGGGCCCTGCAGGAGCGCATGGGTCTCACCGTGAACCCCGACACCTACCTGATGGGCATGGTGAGCCGGTTGGTGGATCAGAAGGGGGTGGACCTGCTGCTGCAGGTAGCGGACCGCGTGCTGGCTTACACCGACAGCCAAATTGTGGTGCTGGGCACCGGTGATCGCGGCTATGAATCGGGGTTGTGGCAGTTGGCGGCCCGCCATCCCGGCCGCTTCGCCGTCTTCCTCACCTACGACGACGCCTTGTCACGGCTGATCTATGCCGGCACCGATGCCTTCCTGATGCCGAGTCGCTTTGAGCCGTGCGGCATCAGCCAGTTGCTGGCGATGCGCTACGGCTCGATTCCGGTGGTGCGCAAGGTGGGTGGGCTGGTGGACACGGTGCCGCCCCACAATCCCCGCGCCCACACCGGCAGCGGCTTCTGCTTCGATCGCTATGAGCCGGTGGATTTCTACACCACAATCGTGCGCTCCTGGGAGGCCTATCGCCATGCCGACAGCTGGCGGGAACTGCAGGTTCGGGCGATGGCCCAGAACTACAGCTGGGATCGCTCCGCACGGAAGTATGAGGCGATGTACAGCGAGGTCTGCGGCGTGAAGATGCCGAGCCCGGATGCCGCCCAGGTGGAGCGCTTCTCCCAGGGTCAGGGGGCCGATCCGAGCCTGCACAGCGACGCCGAACGGGAGGCGGCGGTGGCGTCCTCCGACGCGGTCCGTCGGGCCCAGCCTCAGGGCAAGTCCCGCAATCCCCTGGCCCAGTTGTTGCGCCGTGGTGACGGCTGAACCGCCGGATCGCCCCCGCCCAGCCGATCTGCCGGCGACCTACCAGAATCCCTGGGGCCTGCTTGGCCAGGATCTCAAAGCTGTGGTCGCCGATCTTGGCCTGCAGCTGCGGGCCCTGTGGCGTCGCAACCGCGCAGGGGAGCTGTCGGTGCCGGGCTTCTGGCCGAGCCCCCTGCAGGCGCTGTTCTGGCCCCTGCTGCTGGCCCTGCTGCTGGCCTTGCCCTGGATCGGCTGGCGGCTGCTGAGCCACGGCGCTGGCTCGGCCGCCGTGCCAGCGCCTGGGCCGCAACGGCCCTTGGCTGGGGCCGAGCCGCTGCAGCCAGCTCCGCCCCAGGCACCACCGGGCACCAGGGCCAGGGTCTCGCTCGGCGCCGGAACAGCGCCAGCAGTCGCCGAGTTGGACGCCGCGCCCGGGGTGTCAGCGCCAACGATCTCGCCACCAGAATGGTCACCGCCAGCAGTTTCACCGCGAGCAGTTTCACCGCAAGCAGCGGCGCTGCTGCCGGGTGAACCGGCGGCCACAGCCGCACCGCTGGCGCTGGATCCCCTGCTGCAGCTGCTTGCCGAGGCCGATCCCGGCCCTTGGATTGTGTCGGCCCATCCCGAGCCGGCCCTGGCCCTGTTGCGCCTCACCCTCGGACCAGCCTTCGCCGAGCTGCCGGCAGCCAGCCGCCGCCAGTGGGTGGATCGCTGGTGCCAGAAGGCCCAGGAGCTCGGTTATGAACGTTTCGAGCTGGTGGATGAACAGCAGCGCCCCCTCGGCCGTAAGGCCCTGGTGGGATCCGGCATGATCCTGCTCGATCCCGTGCCCAAGGTGTGATGGCTGTGCGCCTCGATCTGTTGCTGGCGCTCTGGGGCGAGCCCTGGGGGCCCCTGCCTGATGCCACCGCTGGCGAACCGATCCAGGCGATCAGCACCGACAGCCGCGGCGATCTCAAGGGCGCACTGTTTGTGCCGCTGGTGGGGGAACGCTTCGATGGCCATCGCTTTCTGGAGCCGGCCCTGGCGCAGGCGGCGGCGGCCGTGGTCGAGCGCGATCGGCTTGAACCCGCCGCGGTTCAGGCCCTGGCCGAGCGCCTGGGCCGGCCGATCTGGCCTGTGGCTGACACCCTGCTGGCTTATCAGCAGCTCGCCGGCCTCTGGCGACAGGCTCTCGCTGCCCCGGTGGTGGCCGTGACCGGCTCAGCCGGCAAGACCACCACCCGGGAGCTGATCCGCGCCGCTCTGGCCTCGCTGGGGCCGGTGGTGGCCAGCAGCGGCAATGACAACAACGACATCGGCGTTCCCCTGACTCTGCTCAAGGCCGGAGACGGCACGGCCGCCCTGGTGGTGGAGATGGGCATGCGGGGCCTGGGCGAGATCGAACGGCTCAGCCGTTGCGCCCAGCCCGATCTGGCGGTGATCACCAACATCGGCACCGCCCACATCGGTCGCCTCGGCAGCCGCGAGGCGATCGCCCAGGCCAAATGCGAAATCACGGCAGCGCTCAGGGCCGATGGCCTGGTGGTGATCCCGGCCGGCGATCTGCTGCTGGAGCGGGCCCTGGCTGCGGTCTGGAGCGGACGGGTGCGGCGGGTCGGCCTGGCGGATGAGCTGGGCGGCTTTGATCCCTCCCTGCCGGTGGCCGATCTGGTCGGGGCCCTGGAGGGGCCGGGGGATGAGGTGGTGGCTTGCCCTGGCGCTGATCCCGTGGCCGCCGCCCGCAACCAGCCCCGGTTGCGCCTGCAGGATGGCAAGGTGCTGCAGCTGCCCCTTGAGGGCCGGCACAACGCCCGCAATCTGTTGCTGGCTGTCGCGGTGGCCCAGGAGCTGGGGGTGTCCCGGCAGGCGCTGAGTGCCTTGGAGGTGGCGGTGCCCGGTGGTCGCAGCCGCCGGCTCAGGATTGGCGGTATCGAGGTGCTCGACGAGACCTACAACGCCTCTCCCGAAGCGATGCTGGCGGCCCTGGAGCTGCTGGCTGACACCGCGACCGACCCCACCCCCGACCCCGACGGCGGCAGTGCACCACGGCGCCGCCGTTACGCGGTGCTCGGCACCATGCTCGAGCTGGGTGATCAAAGCCTGGCGCTGCATCGGCAGGTGGCGGTCCGGGCCCGGGAGCTGGGCCTTGATGGGCTGGTGATCGTGGCGGCGGGGGATGAGGGCGACGCCATGCTGGCGGGCGCTGCCGGCCTGGCCCGGCTGGTGCGGGTGGACACCCCCGCCGAGGCCACCGAACCGCTGGCGGACTGGCTGGCAGCGGGGGATCTGCTGCTGCTCAAGGCCAGCCGTGGCGTGGCTCTGGAACAACTGCTGCCGTTGCTGGCAGCGGCCTTGACTTGAACGGGGCAGGGCCAGCCCTCAGCCCCGTCTGTCCTTCACCACCTGCCGCGCCCGGCCGAAGGCCAGGGCACCGGCGGGTACGTCGTCGGTGAGGGTGGAGCCGGCCGCCACGGTGACGTTCTCGCCCAGGTGAATCGGCGCCACCAGGGTGGAGTTGGCGCCGGTCTTGCTGCCGGCACCGATGGCGGTGCGGTGCTTGCGCACGCCGTCGTAGTTGGCCGTGATGGTGCCGGCACCAACGTTGACGCCGGCGCCGAGATCGGCATC
>CALPNT020000190.1 GCA_943325005.2 Bifidobacterium breve | reverse complement strand
CCGGCTCCGGCCGGGCAGGCCCCTGGGCGCCAGGCGAGGCGGCCAGCAGCTGGCCGCGGGCATTGAAAATCCGCAGCTGGAAACGGGACGGATCGGCGGCGCTGATGGCATGGCGCTCGATCAGGGCATCAGCGGCCGGACAGGCCTCACCCACCAGACACAGGCCCGGCAGCACCGCCGCCAGCGCCCGCGAGGGAGTCGCGAGCGGAGGCAGGCTGGGCTTGAGGCTGTCGTGCAGCGTCCCGGCGAGGGTCTGCAGTTCGCGGCGCAGGGCGGCTTCCCGCTCCTGCAGCAGCAGGCGCGCCATGGCGAAACCGGCGCCGTACAAAATCGCGCCCATCACCAGGAGCGAGAGGGCAGCCAGGCGCAGCCGAGCTCGCCACAGCAGTGCCGGAGCCGGCGAGCGGTTGGCGCTCATGACTCTCCAGGCAGCCGGGCCAGGAAGCGATAGCCGCGGCTCGGCACTGTTTCGATCGGGGAAGGCAGGCCGTGGGCTGCCAGTTTTCGCCGCAGCAGCCGCACCTGGGCGGCCACCACATTGCTCACCGGATCCTGATGCAGATCCCAGAGCTGGTGGCGCAGTTGGGAACCGGGAATGATCCGCTCAGGATTCTCAAGGAAATAGGTCATCAACTGCTGCTCCTTGCCTGCCAGTGGGATCGCCACGAGACCACCGGGTGTGCTGACCTCCAGCAGACCGCTTTGGGGATCGAAGCGATAGGGCCCCACCGCCAGCACGGGCTCGCGGTACCTGGGCTGGCGGCGCTGCAGCGCCCGCACCCGGGCCAGCAGTTCCTCCATCGCGAAGGGCTTGCTCAGGTAGTCATCGGCGCCGGCATCGAGCCCCTCCACCCGATCGGCCGTCTCGGCGCGGGCGGTGAGCAGCAGTAGCGGCAGCTCAAGGCCGGCTGTGCGGGCCCGGCGGCAGAGCTCAGGGCCGCTCAGGCCCGGCAGCATCCAATCCACGATCGCCAGCTCATAGCGGGCCAGCTCGCCGCTGAGCAGCGTCCAGCCCTGCAGTCCATCGGCACAGTGGTCCACCACATGCCCCTGGCGCTGCAGCACGGTCTGCACGGCGCCGGCCAGTTCCTGCTCGTCTTCCACCAGCAGGATCCGCAGCGGCATCAGGTGGAAGCTGAGACCGGCGGATGCTAGTGGGCGCAGGCGATTTCACCTGTTTTTCATCGCGACTCCGGCATCCTTCGCGGGTTCTTGTCCTGCCCCTGCGGCAACAGCAGCATGCGCGCTCTTCTTCTGGCCGGCGGCCTCAGCCTCGGAACCCTGGCCCTCGGTGGGTTCAGCCCGGCCATGGCCCACGTGGGCCATGGTGATGAGTTTCAGCAGCAGGGGAACGTGCGCCAGGTGAAGGCCAGCGCCGAGATCGATTCCATGCTGGGGATCACCACCGCTCCTGCCACGGAAGCCGGCGGCGTGGTCTCCATTCCGGTCGCTGCGGTGGTGGATGCGGATGGCAAGCCCCTGGCCTTCGTGAAAAGCGGCACCACCTACGACCCGGTGTTCCTCCAGACCGGCGCCAGCCAAGGCGATCAGATCGCCATCACCAACGGCAGCATCGCGCCTGGAGACAACGTGGTGACCCAGGGGGCCCTCTCGCTCTACGCCGAATCGAAGAAGAGCCAAAGCGCCGTTGCAGCCAATGTGGCCGCCCCCCCCGCTGCCGCTGAAGCCCCAACACCGCAAGCCACGCCAACGGCCGCCGCAGGCCTCAACCCCCTGGTGATCGGGGCCGGCGCTGCGGTGCTCGTGGTTGGCGCTGGGGTCTTGGTCTCCCGGCTGGGCAAGAAGAACTGACCTCCGAACCTTTCGCGCTCTCCCGCCTCCCAACCCATTCCCATGCTGGAACGCCTGCTCAACCAGACGCTGCGCACGTCCATCGCCAGGCGCTGGCTGGTGGTTGTGGCCGCCGTGCTGATCACCCTCTGGGGTCTGTCGATCCTCAGCCGGATGCCCCTGGATGTGTTCCCCCAGTTCGCCCCTCCCCAGGTGGATGTGCAGACCACCGCCGATGGTCTGGCACCGGAAGAGGTGGAACAGCGCATCACCGTGCCGATCGAATCGGCCGTCCATGGCCTGCCGGGAGTGGAAACGGTGCGCTCCTCCTCGAAGGTAGGGCTCTCGATGGTCCAGGTGGTCTTTGATCAGAACGCCGACATCAACCGGGCGCGGCAATCGGTGGCGGAACGCCTGCAGCAGATCGAGGCGGAGCTGCCCGCCAATGCCAGCGCCCCGGCCATCTCGCCGCTCGTGTCGCCGCTGGGCACGATCCTGCAGTACGCCTTCACCTTGAAGGGCGGCGGCCCCACAACGCCGCTGGCGTTGCGGCGGATCGTCGCCACCACGTTCAATAACCAGATCCTGGAAGTTCCCGGTGTCTCCCAGGTGACCCTCTACGGAGGTGAGGAGGCGCAGCAGCAGATCCAGATCGATCCCCAGCAACTTCAGGCCCGCCAGGTGTCGCTGCAGGCCGTGGCCGAGGCGGCCGCTGCCGCCAGTGCCAACGCCCCGGGCGGCTTTCTGATCGCCGGCGGGCAGGAGAAGCTGATCCGCGCCAGCGGCCAGGCGGCCAGCAGTGAGGATCTTGCTGATTCCGTGGTGACCAACAGCCAAGGTCAGGCGTTGCGCCTCGGTGATGTCGCCGAGGTGCGGCTGGCCAGCGCCCTCAAGCGCGGCGATGGCAGCTTCAACGGCAAGCCGGCGGTGGTGCTGATGATCAACAAACAGCCCGACATCGACACCCCCAGAGTCACCCGTGAGGTGGAGGCCCGGATCGCCGCCCTCAGCAAGACTCTGCCGGGTGACATTGAGGTGACGCGCACCTTCCGGCAGGCCAATTTCATTGACACGGCGATCAAGAACGTCAGCGCTTCCCTGATCGAAGGGATCCTGATCGTGTCCGTGGTGATGGTGCTGTTTCTGATGAACTGGCGCACCGCCGTGATCACCCTCAGCGCCATCCCCCTGTCGCTGGTGATCGGCCTGATGCTGATGCGCGCCTTTGGGCTGGAGATCAACACCATGACCCTCGGTGGTCTGGTGGTCGCCATTGGCTCGGTGGTTGACGATGCCATCGTCGACATGGAGAACTGCTACTCCGGGCTGCGCCGCAACCAGGTGGCCGCCCAGCCCAGGAATCCCCTGCAGGTGGTGTTCGAAACCTCCGTGGAGGTACGCCAACCGGTGCTCCTTTCCTCCGTGATCATCGTGGTGGTGTTCGCCCCGATCTTCAGCCTCACGGGGGTGGAAGGGCGGATCTTTGCGCCCATGGGCCTGGCCTACCTGTTCTCGATCGCGGCGTCCAGCCTGGTGGCGCTGACGCTCACGCCAGCGCTCTGCGCCATCCTGCTGGCGAACACACGCCTGCCAGCCGAGAACACCTGGGTGGCCACCTGGGCGGAGCGGGCCTACAGGCCCTTGCTGGAGTTCTCGCTGCTGTCGCCCAAGCGGGTGCTGGCCGCAGCTCTGGCCTTCGTTGTGGTGGCCTGCGCCATCCTGCCCAGCCTCGGGCGGGTGTTTCTGCCGGAGTTCCGCGAGAAATCCCTGGTGAACTCGATGGTGCTCTATCCCGGCGTGTCATTGGAGATGACCAACCGCGCCGGCCTGGCTCTTTCCAAGACGCTCAAGGCCAGCCCTCTGTTCGAGTGGGTGCAGGTGCGAACCGGCCGGGCCCCTGGTGATGCCGATGGAGCAGGCGTGAACTTGGCCCATGTGGATGTGGAATTGAGCGATGCAGCGATGAAGAATCGCCCTGCCGCTATTGCCCAGTTACGAGAAGCCTTCCTGAAGCTGCCCGGGGTGGCCCCGAACATCGGTGGCTTCATCTCCCACCGCATGGATGAGGTGCTCTCAGGGGTCCGCAGTGCGATCGCCGTCAAGATCTACGGGCCCGATCTGGTGGAGCTGCGCCGGATCGGCGAGCAGGTACGCGATGCGATCGAGCCGATCCAGGGGGTGGTGGATCTGCAGCTCGAACCCCAGTTACCGATCCAGCAGGTGCAGATTGTCTTCGATCGCCGGGCCGCCACCGCCAACGGGCTGACGATGCATCAGCTCGCCGATGCGGTGGAGATCTCCCTCAACGGCAAGACGGTGGGCCAGGTGGTGAGCGACGGCACCGATCGCACCGATGTGGTGGTGATGCTGCCCGAGGACTCCCGTAACAACCTCGATGCGCTACGTGCCATTCCGATCGCCACCCCCGCCGGCACCATGCTGCCGCTTGGAAGGCTGGCCCGCATCGACTACGGCCTGGGCGCCAATGTCGTCAACCGGGAGGATGTGTCGCGCTTGATCGTGGTGTCCACCAACGTCAGTGGTCGGCCGCTGGGCACGGTTGTCGCCGACATTCAGAACACCATCGACAGCAAGATCAAACTGCCGAGCGGCTATCTGATCCGCTACGGCGGCCAGTTTGAATCGGAGGGGCGGGCCACCGCCAACCTGCTGCTCTACAGCCTGTTGGCCATGGTGGTGATCACCGTGTTGATGTTTGTGGCCGTCAAATCTCTGCCGGCCACACTCGCGATCCTGATCAACCTGCCGCTGGCCCTTGTCGGGGGTCTGGTGGCCATCCTGCTCACCGGAAGCGTTCTCTCGGTGGCTTCCCTGATCGGCTTCATCACCCTGTTCGGGGTGGCGGTCCGCAATGGCCTGCTGCTGGTGGACAACTACAACCGCCGCCATGCGGAAGGCATGGAGCTCAAGGAGGTGATCCGTGCCGGCAGTCTGCAGCGCCTCAACGCGATCCTGATGACGGCCCTCACCTCGGCTCTGGGCACGCTGCCGCTGGCCCTGGCCTTCGGGGCAGGAAACGAAATCCTGCAACCGCTGGCCATTGTGGTGCTGGGAGGCTTGATCACCTCCACCCTGCTGACCCTGTTGGTTCTACCCGCTCTCTACGCCCGTTTCGGCCGCTGGTTGCT
>CALPNT020000189.1 GCA_943325005.2 Bifidobacterium breve | reverse complement strand
TCGAGCTTGCCGGTGTAATCGGTGATCGGCGAGAAGCTCTCGAGCTCCTCGATGAGCCCCTTCTCCAGGAACCATTTGAAGCTGGCCCGTTGCACCTCCACCAGATCGGGCAGGTAGGTGACGGTCTTGGCGACCTGGATCGCGCTGCTCATGCGGTGAACCTGCGGGACGGATGGACGGGGCCTGGAGCGGAGGTCGACCGGCGGGGCCGGGTTCAGGGCTGGGCCGGTGGGTAGTCCGGGACCAGCGCTGGTCATGCGAAGAGGCGCATCAGCCCCGACCCATCCCCTGGTTGGCAGGGAAGAAGGAGGGGCCGTGCGCCTATCGAGCTCGCCGCGAGGGGAGCAGGGTCATGACGAACAGTCGCCTTTGATCCTCAGATGGCAGGGGTGCTGCCATACGGTTGGAGCGCAAGGTTGCTGCCGCGGGTTGGGAAGGCAGGGATGCTGCCGTGATCGACGGTGCCGTAATCGACAAAGGGAGCGGTTCCGCTTCCAGGCCAATGAAACATCATACAAGGTCGTCCGGTAGGCGAAACAGCTTCTTGGCATTGGCTGTGCTGGTGCGGGCCACCTGCTCCAGGCTTTCGCCCCGTAGCGCCGCGACCCGCTCGGCCACGCTGAGCACGTAGGCCGGCTCGTTGCGCTTGCCGCGGCGGGGCACCGGTGCCAGGAACGGGCAGTCGGTTTCCACCAGATAGCGATCGGCGGGAACCTGGCGAGCACACTGATGGGTGGCCTCGGCCTTGGCGAAGGTGACGGTGCCACTGAAGCTGATGAACAGGCCCAGCTCCAGGAAGGCCTCCATCTCCGCCGGAGTGCCGCCCCAGCAGTGCATCACGCCCCCTGGACAGCGGCCGGTGGCGGCCCGGGCGCGCAGCTCCACCAGCATCGGCTCGGCCGCATCGCGGCAGTGAATGATCACCGGCAGATCCAGCTCCGACGCCAGATCCAGCTGGGGTCGCAGCATCCGCAGCTGCTCCTCAAGATTGCTCTGGCGGAACAGATCCAGGCCCAGCTCACCGATGGCCACAACGCGTTGATCGGCCAGGGCGGCCTGGCGCAGCACCGCCGCGGTGTCGCTCTGCCAGTGCCCGGTGTCGAGCGGGTGGACCCCAACGGCGTAGCGCAGCTCGGGGAAACGATCGGCCAAGGCCCGGATCGCCGGAATTTCAGCCGGCTCGACACAGGCATGGACGAGGGCTGTGACCCCGGCCTCACGCCAGCGATCCCGGACCGCGTCCAGGTCCTCGTCGAAATTGCGGAAGACGATGTGGCAGTGGCTGTCCACCAAAGGCGGCAGCGGCAGCGGTCCGGCTGCCGCTGCTGGCAAGGGATCGGGGGCTGTGGGTGAGGACAGCCCCACAGTGCTGGCGTTGGCGACCAGGCTGGGCAGGGCGGTCCCGGCCGCCGGGGCACGATCGTTTGGTGGCGAGAACGCCGGCTCAGGGGCCTTCGCGGTGGTGACGCTCATCGAATCCGTCGCTGCGACTGGAAGGTCTGGCCATTGTGACGACTCCGTCGGGCGACAGTCCCTCAGGGCGGCACCTCCAGGCGATGGCCTGGCCAGCTGGGTCCATGTCGTGGCTCAACAAGGATCAACACCTCAGCCATGGGCCTGGAGCGGCTGAACGGATCAAGGCCCAACTCCAGGGCAAGCTGCTCGGACGGAATGGCTCAAACTCTCGATGCCTGAGCCGCGATCGCAGTCGCCGAGTGAGGAGACAATCGCCCCGATCGCCCCCCGCGGCGCCTGAGCTGGGCTGTTACCCATCCCAGCTCGCGGTCGCCCGGTCTTGGGACCAGCCAGTTCTGATGTGTGACCAGAGTCGGCCTCAAGCGCAGCTCCTCACACCGTCGCGCTGGGCCAGAGCCATCTCAGGCAGGTCATGCCTGAAGATCAAAAATCCCCGATCCGCAGGCCAAAGCCAGCTGATCGGGGCAAGGGTGGAAGGCAGTCAGCAAGGGAGCTGATCAGTCCACGATTGATTCAGACAGGTTTGGTCTCATGCCAAACCAAACTTGGGCCTGCCAGTCAATCAACCCTGGGAGCTGTGATCACGCCTGAGCTGCAGAGGGTCGCGCCTGATCGGGCGGAGGTTCAGGCCTGGGTGGCAGCTGCAGTCGGTTCGAGCACCTTTTTGACAGCCACGGACAGGCGGGATTTCTGGTTGGCACCGGTGTTGCGATGCAGCACCCCAACCTTGACCGCCTTATCGATCTTGCTGAACGCGGCGTTCATGGTGCTCTGAACCGCCACCTTGGCTTCGCTGCCAGGCTCCTGGCCATAGGCGGTACAGGCCGTGAGGCATCGCTTCAGCAGCGTGCGCAGAGCGGACTTGTAGGAGCGGTTCCGCAGACGGTTGCGCTCGGCGATTTCGATGCGCTTCTTCGACGACTTGTTATTTGCCACAGGTGCTGGCGCGGACTCAACAAAGAAGGATCGTACCGCTTCGCCCTGACCCCTGCTGTGGGGCCGGGGCCTAGCCTCAGTTTTCCCAGCTCCAGTCCCCCGTGAGCGCGTTCAGTCCCGCTGCCAGCCACCCGGCCGAAACCGGTGCCAACGCCCCAGTCCTGACGATCGAACTGCTGCGCGATCCAGCCCAGGCCCGCGATCGGCTGGAGGCGATTGCCGGACGCACCGGCGGCGTCCGCCTGCGGCAGGAAGAGCAGCGGGTGGCCGAGATCCTCGAGCAGGTTCGCTGTCAGGGCGATCAGGCGCTGCTGGAGTTGAGCGAACGCTTCGATGGGGTCCGTCCTGATCCCCTGCGGGTGCCGGAGGAACAGCTGCGCCAGGCCTGGGAGAGCACGACCCCCTCCCTGCAGGTAGCCCTCCAGCTTGCCCATGAGCGCATCCTGGCTTTCCATCGCCAGCAGCTGCCGGCCGATCTGGCCATCACCGGTCCCTATGGCGAACGGCTTGGACGCCGCTGGCGGCCCGTGGAGCGGGCTGGTCTGTATGTGCCAGGTGGCCGGGCCGCCTACCCGAGCACTGTGCTGATGAACGCCGTGCCGGCGATCGTGGCCGGCGTTGAGCGGCTGGTGATGGTCACCCCCCCGGGGCCGGGCGGACGGCCCAATCCGATCGTGCTGGCCGCCGCCCACCTGGCTGGCGTGCGCGAGGTCTACCAGGTCGGCGGCGCCCAGGCGATCGCGGCCTTGGCCTTTGGCACCGAATCGATTCCCCGGGTCGATGTGATCAGCGGTCCGGGCAACCTCTGGGTCACCCTGGCCAAAAAGGCCGTCTACGGCAGGGTGGGGATCGATTCGCTCGCGGGCCCCAGCGAGGTGCTGGTGATCGCCGACCACAGCGCCCGGGCGGACCAGGTGGCCGCTGATCTGATGGCGCAGGCCGAGCACGATCCGCTGGCGGCGGCGATTCTGATCACCACCGATGAAGCCCTGGCCGCTGCCGTACCGGCGGCGATCGCGGCCCAGCTGGAGCACCATCCCCGCGCCGCCATCACCCGCCAGGCCCTCGAGGACTGGGGTCTGATCGTGGTCTGCGATGACCTGATCACGGCTGCCGGCCTCAGCGACCGCTTCGCACCGGAGCACCTGGAGCTGCTGGTGGAGGACCCCGTACCCCTGGCCGAGCGCATCCGCCATGCCGGCGCGATCTTCCTGGGCCCCTGGAGCCCGGAGGCGGTCGGCGACTATCTGGCCGGACCGAACCACACCCTGCCCACCAGCGGCACCGCCCGCTTCGCCGGCGCCCTCAGCGTCGAAACCTTCCTGCGTCATACCAGCCTGATCCACTTCAACCAGGCCGCCCTGGAGGCCACCGGGCCGGCCGTGGTGGAACTGGCCGAGAGCGAGGGGCTGCACAGTCATGCTGAGTCCGTACGGCGGCGACTGGGCTGAACTGGCGCGCCGGGAGAAGGGTGCCAGAGGCTCCGCAGCTTCAGCAGCCGTGACCACTGCCGCGTGAATGGCAGAGCCGGCTCAAAAAGCGCGTTTCCCTTCTTCAGGAGCTGGTAAGTCGGCCCAAATGGAGCCAACGGAACCAAACGATTGAAGGGTTCAGACAGTCCGTTTGCACCGCTTTCGGGCGCTCATGGAGGCAGGGTCACGACCCAGCAGCAGAAGCTGCGGAAGCCGGAGCCCGGTTGATCCTCGATCGGCCTCGTGGCAGGTTTTTGCTCAGTCCTTGCCCTGGGATGTTGCTCTGTGCTCATGCCATGGCCCGCGCCAGGGGCTGACGGATGGGAAGGAACCTCACCAAGCCGCCCAACCGAAAGCAGCCCGCTTGGCCGTAACGCCTGTCGGCCTTGGCAGCGCCTCAGCGCTTCACCAGATTCCGTACCCCTGGCACCCCGTCCACAATCTCTCCCACCAGAACCTGGTCGGTGAGGTTCACGAACAGGCCGTTTTCCAGCACGCCCGGCAGGTTGTTGATCTCCTGCTCCAAGGCCACCGGATCGCTGATGCCGCCGGCGAATTTCACATCCAGCACCAGGTTGCCCTGATCCGTCACCACCGGCCCTGCCTTGCGGACGGCCATGCGCAGCTGAGCGTCGCCGCCCAGCGCGATTAGCTCGGCCTGTACCTGGCGCCAGGCGCCGGGAAGCACCTCCACCGGCAGCAGGAAGCCCAGGTTCAGCGTTTCCACCAACTTGGTGCTGTCCACCACCACGACGAAGCGCGCGGCGCGGCGCGCCACCAGCTTTTCCTGGACGTGACAAGCGCCGCCCCCCTTGATCAGCTGGAAGGAGGGATCCACCTCATCAGCGCCGTCAATCGCCAGATCAATGCGTTCAATCGCGTTGAGGCTCTTGAGCGGGATGCCGAGCTCAGCGGCCAGCACTTCGCCCTGGAACGAGGTGGTTACGCCAGTGATGTCCTTGAGTTCACCGCTCTGCAGCTTGGCGCCGAGCCCCTGAATCATCAAGGCGGCGGTGGAACCGGAACCCAGTCCCACCACCATGCCGTCATGGATCTGCTCCACGGCCGCTGCCGCTACGGCCTGCTTCATGCGGTCCTGCAGATCGGCCATGACGTCCTCTTCAGAGGAGACTGACGGTAGCAAGCGTGGCGCTCTGGCTCAGCCGGGATGGGGCAGGGC
>CALPNT020000188.1 GCA_943325005.2 Bifidobacterium breve | reverse complement strand
GGATACGGCGGCATCGCATACATGTGGTGAGCCACGATGATCGTCAGCGAACCAAGCATGGCCAGGTTCACGGCCAATTGGGCGTGCCACGAGTTGGTCATGAACTCGAAGAGTCCGTCATGACCTTTGGGAGCTGGGAACAGCAGAGGATCGCCCTTCTGGCCCTCAAGAATCTCCTTGATGCTGTGGCCGATACCCCAGTTGGTTCGGTACATGTGACCGGCCACGATGAACAGCACCGCAATCGCCAGATGGTGATGGGCGATGTCCGTCATCCAGAGACTGCCGGTGACAGGATTCAGCCCACCCTTGAAGGTGAGGAAATCGCTGTAGGCCGCCCAGTTGCCGGTGAAGAACGCGGAGATGCCAGCGCCGAAACCGGGGTACAGCTGGGCCAGCAGATCCTGGTTGAGGAACTCGTGGGGCAGGGGGATGTCCGCCACCGAAGCGATGGTCTTGCCGTTGAGCACCAGCGGCTTGCCGGCGTCGATGGCATCCATCAACTGGGTGGTGGGCAGGGACACATGCAGAAGGTGGCCTGTCCAGGACAGAGAACCCAGACCCAGCAGACCGGCCAGATGGTGGTTGAGCATCGACTCAACGTTCTGGAACCACTCCAGCTTGGGTGCTGCCTTGTGGTAGTGGAAGACGCCTGCATTGAGCATCAGGCCGGCCATCACCAAAGCACCGATGGCCAAAGCCATCAACTGCGTTTCATTGGTGATGCCCCAGGCCCTCCAGACATGGAAGAGGCCGGAGGTGATCTGAATGCCGTGGAAGCCGGCACCCACATCGCCATTGAGAATCTCCTGACCGAAGATCGGCCAGACCACCTGGGCACTGGGCTTGACGTGCAGGGGATCGGCAAGCCAGCCGGTGAAGTTGGAGAAACGTGCCCCGTGATAGAAGGCGCCGCTCAACCAGATGAAGATGACGGCCAAATGGCCGAAATGAGCGCTGAAGATCTTGCGAGAGACCTCTTCAAGATCGCTCGTGTGGCTATCGAAATCGTGAGCGTTGGCGTGGAGGTTCCAAACCCAGGTGGTGGTTTTGGGACCTTTGGCCAGGGTGCGGTCGAAGTGGCCGGGCTTTGCAAAAAGCTCGAACGTGGCCGGAACGGGGTTCCGGTCGACCAGATCCTTGGCCTTTTTCCCACGCTCTGGTGGGCTGATGGTCATCGAGAGGTTCCTCGAGGGACGGAATCGAGGTGGAGGTCCACCCCTTCGGTGGTACCGAGGC
This sequence comes from Bifidobacterium breve, assembly GCA_943325005.2. Taxonomy (GTDB): domain Bacteria; phylum Cyanobacteriota; class Cyanobacteriia; order PCC-6307; family Cyanobiaceae; genus Cyanobium. Next base: position 3,826 of record CALPNT020000188.1, on the reverse strand, counting down.
TCGCCACCCGCCGAAGCAGGGTGCGAAGTCGGTGCCGCCATGGGCCCCATGGCCAGGCCAGTCGGGAGGACCGACCCGGGACCACGGGCTCCAGCGAGACTTGGGCGAAAGCCCTTGCCAGGACTGGGGCGTTGGGCCCCGAAAGGGGACCGCTGGCGGAACTATAGGGGTCGAAAACAAGCGAATTAGGTCGCCAGTTACAAAGGTTCAATCCCGGCGCACACCAGACTGTGACTCAGGTCTGGCCCAGGCTTGAGATCATCACAGACGACGCAAAAATCGGCAGTTCTTTAACCTTTCAGCTGCGGATTTCGACGGGTTGCCAACTGTCACCGTCTTGTCACCCTGCCTGCGCAGAATGGCTGCACCATTGGGACTGGAGTGGCGTGATCGGCAGCAGGGAGCCCCAAGTCGAACCACTTGCTGTGCTGCGCCACTGGCTTGGACACCTGTTGTGCCTGCTCCTGGCGCTGGGCCTGCTGCTGCTGCCGGGCAGTGTCGGCAGCAGCGAAGCCCTGGGTCTGCCTGGCCGCAATGCACGCCAAACCATGGGCCCAGCCAACCCCCTGGTGACCTCCGTCGCTTCCACCCTGCAGGAAGTTGCGCCACCACTGGCTGTCCAACAGCTGCAGGAGGCCCTGGCGGCGCGACAGCCGCGAATTGAGATCCTGGCGCCCGCCGCTGAAACGCTCCTGCCCCCCGGTCCCTGGACCCTGAAGCTGCGTGTGCACGACTGGCCCCTGGTGGATGGGGGGCAACTGGGCCTCGGTGCCCATCTGGTGGTTCAACTCGATGACGACGAACCCCGTCGACTGACCAACACCGAGCTCACCATGCCGGCCCTGGCACCCGGCAGCCATCGACTCACCGTTTTTGCCGCCCGCCCCTGGGGGGAGGCCGCCAAAAATCCGGGAGCCTGGAGCCAGATCCGCCTGCATCGGACAGCCGCCAATCCCCTGGCGCTGCCGGAACCAGGTCAGGCCCAGCTGATCGCCGTCAGTCCCGCGGCCCCAGCGACGGTCGAACCCTTGCTGGTCGATTGGCTGCTGCTTGATGCTCCCCTGCAGAACCTGCGCAGCGACGATGCCCGCTGGCGGCTCCGGCTGACCATCAATGGTGCGGCCTTCGTGATCGATCGCCAGACCCCGCTCTGGCTGAACGGCTGGCAGCCCGGCCGCAATGCGATCAAGTTCGAGCTGCTGGATGGCCGGGGGGAACCACTCACCCCCCCATACAACAGTCTGGTGCGCGAGGTGGAGCTGGACAGCGCCAGCCCAGCGCCCCGCTGGCAGCAGGGCCGCCTCAGCGCCGGTGAGCTAGCGATCCTGCTGGGCGAAGCGGCACCAGCCACCACCGCAACCGCTGCGGAACTTCAGATCGACCCGCAGCCCCCTGTCAGCAGCGAGCCCCAGAGCTCAAACCTGGCCGCAGGGTCCACACCTGATACAGGAGCACTGGCGGGAGCTGCAGCATCAGCGGCCTGGGAGCCAATCAGCACTCCGCCAACACAAGGGGCCGAGCCCAGCCCGGCCACGGAGCCGGCACAAGCCGATGAAGCCACCCCAGCCGCCTTGTCCACAGGGAAGGAAACGCCCAAGGCGACACCACTGGAATCCCCTCAGCCGGAGGATGGGACAGGAATCCCAGCAGCACCACTAAAGCCGATGACCCAGGCGGCTGCACCGACCAAAGCGCCGCCGCCCTCCCTGGCCAACCAACCAGCCATGGCAGCCGCCGACCCAGAGGCGCCAAGCCGAAGCGTGCCCAGAACGGAGCAAGCCGCCGCCGACGCCGACCCGGATGCAGAGTCCAACGCCCTGTCGGCGATGCTGCCTGCGCCGGAAGCGTTCAAAGCACAGCCACTCGCGGAGCAGCCCGTTGCCGCTGAACCCTCACGTCAGCCTGGGGCCACACCGGCACCACCTTTGATGGTTGAGGCCATCCCCCCCGCCAGCCAGCGGCCCAGCCCCAGCAGCGCCATCGGCAGCTCGGCCCAGGAACAGCTGCAAGCCGACGCCACGATGATCACGCCCCCTCGCCGTGGTCCACTGGCCGGATTGCGGGAGCGACTGCTGCCATGACTTCCACCGAACGCCGGATCGTGGCCGTCGGCTTCAGCCCGGCAGCCCTGCCAGTGCTGTACCAACTGGAGCAAGCCGGGCTCCTGGCCGCCGTGCGCTGGCCCCGCAGCGGCAGCATCACGGCGATCTCCGGCAATGAAAGCAGCGATCCCCACAGCGATGACGGCAGGGATGACGGCAGTGGCAGCGCAGGAACCGCAACCTGGCTGGCTCAGCATTGGAGCAGCGCCTCCGCGGTGGTGGCGGTGGGAGCCTGTGGCCTGGTCACCCGGCTGATCGCTCCCCTGCTGGGTGGCAAAGAGCAAGATCCAGCCGTGGTGGTGGTCGATCCCCTAGGGCAGTTCGCGGTACCCCTGCTGGGGGGACACCTGGCCGGGGCTGAACAGCTGAGCCGGGAGATCGCCGCCCTGCTCGGTGGACAGGCCGTGCTCAGCGGCAGCAGCAGCGCTCTGGGCCGGCTCGCCCTCGATGCCTTCGGCCGGGAGTGGGGCTGGCGGCGGGGCGGCGGCGACTGGAATGGGTTGATGGTGGCCGTCGCCGCGGACCTTCAGACGGAGCTGCAACAACAGGGCGGCCTCAGGCTCTGGCAAGGGCTCGAGGCCGCTGCAGCAGTGGTCGGCGTCAGCGATCCGAGCCCGCAGAGCAGCGCTCCAATCCATGACCTCACCATCAACGGCAAGCCAATCCAGCGTGATCACGTCAACGGCGATTCAGCCAAGGACAGCCCAGAAGCCCTTGATTCACCAGACACCGATCCACCAGCCTGCAACCCAGAACATCCCAGCCCGACAGAGCCGCCGGCGCCCATGGCCCTGGTGATCGGCCCCTGGCTGGGGGAAGGCTGTCGCTGGCATCCGCCCTGCCTGTGGCTGGGGATGGGCTGCGAACGCGACACCAGCCTGACCGTGCTGGAACGGCTGGTGCAAAGAGCTCTCAGCCAATCCGGCCTGGCCGAGGCGGCGGTGGCGGGCCTCGCCAGCATCGATCGGAAAGGCGATGAGCCGGCGCTGCTGGCGCTGGCCGCGGCGCGGGGCTGGCCGCTGAAGCTGTTCACGGCCGCCCAACTGGCGCCGGTCGTGGTGCCCAATCCCTCCGAGGCTGTGGCCAGGGAAATGGGCACCGCGAGCGTGGCCGAGGCCGCCGCCTGGCTGGCGGCCTCGGTCGCAACCCCCACCGATGGCCCCCAGCCCGACCAGCTCGTCGCCAAAACCATCGAGCGGGCCGAAGCCGGCGAACAGGGAGCAGCCACCCTGGCGGTGGTTCTGGCCCCGCGCCAATGGGCGCCGCAGCGGGGCGAACTGCATCTGGTCGGCAGCGGTCCGGGCCGGCTCGATCTGCTCAGCGGCGATGCCCGTCGCACCCTCGCCGCCGCCACGGTGTGGGTGGGCTACGGCCCCTATCTCGACCTGCTCGAACCCCTGCGCCGGCCAGACCAGCTGCGCCGCGACGGCAAACTCACCGAGGAAAGGGCCCGCTGCCTTGAGGCCCTCGACCTCGCCAGCCAGGGTCTGAAGGTGGCCCTGATCTCCTCGGGGGACAGCGGCATCTATGGCATGGCCGGGCTGGCCCTGGAACTCTGGCTGGAACGCCCCGCCCTGGAGCGCCCTGGCTTTGAGGTCCATCCCGGCCTATCGGCCCTGCAGCTGGCGGCCGCCCGCGCCGGCGCCCCACTGATGCACGACTTCTGCACGATCAGCCTCAGCGATCGGCTCACCCCCTGGGAGGTGATTGAGCGGCGCCTGCGC
>CALPNT020000187.1 GCA_943325005.2 Bifidobacterium breve | reverse complement strand
CAGCACCGGCCTCAACACCTTGATCGCCGGAGCCCTGCCCAAATCCAGCGCCTCCGCCGTGCAGAACGTGCAGGGCCTGGGGGTGCTGGCCACCGGCCTGGGCAGCAACAACAGCGCCACCCTTGACGTATTGCGCAACACCCCGCAGACGCCGGTCATTGCGGCCGACAGCCCGGTGGCAATCTTCAACGGCGCCATCAATGGCACCAGCCTCACGATCGCCAGCGTCAGCCAGGGCAGCCTGGCTGTGGGCGAACTGCTGGTGGGTGAGGGCATTCCGGCCGGCACCACGATCGCCGCCCTGCCCGGCTCCCCCAACGCCGATCAGAGCGGCGTCTACACCCTCGCCTACGCCCCCGGCGCCGACAGCAGCACAGTGCTGGCCGCCACCACGCTGCGGACCCTGCCAGAAACCGGCGGCCTGCCGCTGGTGAGCTTTGCGGGCAGCTTCAGCGGCGCCGGCGGCGCCAACGGCTACACCACCCTCGCCATCACCGATCTGAGCGACCCGCTGCAGGTGGGCGACCAGGTGCTGGGTCTCGGCCTGGCCGGCGGCTCCACGATCACGCAGGTGCTGTCCCTCGATCTCAACAGCGGCAACGCCCAGGTGATCGTCAGCCAGGGGCCCAGCAGCAGCGGCGGCAGCTATGGCCTGGCCTCCAGCACCGGTGGCTCCTCCAGCCCCTACACGATCGAGTTCTGGACCCAGCTGGATCCAGACTCCAACCCGGCCGGCGCCGGTCTGGTGGCCCTGGGCCAACCCACAGGCAGAGCCCTGCCTGATCGGCCGGTGGAGCTGCCTAAGGGCTGGCTGCTCAGCTCCAGCTTCGGCGTGGAGAAGCTCAGCTGGCAGGACGCCCTCAATCTGAGCCTCGAAACCAGCCTCGATGGCAACAGTGCCAGCGATCTCTATGGCTGGCGCTGGGCGCTGGTGGCCGATGGCACCAACACCACGGCGATGGATGGCAGTGGCGGCAATAATCTCTACCGCAACGCGCTGCTGCTCAACAATCTCCTGGTCGGCGACACGATCGAAGGGGTCAACAGCTTCCTGGCTGCCTATGGCCTCAGCAGCAGCGATCTGACTGGTTTCGATGGCACGCCCGCCGATCAGATCGCCTCCTCGCCCACCACCCAGTTCCAGTTCACCACTGGCTTCAGCCCCAATCAGGCGCTGGGCGGAGAGGCGGTGCCCAGCACCTCCCTCAACGGCGTCGCGATCGCCACCAGCACCGCCGAGATGAACGGCGGCATTGTCAAGGCGGCGCAGGCGGATGCCAACGTCAATCTGAATGCGATGTTCCAGAACCTCTGGAATTTCGAGCAGACCTACGGCCAGACCAAGGTCAACTTCTCGCTCAATCCGCTCACCCAACCGGTGCCGCCGGTCCCCAGCAAACCAGCCACCCCGCCGTCGACCAACAGGATCGAACAGTACGGCGGCTATCAACTGCAGTTCGTGCTGCAGCCGGGCCCGGCGGTTTCGGTGAATGCCACGGGTCAAATCGCCTTCGATGTGGCACCGGGGGTGACCCTGGTCTCCGCTGATGGCGTCGATTACCGCGACAACGGCTGGCACTATGTGGCGGCCTCGTTCCTGCCGGACTACTTCACCTCTTCAGCCTCAGGTACGACACTCGAACTGCCGCGCAATGTGGGCACCGCCAACCTCTATGTCGACGGCAAGGTGGTGGCCACCCAGGCCAACGTGATCAATCCCTATGCCGCCAGCAACTTCAACGATGCCGCCCAGCTGCTGAGCGACAACGCCGGCGGCGCCATCGATCTGCTGGCCATCTATGGCCAGGCCCTCACCACCAGCCAGCCACCCGCCTTTGCCAGCGACTGGCCGCTGCCCACCAGCACCGACGCCCTGGCGCTGCTCCAGGAAGTCGGCTTCGTGGTGGCCAGCAAGACGCCCAACCCCGGCCAGCAGCCCGGTGCGATTTCCAACCACTACCTGGCCCACACCGTTGATCCCAACAACGCCGCCAAGAGCACCTTCACTTCGGCGTTGTTGCCCGATGCCAAGGGCGGCCTGAGCTGGAGCCAGGCCTCCACCCTCAACCCCCAGGTGGCAATCACGCCCACCACAGCCAGCGCCAGCAGCCCGTCACTCCAGAGCGATCTGCTGATCCCGATCGCGACCACGGCCTGGGGCCAGCAGGGCTGGTTCACCAATGCCGCTCCCACCACCCCTGGGGTGGCCAACCCCGCTGTGGTGGCCAACCCCGCTGGAAAGACGCTCAAGGGGATCACCGTGACGCTGACCCCCACAGGCGGCAGCACGGCGGTGATCCGCCAGCTCAGCACCAAGGAGGTGCTGCTCGGAACCACCGCGCTGGCGGCGCTGCAGCCCAAGGCGCAGGACGCCAACTTCGCCTACACCTTCCTCTCCAACGCGCCGGCGCTGAACCTACTGATCAGCCGCGAGCCCAGTGGCACAGGCGACAGCAATAACCTTGATCCGACAGTCCCCTACAGCGCCAGCGTCAAGCTGCAGTTCGCTGACGGCACCAGCCTCAGCAACACCAGCAGCGGCCAGAGCGCCGGCACCGTCGTGCCCCTGGGCTTCAGCACCAGCCTGGCCGCCACGCTGAAAACCGACAGCGTCGCCAACAGCAAGGCCCTCGCCACCGCCGATGTGCTGGAGGCAGCGCCGTTGCAACTGAAGTACATCGACAGCGGCGTGCAGTTGAGCAGCCAGAACGCGCCCAGCGATCCGACACCGGCCAGCAGCTTCGGCAACTCCCAGGTGTATGGCTCCTTCGCCAACACAGACGGCAGCACCAACAGCGGCTGGCTGGCGATCTCCCAGCCCCGCTCCAGCAATGCCGTCAGCGATCCGGCCGGTCGTGTGTGGATCAATTTCGCCGGCGCGTTCACCAGCAGCACCGACAGCCAGGGCAACCAGCTGAGCAGCGCGGTCAGCGATCCAGCCCAGGCCCCCATCACCTGGCTCAACGCCCTGGCCGCTTCCAACTTCTCGCCCAACCGGCCCAACCTGCCGCTGCTCAATTCGGCGCTCTATCAGAGCAGCCTCGGCGGCCTGCTGATCAAAGCCGATCCCAGCGCTGGCTGGGGCCAGAACTTCGGCAACAACATGCTGGTGGCCGATGTCAACAACGATGGCACCGACGATCTGGTGATCGCGGCACCGCAGGCCAACGGCGGTGGCGCTGTGGTGATCATCGACGGCAGCTGGATCAAGAACAACCTCACCAGCAGCACCGGCCAGACGATCCTCGATCTCTCCAATCCCGGCAACTTCGGCCCTTCCATCACCGTGCTGCGGCCCGGTAACGCCAAAACCCTCACCGACATCACCACGGCGGCCGGCTTCGGGACGGCGATCGCCTTCCAGGGCGGCAGCAGCGGCACACCCGGCACGCTGTTCGTCGGGGCTCCCAACTATCTGCGCACGCTCGATGCCAGCAATGCGCAGGGCTCCACCCAAGCGATCGGAGCGCTTTACGCCTACAGCACCAGCGCCTACGCCGGCAGCTGGGGCAGTGCCAACCCCACGCCACTGAGCAATCCGATCCTCGGCAGCAGCGGCACCGTCACCATTCCGCAGGCAGGCAACAGCAGCTCCACCAGCTGGTGGGGCGCCCAGTTGGGCACCGCCGTGGCGATCTCCAGCAGCGGCGATCTGGCCGTCTCCGCCCCTGGGGTGGTGGGGGCGATGGTTTACACCGGTACCGAGGCCGTCACGGATGCATTCAACACATTCGATCTCAATGCCAAGCCCGAACTGAGCAGCGGCCTCCTCTACAAGCTGCAGCTGGGGGGAAGCCCCGATGCAACCCAAGGGGTTGACAGCCCCCTTTACACCGTTATCTCCGGGCTTGCGGCCGACAACCTGAGCAGCCAGCAGAAAAACTTCCTGACCACATTCAAGAACAAGATGGTGACCCAGGTGGCGGGGGCCACCATGCAGAACAACCAGGCCATTCAGGCCGCCGCCATCGGCGCGGTGATGGTGCTCAACAGCGACACCAATGTCGCCAGTCTGGGCAACAAGGTGTTGACAGCGACCAGCGTCAACAGCCTCAAGGGCCGCACCTACTACGGCGCCAATCCGTTCAACACCCTCGGCGACAGCGGCTTCGGCAGCAGCCTCAGCTTCGCTGATCTCACCAACAGCAACAGCGATCAGCTGATCGTCGGTGCCAGCCAGAGTGGTGGTGGCGGCATTGTGTACATGCTCGATCCGAGTGCCAGCTACAGCGACAACTCGCTGGGCCTCAATCAATATATGGCCGTTATGGCCGCCACCAACGTCGTCACCGCCGCCGAAGCCACGGATTATCTCGGCAGCGGCCTGGTCAATCTGGGCGATGTCAACAGCGATGGCCTCGATGATCTGCTGATTCAGGCCTACAACGCCGCCAGCAGCGCCGGCAATGGCTATCTGCTCTTCGGTGGTGATCAGCTCAGCACCTCTAATGCCGATCAAGGGCTGATTGCCCTAGCACCTGGTTCCATTGGCAGCATTCAATATGCCAACGGCAGCAACTCCAGCCTGGCCATCCTCTCGGAACTCGGCAGCGCCGGCGGCCTCACCGGCCAGGGCACCTACGGACCCGGCGATTACAACGCTGATGGCCTCAATGACATCGCGCTCGGCTCCGGGCCGAACGCCAAGGGCGATCTCACTTGGGGCCATCCTTATCTGGCCTCAATCAGTGACCTGCAGCTCAGCAAGCTCGCCAGCGACACCGGTTTCCTGATCGATGGTCTGGCCACCACCACCCAAGGATCCCTGCGCTCGATTGGTGATTTTAACGGCGATGGCTACGGCGATTTTATCTCCATCAATCCCGGCTCGATTCTCACCACCGTGCGCATCGAACTGGGTGCCAACACCCAGGAAATCCTCGCCGATGCGCCCTACAGCTACTACACCTTCACGGTGGCCAACGGCACCCAGGTGCTGCCGGCGGGCGACATCAATGGCGACGGCATGGCCGACATCGCCCTGTTCCTCGATCAGAACCTGAGTACCAGCGCCGACGGCAACCAAGGCGCCGGCAGCACCACCGGCATCCTCTATGGCCGCGCCAGCACCGATCTGCCGCTGGGTTCGGGCTTCGGCTTCATTGCGCCGGTGGATCCCACCACCAGCGCGCCGCTGACGCCGCCGCCGGGGTTGCT
>CALPNT020000186.1 GCA_943325005.2 Bifidobacterium breve | reverse complement strand
GCATCAATCAGGGCGATGCCCCGTTCGCGGGCAAAGCTCTCGGTGTTGCGCCGCACCTTGCTGCGCACAAAGAAGGGAATCTTGTGCAATTCGGTCTCTCCGTCCGGGCTCCAGCGGATCTCGATCGCGCCGCTGGCTGGTGCCTCCAGGGTGGCGGTGGCCGTGGCGGCGCCTACGGAGGCTGAAGCCGTTGCCGCTGCAGCATCAACGGCCGTGCCAGCAACCTCAGGGCTCAGGCCCTGATGGATCGGATCGGCCGCCGGGGTCATCGACGGGGCGCCATCGCCGAGATGGCTGCGATGGCCATCCACGAACTCGAAGTCATGGCGGAACATACCGATCAGATGTTCCTCCAGGCCCATCATCAGCGGGTGCACCCAGCTGTCGAAGATCACATTGGCCCCCTCCCAGCCCATCTGCGGCGCATAGCGGGCCGGCACATCCTGAACATGCAGGGGTGTGCTGATCACGGCGCAGGGCACGCCGAGGCGCTTGGCACTGTGGCGCTCCATCTGGGTGCCCAGCACCAGCTCGGGTGCCGCCTCGGTCATCGCCTTCTCCACCGCCAGGTAGTCGTCGGTGATCAGGGCTTCAAGCCCCAGCTCCTTGGCCGCAGCCCGCACCTCCCGCGCCTGCTCGCGGCTGTAGCTGCCCAGGCCCACGACCTCAAAGCCCAGCTCCTTGCTGGCGATGCGGGCGGCGGCCACCGCATGGGTGGCATCGCCGAAGATGAACACCCGCTTGCCGGTGAGGTAGGTGGAGTCCACCGAGCGCGAGTACCAGGGAAGCCTGGAGGCCGAAACGGCCGTTGCTGCTGGCAGGCCCGGAGCGACCCCGCCGTGGCTTGCTGCAGCGCTTCCGGCAGCAGCGCTGCTGTCAAGTCCCAGCAGCGTGGTGATCTCCTTCAGGAAGGCCTCGGTGGCGCTGATGCCGATCGGCACGGTGCGCACCACCGGCAGCCCGAAGCTGCGCTCCAACCAGGAGCAGACCGAATCGGCCACCTCCGGATAAAGGCAGACGTTGGCATCGGCCTCGGGGAGCCGCACCAGATCGGCGGGGCGGGCGCCCAGGGGCGCCACCACGGCCACATCGATGCCGTGCTCCTGCAGCAGGCCCGTGATTTCTTTGACATCGTCGCGACAGCGGAAACCCAGCAAGGTGGGACCCAGCAGATTCACCCGTGGTCGCCGGCCTTCCTGCTGCCAGCGCTGGGGTGATGGTTTCGGCGTACCCGGTGGCGGCACCTGCGCCTTCAGCAGCGTGCGCACCAGTTGGTAGAAGGTTTCGGCTGCCCCCCAGTTCTCTTTTTTCGAGTAAGCCGGCAGATCCAGGCTCACCATCGGGATGCCGCCCAGATCCATGCCCGCGGCCAGAGCGCCGGGTTGGTCCTGGATCAGTTCGGCGGTGCAGCTCTCACCCACCAGCAGCGCCTCGGGCTGGAAGCGCTGCACGGCGTCGGCGATCGTGCGCTGGACCAGTTCGGCGGTGTCACCGCCGAGATCGCGGGCCTGGAAGGTGGTGTAAGTGACCGGCGGCCGGCGATCACGCCGCTCGATCATCGTGAACAGCAGGTCGGCGTAGGTGTCGCCCTGAGGGGCGTGGAGCACGTAGTGCACCCCCTCCATCGAGGCGGCGATGCGCATCGCACCCACGTGGGGCGGGCCTTCGTAGGTCCAGAGGGTGAGTTCCATGGGGTGGAGCGTGGAAACAGCAGAGGGGGGAAAAGCTGGAAAGGCTCGGCGCGGCAGCCGGCCGTTTCAGGAGAAGGCCAGCAGTTGGCGACGGCGCAGGGGACGGGCGAACAGTTCGGCCAGATCTCCGGCCTGGTCGCAACCGTGGATGGGGCTGAACACCAGCTCAATCGACCATTTGGTGGCGATGCCTTCGGCTTCGAGCGGATTGGCCAGCCCCAGGCCGCAGACCACCAGATCGGGGCGAGCCGCCCGCACCCGTTCCAGCTGGCGCTCGACGTCCTGTCCCTCGCTCACCTGGGTGCCGCTGGGCAGCAGGGCCAGCTCCTGGGCCATCAGCTGCCGATCGAGGTAGGGAGTACCCACCTCCACCAGCTCCATGCCGCACTCGCGGGAGAGGAAGCGGGCCAGGGGGATCTCCATCTGGGAATCGGGCATCAGGAACAGCCGTTTGCCCTCGAGCACCTGGCGATGGGGCGCCAAGGCCCGGCGGCCCCGCTCCACCAGCGGATCGAGCACCTGGGCCACCCGAGCCGGATCGATACCGAAGGCCGCTGCCGCCGCTGCCATCCAGTCGCGGCTGCCCTCGACACCGAAGGGATAGGGAGCGTTGATCAGTTCGGCGCCGCGCGAGACCAACGCCCGCGAGGTGCCACTGAGAAAGGGCTGGGCTAGCAACACCTTGGTGCCCTTGCCCACGGGCGGCAGTTCGGTGGAACGCCGTGGCGGCAGGCTGCGCACCGCCTCGATGCCCATCTTGGCGAACAGGGCGACGAAGCGATCCTCCACCGCATCGGCCAGGGTGCCGACGATCAGCAATTGGCTCTCGTCGCTGCTGGGCATCAGCGGCAGCAAGGACAGCAGAGCGTTGTCCTCCCCTTGAGTGAAGGTGGTTTCGATGCCACTGCCGGAGTAGTTCAGCACCCGCACTCGGCCGTTGAACTGGCTGGTGAGCCGTTCGGCCGCCCGCGAGAGATCGAGCTTGATCACCTCACTGGGGCAGGAGCCCACCAGAAACAGGGTGCGGATCTCGGGGCGCCGTTCGAGCAGATCGCGCACCAGGCGATCGAGCTCTTCATTGGCATCGGCCAGACCCGCCAGATCCCGTTCGCCCAGAATCGCCGTACCGAAACGGGGTTCGGCGAAAATCATCACCCCGGCCGCCGATTGCACTAGGTGGGCGCAGGTGCGCGAACCCACCACCAGGAAGAAGGCATCGGGCATGCGCCGATGCAGCCAGACAATTGAGGTCAGGCCACAGAAGACTTCACGCTGGCCACTCTGCTTGAGCAGCGCAGGGGAAGCCGAAGCCGCATCAGCGACGGACACGCCCATGGAAGGGGCACTCCCGAACAGTTCGCCTAAGGACTAGCGAGGCTGGAGCTGGAGCTGAAGGACTGCGTTACATCTGTTGGGGATTGCCGGCTTGTGGTCACCATTTCGGCACAGGCCGGGACCGCTGGGGCCGGCTCAGAGGCGGCGACGGAAGCCTTCGCTGAAGCCGGCGGCGGGGCGCTCAGCGGATTCCGCAGCGCGGCTGAGCTTCCAGACATTGCGGCTGACACGGCGGGCCACCAGGCCGCCGCGCTCGAGCACGGCGGCACCAGGTCGGGTACCGAGCAACTGGCCCACCTCGGCCGTGCTCAGGGGCGCGCCGGTCTGCAGGGCCAGCTGGGTGAGTTCGAGCCGCTGTCGCAGCGCCGCCAGATCGGCCTGACCACCGTCCTCGGCCTCGTTCCAGGTCCAGGGCCGCTTCTGGCCGGAGGCGGCCAGCCTGTGCATCAGCCCCAGACCGATGAAGGCCAGCGCCTGGTCCGGCTTGATCCCCTCTGCCGCCGCCTGGGCCATCCACTCGGGCAGCACGGCGCGGCTGTCAGCGGCGGGAATCGCCTCGGTGGCTGTTGCCCCCATCCGGTTGGCTGCTGTGGGGTTGGCCTCTAGGGGGTCGGCCGGCCGGGAGGGAGTGGCAGAACGTCGGCTGGCCATGGCGGGCGATCGCGGTGAAGTTGGCCGGACGGTACCGGCTGCGCCAGGCGCCGCAAGGGCCCTGGCGGCCTCATCAGCTCGGTGCCAAGAGCGACGCTGCCAGCCGGGGAGATCAGCGAAGAGGCCTTCAGGCTGATCCTCCTCGGGGCGATTGACCCGATCGGCTGGCGGTGCATCAAGGTTGGACGATCCAGGCCTGTGCTCAGGCCGACCGGTCGAGCGGGAGCGGATGCCTTCGGGTGTGGGCTGATGGCGAGGTCAGTTCCTGGGGGAACAGCACCTTCTGAGGGGACAGCACCTTGTCGTTGGCGAGCTTGAGGCGCTGACCGGCGAAAGCTGCTGGTCGGACCGGGGTCCAGGGCCAGGCCAGCAACGGTCTTGTCAGGGGTTCGGGATCGTCTCCCAGCTAAGATCCGCCCAACTTCATGGCGCCGTCGGCCCTGTTCTGGGCTCGGGCGTTGTGCCCACTCTGCGAGGTGGCGCGACGGCGCCGTGATGGATTCCAGGTTTTCCCGCTCCCTCTCCAGCGACGACCGTGCGATCAGCCGGCGCCGTGGATCACCGCGGGTCGGCGGTATGGAGATCACCGGCAGCGCCGGAATCGGCGATCGCGACGGCGCCAGCTGTGTGATCACCACCGACAGCGAAGGACGGCGCATCGCCCGCCAGTCGAGCCATGTGCAGTCGATCGAGCTGCGCACCTATGTGTTCCTCGATTCGCTCCAGCCCCAGCTGGCGGCCTACATGGGCACGGTGTCCCAGGGCTTCCTGCCGATCCCCGGCGATGCCTGCCTCTGGCTTGAGGTGTCGCCGGGCATGGCTGTGCACCGGGTCACGGACATCGCGCTCAAGGCCAGCACCGTGCGCCTCGGCCAGATGGTGGTGGAGCGAGCCTTCGGCTCGATCGCCATGTATCACCGGGACCAGAGCAATGTGCTCCACTCCGGTGAAGTGGTGCTGGAGGCGATCGGCAGCAGCATCGATCGCCGCAGCCGCTGCGAGGTGACCTGGACGGAAATCATCCGCGCCATCACCCCCGATCACGCCGTGCTGATCAATCGCCTCAACCGCCGCGGTTCGATGATCCAGGCGGGCATGAGCATGTTCATCCTCGAAACCGAGCCGGCCGGCTATGTGCTGATGGCCGCCAATGAGGCGGAGAAGTCCTCCAACATCACCGTGGTGGACGTGAAGGCCGTGGGCGCCTTCGGCCGCCTCACCCTGGCTGGTAAGGAGGGGGATGTGGAGGAGGCAGCCTCGGCGGCCATGCGGGCCGTGGCCCACATCAACGGCTGAACAGCTCCGCTCTTGGGCCTCAATTCAGGCCGAGCCAGCGACGTAGTCCTGGGGCCAGCGCCGCGGCGGCCTTGCCGCGACTGCCCAACCGACTGCGCTGGTAGTCCCCCATCTCGGCGTAGCTGGCGCCGGCTTCCTTCAGGTAAAAGATCGGGTCGTAGCCGGGGCCATGGCCGCGGGGTTCGCGCAGGAGCAGGCCGCGGCAGAGGCCTTGGGACTCGAGCACCGTGGTGCCGCTGGGATC
>CALPNT020000185.1 GCA_943325005.2 Bifidobacterium breve | reverse complement strand
GCCAGCTGATTTCTTGCCGCCACTGGTGAGGGCCTTGCGGCGCTCCAGAGCTGCTTCACGACTCGAGGGGCTGGCCATATCCGTCCGATGAATGAAAGTGACGAATGCAGGGGTGAATGCGCTGAATCAACCTCGGCTCTCAGGCCGGGTCGATCAACACAACCCTTGCGCCATGGCACTAGACACAGGGGTCTACTGCCATGGGGAAGAAGGTAGAAGAACCCGGGATGAAGCGGGTTCTTCTGATGGTCAGGTGGCTGAAATCAGCGACCTTCGAACACAACGAAACAGGAGCCCTGGCTCTGGGTATAAGCGTCATAGCCGACCAGACGCACGTGATGGTCGGGGTAGGCGCGGTGGCAGCCCTCGAGCTCGCTCACGATCACACCCAGATCCTTCTCACCGAAGAACGGCAGCTTCCAGTACGACCAGTAGGTCGACATGGAGCGGCTGGGGTGAACATGCTCGACCAGGGGGCTCCAGCCCTGGGCAATGATGTAGGCGATTTGATCGTAGATCTCGTCCTGGGTGAACGGCGGCAGGAAGCCGAACGTCTCCAGGGTGGCGACTGTTTGATAGTCACCCACGGTGCTCTTGAAGGGCATGGGGATCCTTGTGGTGGAGGGGGTGGTGCTGGGTTGTCAAAGCCTGGGATCGGGGGAACGGAGCCTGGCCTTCTGAAGCAAGGAGCCGTTCCCAGCCGATCAGGAGCCGACGATCACTGGACGTCGAGTTTGTCGACGGTGTCGAACTCGAATTTGATTTCCTTCCAGGTTTCGAGAGCGATGGCCAGCTCGGGGCTGTGCTTCGCAGCTTCGAGGAGGATGTCGCGGCCTTCCTTCTCGATCTCGCGACCGGCATTGCGTGCCTTGACGCAAGCTTCGAGGGCGACGCGGTTGGCGGCAGCACCGGCTGCCGAACCCCAGGGGTGACCGTGGGTACCACCACCGAACTGAAGCACGGAGTCGTCGCCGAAAATGGCAACCAGGGCGGGCATGTGCCACACGTGGATACCGCCGGAGGCGACGGCGAACACGCCGGGCATGGAGCCCCAATCCTGATCGAAGAAGTTACCGCGGCTGCGATCTTCAGGAACGAAGGATTCGCGCAGTTGGTCGATATAGCCCAGGGTGGTCTGACGATCACCTTCAAGCTTGCCGACCACGGTGCCGGTGTGCAGCTGGTCACCACCGGAGAGGCGCAGGCACTTGGCCAGCACCCGGAAGTGGATGCCGTGCTTGGGATGGCGGTCAATCACCGCGTGCATGGCGCGGTGAATGTGGAGCAGCATGCCGTTCTTGCGGCACCACTTCGACAGACCGGTGTTGGCGGTGAAGCCACCGGTGATGTAGTCGTGCATGATGATCGGCTGCTTGAGTTCCTTGGCGAACTCAGCCCGCTCATACATCTCTTCAGGAGTGTTGGCGGTGCAGTTGAGGTAGTGCCCCTTCTTCTCGCCGGTTTCTTCCTGGGCGAGTGCCACGGCTTCGGCAACGAACTCGAAACGGTTCTGCCAGCGCTGGAACGGCTGGGAGTTGATGTTCTCGTCGTCCTTGGTGAAGTCCAGACCACCGCGCAGGCACTCATAGACCACCCGGCCGTAGTTCTTGCCGCTCAGGCCGAGCTTCGGCTTGATCGTGCAACCCAGCAGCGGACGGCCGTACTTGTTCATCCGGTCGCGCTCGACGCAGATGCCGTTCGGCGGGCCGGGGCAGGTCTTGATGAAGGCCATCGGGAAGCGGATGTCTTCCAGGCGCAGATGGCGCAGGGCCTTGAAGCCGAACACGTTGCCAACCAGGGAGGTCAGCACGTTGGTGATCGAGCCTTCTTCGAACAGGTCGAGGGGGTAGGCGATGAAGGCATAGAAGGCCTCCTTGTCACCAGGCACGTCCTCGATGCGGTAGCAACGGCCTTTGTAGAAGTCGAGATCGGTGAGAAGCTCAGACCAGACGGTGGACCAGGTGCCGGTTGAGGATTCAGCAGCCACAGCAGCGGCAACTTCTTCCTTGGGAACGCCTTCCTGGCCGGTGCACTTGAAGCACGCCAGCAGGTCGGTGTCGAGGGGGACGTAATCAGGAGTCCAATAAGTGTCGCGGTACTCCTTGACCCCGGCGTCGTACTTCTTGCTCATGGGGAATCGGTGATTGGGTCGGTGGGGAAGTCAGAGGGTTGGGCGCGTCGGGCGCGAACCGCTCAGTCCTTCGACCCGAGGCCGAAGCTGCTGGTCAGAGCGGGCTCGACTTCGCGGTGAGGGCGGGCAATGATGTGAGCAGCGACCAGGCCGTCACCAACGCGCTCACAGGCATCGGCACCGGCGCGGACGGCGGCGTTGACGGCACCGGTTTCGCCGCGCACGAGGACGGTCACGTAACCGCCACCGACGAACTCACGACCGATCAGGCGCACTTCAGCTGCCTTCGTCATGGCATCGGCGGCTTCGATCGCGGGGACGAGGCCGCGGGTCTCAATCATGCCGAGGGCGATGCCCATGGTTTCGTTTGCCATTACCTGCTCCTGGAGGAGGGGGGTGGAATGTTCGCTCGCAACCCTGATTGGCCGCCTGACCCCTCGTCAAGCCATTTCGACCCCAAGCGCCATCAAGGTTTTCAAGTTCATCGATAAGCTCAGCTGATCGATTGAAAACAAAACGTAAGGAATGCTTGGTCGGCGACTGCGCACATTGCTGCCACTGCAGGCGTTTTGCGCTTACGGCAAAATTCTGATGTCAGACGGATTCCTGGGCTGGCTCAGAGCGGTTCGGCTTCGGAGACGAAGCCCACGCCTCCATACACATCGAACAGGGGCCTGAGCCCAGCCCGTACAGCCGGCACCAAACTGGGTTCGCAAAACACGATCACATGGGCATTCGCCCCCAGGCCGCTGAAGTCCATGGCCTCGGAAATCTCTCCCGCCAGCCCCATCCCGGTGACGTGGCGGATCACGGAGTAGCCCGGCACGCCGGCCTTGCTGATCGCCTTGCAGACCTTATTGACTTCTCGTTCGCTCAGGAACAGGTCGATCCTTTTCATGGAGACAGGGACGGCAAGGATGGGGATGGACACAGATGTCCGATGGTGTGTGAGCCGGGCTATGGCCTCCGACAGCCCTCAGCCCGGATCAGCTGAGCGGAACAAAGCGCTGGATCAGGGCCATGTACAGCGGGATGCCCACCACAACATTGAACGGGAACGTCACCCCGAGCGCCGAGGAGATGTAGAGGCTGGGGTTGGCCTGGGGCACGGTCATCCGCATCGCCGCCGGCACGGCGATGTAGGAGGCGCTGGCGCAGAGCACCATGAACAGCAGGCTGTCCCCCTGGCTGAGGCCCAGCAGCCTGGAAATCCCCAGGCCGACCGCGGCATGCAGCAGTGGCGCCAACACGGCAAAGCCGATCAGGAAGGGGCCGGCCCGGCGCAGATCCCGCAACCGCTGGGCCGCCACGATGCCCATGTCGAGCAGGAAGAAGCAGAGCGCTCCGTAGAACAATTTCTCGGTGAACGGATCCATCTTCTCCAGACCCGCCGGCGAAAAACTGGTGACTAGGTAGCCGATCACCAGACTGCCGATCAGCAGAAACACCGAGCCGTTCAGGAAGGCTTCCTGCAGCACCTCCCGCCAGCGCAGGCCGCCGGCCTTGGCGCCCTTGAGCGAATCACCGCTCTGGCCGGCGAGCTTGGCTAATAGCACGCCGACGACGATCGCCGGCGACTCCATCAGGGCCAGGGCCGCCACCATGAAGCCATTGAAATCCAGATGCAGCACATTCAGAAAGCTCTGAGCCGTGATGAAGGTCACGGCACTGATCGATCCGTAGGAGGCAGCAATCGCCGCTGCGTTGTAGCCATCCATGCGGGTCCGCAGGATCAGGAAGCTGCTGATCGGCACCAGCAGCGACATCAGCACAGCGGCACCGATCGTCAGCAGCACCTGGCTGCCCAGGCCGCTATGGGCCAGCTCCAGGCCCCCCTTGAAGCCGATCGCCAGCAGCAGATAAAGCGAAAACAGCTTGGGCAGCGGCGAGGGGATCTCGAGATCCGAGCCGACCAGCACGGCGAGCACGCCGAGAAAAAAGAACAGAACCGGAGCTGAAACAAGGTTCTGGAGGATCAGGCTCGACTGCATCCCATTCCGGGGCCAGGTTTGCAGCAACTTAAGGGCGACTGGCCCCAGCCAGCGTCCGGGGCTGCGCAAACTTGATCGGCGCTGCGGTTCGGGCTCAGCCAAGCTGCTCTCCGTTGCCGCGAGGCCCGTTCCCTGGTGTCTTTCCGAAGGTGAACGATTCACCCCACCCGGCCTCACCGCTACAAAACAGATCGCCGCTGCCGCCTGGAGCCTCCGCCCAGGATTGGACAGCCCTCCCCCTCGCTCTGGCAGCCGAAACAGACCTGACTCCTTGATCGGTGGGGATGGCAGATCAATCCGAATGAGCGATTGCTTTGCCACCAAAAATCAGCTGTTCCCTTACCTGGACGTCGCCGTTGTAATCGCTGATCTCTGTAACAACTTGGCCTGGCGATCGATGCAGGCTTGAGCTAGCCGCAGCTTCGCTGTCAGCTGCGTGCTCACCCCCCGCAACCAGGGCAGCTCAGAAGCTACACGCTGAGTCTGGCTGTCCTGATGTCACCTGAACCCTGGGCTACGCAACCAAGCTGTCGCGGCAGGTGTTGTGCCACTCCCCCCCGCGCCCCTGCTGCCTAGCTGCGACGGCTCCGTTGCACAGGCACCGCTACGAAAGCTCCGTTGCCACGACGCAGCTACCACCAGCGTGCGGTGCGACACAATGCTGGTCCGTAGCTTCGTCAGGTCTTGCCAGGCCTTCGATCACTGCCGCTTGTCCGCCGCGCATCTGGCTCCTTGCCCAGCTCCTCCCTGCCCGTGCTCGTCATCGCCAGTGGCAACCCCCACAAGGTGGCCGAGATTGGCGCGATGCTGGCGACGGTCGAACTGGACGTCCGCGCCCAGCCCCGCGGCCTCGAGATCGAGGAAACCGGCGACAGTTATGCCGCCAATGCGCGCCTCAAGGCCGAAACCGTGGCCGTGCTCACCGGGCAATGGGCCCTGGCCGACGACTCAGGCCTGGAGGTGGATGCCCTCGGCGGCAGGCCCGGCATTTTCTCGGCTCGCTATGGGCCCACCGACCACGAACGCATCCACCGCCTGCTGCATGAGCTGGGAGATTCGCTCTATCGCGGTGGCCAGTTCGTCAGTGCCATGGCCCTGGCCGATCCCAGCGGCACCACGG
>CALPNT020000184.1 GCA_943325005.2 Bifidobacterium breve | reverse complement strand
GATCTGGTGGCCCACTTCTTCCGCCGCTGCTTTGATCTGCTGCGCCCCGATGGGGCGATGGGGCTGATCGCCACCAACACGATTGCCCAAGGCGATACGCGTAGCAGTGGCCTGCGCTGGATATGTCTGAACGGTGACACGATCTACAGCGCACGCAAGCGCTATAAGTGGCCGGGGGTGGCGGCGGTCGTAGTGAGCATTGTGCACCTACTCAAGGGTGCTTATGAAGGTGTGAAGCTATTAGAACGGCGGCCAGTGGAAAAGATTACGGCGTTCCTGTTTGCCAAGGGCGGCCATGATGATCCCAAGAAGCTTGCTGCCAATGCAGGTAAGAGCTTCCTCGGATCCAAGATCTACGGCCAAGGTTTTACCTTCGATGACTCTGGCTCGGCCGACGACGACACTCCAGGCGTCCCATCGCCGATCGCCACGATGGAGCGGCTGATCGCTGAGAACCCCCGAAATGAAGGTGTCATCTCCCCTTACATCGGCGGGGAAGAGGTAAACAGCAGCCCCACCCATGTTCATCACCGCTATGTGATCAACTTTGGGGATCGCAGCGAGGAGGAGTGCAGTAGCGATTGGCCTGAGTTGATGGCGATTGTGGAACGCAAGGTCAAGCCTGGGCGGCTTGCTCAGAATCGAGAGATCCGTGCACGCTACTGGTGGCGGTTCGGCGAGACGTGCCCTGCACTCTATGAGTCTATTTCTGGGTGTAATCAGGTATTGACCAACTCTCAGGTCAGCAGTCATATCTGCTTTGCGTTCAAGAAGGCTGACATGGTCTTCGGTCACACCCTGTACGTCTATCCTGTGGAATCAATGAATTGGATTGCTATCATGCAATCCTCAACTCATGGCATCCGGAGCCTGTTCCAGTGTTCATCTCTCGAGGAACGGCTCAGGTATACGGCCGCTGACTGCTTCGAAACTTTCCCCTTCCCAAGTGCTCTCCTCGACGCCGCAGCCTCCGATTCTGCGCAGACTTCCCACCGCCAAGCCTTGGAGTCGATCGGCGAGCGCTACCACCAGTTCCGCGCCGAGCTGATGGTGAGCACCAACGAAGGCCTCACCAGCACCTACAACCGCTTCCACGATCCCGCCGAAACCAGCGAGGGCATCCTGAAGCTGCGCCGCCTCCACGACGAAATGGATCTGGCGGTGCTCGCCGCCTACGGCTGGAGCGATGCCCTCCCCGCGGGTTCAGGCACCAACCCCAGCACCAGCCCTTGCGGCTTCAGCCTCGACTACCTCGATCTGGAGGACGATGCCCTGCTGCCCCCCGATCTGCAGGAGCGCATCGCCAGCGGTGATCTCTTCTTCCCCACCGACTCAGAAGCCTGCAACTTCCAGGCCCAGCTCCGCCGCTACGGCGCCGTCAAACCCAGCAAGAAACTCCCCTGGCGCCACCGCTGGCCCGATGCCATCCGCGACGACGTGCTGGCCAGACTGTTGGCCCTCAATACCGAGCGGTATGCCGAAGAGCAGGCGATGGGGCTGCACAGCAAGGCCAACCGAGCTTCAGCGACCCCAACTGCCGGTGGGAAACGCCGGGGAAGGCCCCCCAAGGCCAGCCAGCCGACCGATGTCGAGCAGATTGGCCTTGCCTTCTGAGCCCACGCTGCAAACAATCACAATCCCTGCCAGTCCATGCCCAAATCCGGTTCCAGCAAGCCATCCGCCGAGATCACAAAGACCGCCGCCCAGAGGTTTCCTCTCGTTCACAAGCTGATCCACTTCGCCGACCTGCGCAACTTCTACCGGGAGATGCGGGAAGCCTTGATCACGGCCAACCGTCGTGCTGGTGCTCAGCAGGGTCTGGTCACCAAGGCGAAAAAGAAGATCGCCCAGCTGGAGGCGGAGATGACCCTGCTGGAGCAGGAACGCGATGGACTCCTGAGCTATCGCCAGCGGGTGGAGGAAGAGGCCAATCAAATCTCGGCCGTGCTGCCGAAGCTGAAAGGTCGGTTACTGCAGGTGCAACAGATCGAGCAGGCCTTGGAGAACCTGGCCGACATCAAAGAGGCGGTGGATCAGCAGGACCGGGCCAATGGCGGAGCCACCCGCCAATCGAGCGAGGACCTGCGCCGGGCTGTGGAGCGGTTGCTGGAGCGGGCCGATGCGGTGGAGTTCTTCGAGGGGGAGGAAGGAGCTGGGGCGGCCGAAGAGCGCCAGGTCGAGGAAGCCGATGAATCCTGAACAACCACCGCGTCCCCGTCGCGGCACGCCGATCAGCGACGGTCTCGGTGCCGATCTACAGGCCCTGGGATCGATCCTCGCCAATCACACCCGGGGTCTGGACGACTATCTACAGCGCCAGGCCCATCGCCTGGACGATCGCCAACAGATGCTGATGGCGGAAACAGCCGCTTTCCTGCTGCCTTCTGGTCTCGACCTAGAGGCGATGACTGTCTCTGAGCTGAAAAGCCTCTGCCGTCAGAAACAGTTTCGTGGTTGGTCGCACCTGCGCCGCGATGACCTGCTGGCCTTCGTGAAGCTGCAGCTGGCGGCCGAGCTTGAGGCCACGCCAATACAGCGCCAGGAGTCGGCGGAGGGGGCACCTGAGGCTGAGGCCACAGGCATGGGTACACCCGTCGAAGCGAGCCGCACCGAGCGGCTCCTGTTGCTGGTGCTCCGCCACCTGGGAGTGCCCCAGGAGGAGGTGGAAGCTACCTGGCTGGGTCTCGCCGAGCAGGGCTGAGCCACGTTCCGTCCAGCGGAAAGACGCCGTCACTGAAGACTGTCGGACATGGAGATCGTCATCGGCTGAGCGACCAACGGGTCAACCCAGTCGTCTCAGCCCAGTCGTCTCAGCCCAGTCGTCAGCGCTGACGCTCCTGCCAGATCTCCTGCACAAACGGATCCGTCACGCCATACAGGCCATGACCCAGGCGCATCAGCACATTGGCGGCGAGCAGTTCATTCACCACCGGCTGGATCTCCTCCACCCGCACCTCTCGCCCGATCGCTTCGCCGTAGGACAAAGCCGCTTCCGCTGAAAAGATCCCGCGCGCCGGGCCCTCGCTACGTGCCACTCGATCAAAGATCGCCGTAGCCAACCCGCCGATCTGATCCACCTTGAGCAGCTCCAGATCTGCGGCCGAGCCCCGCAGCGTGGCGGCAATCACCGGCAGCAGCTGATCCGGCGCTAACCCGGAGGTCGTACTGAGGCGTAGCTGGCCAAGCGCCCTCAGGAACTCCTCTGGGCGATGTCCCAGGGTCTGAAAGCTGTTCCAGGCGGATTCTTCCGATGGCAACAGCTCCATCCCTTCGGCGCGAAGCCGCTCCAGCACATGCCGCACGTACGCCTGATCCAGCACGGGATAGGGCAACGAGGTGGCGCCGGCAAAGGCCTGATTGCGCCGGGCCGTGAGTTCACTCACCAAAGCGCGATGGGAGCCGGTGCCAAGAAACAGGAAATGGCCAGGGGTTTCTGGTCTGGGATTGATCGCATCCCTTGTGGCCTTGAGGGCCAGCAGCATCTGGTTTCCCTCCTCGGTGGTGATTGCCTGCTGCACCTCATCGATGATCAGCACCACATCGCCGCCGCTCTGATCCACGACTTCCGTGAACGCCTGGGCGAGCGTGACGCCACCGGCTTCACCAAGCTGGTCCAGCTGGAACCCGAAGCGAAAGCCCATCCCGCCCAGATCCAGACCCTTGATCCGGCGCAACCGGGAGAGCAGCGGTGAGGAGGGCGTGACCAGCTGGCTCAGGGTCTGGCGCACCGCCGCCTGCACCAGTGCCGCGGGGCTGGCTTTGGTGTCACTCCAGAGATCCACATAGATCACCAACGCGCCCTGGGCCTCCAGCTCGGGCACCAGATCGGTGCGCAGGAACGTGGTCTTGCCCGTGCGCCGCAGCCCAGAGAGGAACAGACCGGAGCGCCAACCCTCGTCCAGAACGCCTGGTCGCAATAGACGGCCGGCCAGGTCGGCGGCAAGACGGGGACGGCGGAAGACCTCGGGCACGGATTAGGACATTCTTTCGCTGCAAGATAATTATGGCCCAGCCATAAAGGCCAATAAACGCTGTCCCCCTGCCTGCCTGGCGCAGCCGAACCACAATGCCCCTATGGCCACCTCCGCCCAGATTCGCCAGCAGCTCGTCGAGGCCCTGGCGCTCGACCTGATCGGCCCCGGCTGGGACGACGTGGCCCGCCGTCACGAGAGGCTGCCCCAGCCCCCTTCCATCTGGTACACCACGGGCTTTCTGGTGCCCAACACCTTCCAGGACGAGGCAGGCCGTCCTCCTGAGGGTGACGCCCCCAGTTATGCCGATCAGGCCGGCGAGGAGCCCAGCAACGAGGCCGCCATCCGCCAAGAGGAACGCGAGGGCGACGATGACGCCACCGGTAGCCAGGAAGAGAGCAGCAGCAAGCGCAACTGGTTCCCCTCCTCCGCCGGGCTGAGCCTGATCGTGGAGCAGGGCTCCCAGATTGAGGCCGTAGTCACCTGGGGTGACTACGAACCGCCCGAGCAGGGCTCAGACGACAAAGGCTGGAGCCGCACACCCAGGCGAGAGGTGTGCAGCCTCAGCATCGACAAGCTGGGCCCCAGCAACGACATCCCCCTGGAGTCCAATCCGGAGGGGCTCTGCCTGCGCTGGATCGCCCGCCGCGCCCCCAAGAAGCTGGGCTATCCCGCCGACCAGTTTTCGGTGTCGGTGTTCCTGCTCAACAAGCGCGCCCAGAGCGGCGGCAAGCAAATCCGCTACCGCGATCCGGTGTCGGCTTTTCAGGTGCAGCTGCGGCTCCACTGCGCCCAGGGCTTCCCGCCACGCCGGGATGCCCTGCAGCAGGCCAGCAAGGATGGCGATGAGCGGCTGGCGGCCCTGCTATACCGGCGTGATCTCTGTTTTGCCATGGGGCACAACGTGGCGGTGCTGGTAGACCCAGGCGATCTCGTCACCGCTGGCCCAGAAGCGCGCTGCACCACCCTCACCACCACCTGGCTGCCCACAGCCTCGGTGCAAAGGGTGCTGCCGGAGCTCCCACCCGGCATCCAGGTGCCGATGGGCATGGCGGTGCTTGCCGATCTGGCCAAGAGCGAACGGGTGATCGATCGCTTGCTGCCGATGGTGCAGGCCCTGGCGCTCTATGACGCCACCGTTGAGGCATCGGCATCCGGCGAGAAGCCCCCAGAAGCAGGCCCAGCGGCAACGGCATTCAACGCAGCGGGAGGCGTTCGTCGCAGGAACTATCGCAGCGACAAGTCCCTCGCCCAGCCATACAGAACCCTGCCGTGAGTTGACCGAGCCCACTGGGCCTTGGCCCTATGGGCCCTGGCCCACT
>CALPNT020000183.1 GCA_943325005.2 Bifidobacterium breve | reverse complement strand
CCATAGCCGAACAGATAGCAGCCCCCTGCAGGATGAGCCCTTGCCCGCGACCGAGCATGAAGAGAAGGCCTTGGGTATCCGATTATTAATGGATGAAGTCAGGGTGATGCGCCAGATCCAGTGAATGCAGAAGATGAACAATGGCAATACCCTTGCCAGATCATAAAGGGTGATGACTTAGTCTCTAGTTGGGTTTAATCCTGGCAAGATCAGTACTCAATCCCTCAAACTCCGTGCATGGTTTTGAGTGCTTCCTCTTGCGGCTTGGGGCACGGCCTAAGCTGAGCTCTTAGCATTAGTGGCGCCAGTGGCTGAGCCTGATCACCTCTTCTTCCCACCAGGCGAAATCCTGGAGGCCATCGCCAAGCAGGTCGATCCAGCTGCTGGAACCTCCGGGCTGCTCTTGGCAGGCATAGAGCGACTCATGGACCCCCTACTCGTGAATCCCCCTTTCTGCATCCGGGATGCGGCCTGAAACGATCCAGGGGTCTTGAGCCGATAAGTCTCCACCACGAGGTCGCCTTCTAGAGCTGCCGTAGTACACGTGCGAGCCGTTCAGGCGGCTTGCGCGGGCATGGCTCTTGTCTTGATCATGTCGAGCAGGTGGCAGATGTTGTCGACTTCCGCCTCTGAGAACAGCCCCTCCGGGCCCGTAGGCGCCAGATCACTGAAGGGCGGGTCGTAGAGACGGGCTGGATCCATCACACCACGGCTGGTGAGTTCATCGAGGATGGTGTTGATGAAGCGGATCTGGGTGGCGGTGTGGGTGCCTTCGGCGAGATACTCGGCAAACAGTTCCTTGGCAGCATTGCGATCGAGTCCCACCAGGGAGCGGATGAACAAGCCGAAGCCGTTCGCCTCCTCACTGGCTCGTTCGATCAGGGGCTGATTACCGATGCCATGGCTGATCAGAAACTGCTGCAGCTCCTGAAGGTCGGTTGGGGTCAGGGGCTGGTTGCGCCGCAGCCGCTGCATGGCGAGGTGGTCCTCATGTTGCTTGAGGAAGTTCTGGGCCCGTAGGCGGAACTGGCGGAATTCATCGCGGGTGAGCAGGGCAGCACCATCCACCTCCTTGATGGCGACGATCTCATCGCTGAAGTCGGTGTAGAGGGGATCCTGAGACTCGGTTTCGATCAGTCCCACCAAGCCCCGCAGGCGACGGCGCACCTCCTCGAGCATCGGCAGGGTCACGTCCTGCCACCATTCATCGCGCAACAGATCCTGGATGAGTTCCAGTTCGGCGGCCACCATCGGGATGGAGTGCTTTTGTTCCAACAGGTTCGCGAGCTGGCGCAGCTGCTTCTGGAGCCGCAGAAAGCGGGATTCGCCGCGCAGCAAGGACAGTTGCAGGTTGTAGAGCAGCAGGTCAAAGCGACGGGCCACTGCATCGGTGTCCCCTTCCTGTTCCGCCTGGGCCGAGGGCAAGGGGGCCAGGGTGGAGGCCAGCAGGGCATGTTCATCGGCCGTGAGGGTTGTCCAGGCCTCGGGTTTGCGGAAACGCTCAACAAGCTCCAGATGGGGTCGCACCAGGAAGTTGTCGGCCGGGCAGGCGGCGACATGGCCCCGCAGGCTGTCTGCAAAGCTCTGCCGGTGACTGAGGTTCTCGGCCACCGAAGTGTGACTGGCCTCCTTGACCTGCTGGCCAGCCTGCTGATCGATCGTGTCGATCAGTGCCAGGCGCGCCTTGAAGAGCTTGGTGCTCAGGGATTCGGGGTTCGAGGTGCCTTCTGCACTACCACCACCGAGGAAGTATTCGAGGTTCTGGCAGCAATCGAAGATCCAGAAGCATTCTTTATCGTGGCCAGGACCGAACAGATTGGGGCAGAGGCGGGTGCCACGGCCGACCATCTGCCAGAACTTCGTTTTCGAGCGCACCGGCTTGAGAATCATCAGGTTGACGATCTCGGGGATGTCGATGCCGGTGTCGAGCATGTCCACTGAGATGGCGATCACCAGTTCACTGTTGGGGCTGGAGAACTCATCAATCAGGCTCTGGGCGTAGGGGCTCTGGTTGTCGATCACCCGCGCCGCCTTACCGGCGAGGTGGGGATAGTGGTGATCAAAGCGGTCCTGGATGAACTGGGCGTGCTTGTGATTGCGGGCGAAGAGAATCGTTTTGCCCAGCTGATCGCCTGTGGCATCACGGCAGCCCTTGGTCATCAAGACTTCCAGGGCCTTGTCGATGGTGTCGGTATTGAACAGCCAGCTGTTGATCGCCCCTGAATCGACAAAGCCGTTGTTCAGCACGCCCTCTTCCCAATCGAGCAGGTCCCAACGGGCTTTCTCCTCGTCGCTGAGGTCGGTGTAGCGGATGCCCTCTCGGGGGAACTTCAGGGCGACCGAAATGGCCCGATAGGGGACGAGGAAGCCATCGGCTATGGCCTGATCAAGGCCGTATTCATCAGTGGGCAGGCCCACATCAAGATCGAAGAGTTCGTAGGTGTTGCGATCAATCTCATCGCGGGGTGTGGCGGTGAGGCCGCTGAGCAGGGAATCGAAATAGGAGAAAATCGCGCCGTACTTCTGGTAGACGCTGCGGTGGGCCTCATCAATGATCACCAGGTCGAAGTGGCCCACCCCGAAGCGCTTGACGCCGTGACCGTCTTCCGCATCGATGAGGTTCATCATCGTCGGATAGGTGGATAGAAACACACGCCCTTCGCCACCGCGGTTGATCACGAGGTTCACCGGGGCACAATCCGGCAGAAAGCGACGGAAGGCGCGCTCGGCCTGGAGCACCAGGGCCGTGCGGTCAGCCAGGAACAGCACCCGCTTGATCCAGTTACAGCGGCTCAGAAGGTCAGTAAGGGCAATGGCGGTGCGGGTCTTGCCCGTACCGGTGGCCTGCACCAGCAGCACTTTGCGGCGTCCGGACTCGAAGGATTCGCTGATGGCCCGGATGGCATGCTGCTGGTAGTAGCGATTGACAATCGCCGATGCGATCGGGGCCTCCGCCAGGGGTTGGCGAATGTCGCGGCGGCGGATCAGGGCTTCAAGCTCGGCTTTCTTGTAGAAGCCCTGCACTACTCGGGGTGGATAGCGCTGGTCATCCCAGAGGCGATGGCTGTAGCCGTTGGAGAGAAAGATCAGGGGCCTTTGGCCGTAGCGCTGCTCCAGAGCGTCCGCATAGAGCCTGGCCTGCTGCTGGCCAAGCATCGGATCTTTGCTGCTGCGCTTGGCTTCCACCAACGCCAGGGGTTTGCCGTCATCGCCCCAGAGCACGTAATCGACAAAACCCTGATCGGCCTGATTGGGCATGCCCTGCACCTCGTGCTCATGGGTGCAGTTGTGGCCGTGCTCCCAGCCCGCTTCCTCCAGATACAGGTCGATGTAGCCGCGGCGCGTCTCGAACTCGCTGATCTCCTGCTCTGGCTGGGCGGCCGCCTGGTTGGCCTTGCGCAAGGCGGTGACTTCGGCGCGCAGGCGGTCCACTTCCTCCTGGGAGGCCAGTGCCGCCAGCCGTTGATCCCGCAGTTGGTGGTCCCGCTCGGTCAGTTGCTCAGCGAGCGCTTCCAGCTGTTCCCGGGTCTGGGCCTGCTGGATGGAGGCGGCATCCCGCGAAGGCAGCCGCTGCTTATCGAAGTGCAGGCCCTGGACAGCGGCGGTATCCAGCCCGTAGGTGAGGGCCAGCCAGCGCAGCACCTGAAACAGTTCGGTGGCGGCGAGTACGGCATCACCGGTGCGGATCGGATCGCTGCGGTGTACAGCCTTGTTGCCGAGATCCTTGAGCAGCCGGAAACGATGCATCTGCCCCTGGGCCAGATCGCGGAAGCCGGCGGCAAAAATCAGATCGGCGAGGCTGCCGTAGCCGAAGGGCTGCTGCAACTGGCTGTCGTTTTCATACACCCACTCCACCAGCAGCTCGATCGTGCGGCGGGCGTAGAAGCAGGCGGTGCGGGGATCGCTGAGGGCACACTCCTCGACGCGCACGGCCTCGCCGTGCAGCTCGGGCCATTGGCTGGCGATGAAGGCGTACTGGGAAGGGTTGGTCGTCATGTCAGTTGACGCTGAACCTCCTTGAGCAGCGCCGCGGTGACGCCCAGCAGGAGCGGCCAATCGGGAGCCGTGATCTCCAGGCTGTCGTCGTAGCGGGTCTGAACCGCAAAGAAGGTGAGATCAGCGATCCGCTCAAACGGGCTCATCGCTGTTCCCGATTCCTCCAGCCAATCCATCAACGCCACGAGGTCGTGGGTGAAGGGAGCCAGGCCGCCGCGGGAGTGGATCCAGCTTTTCAGCGCTTTCTCGCAGGCCTGCTGCAACAGGAAGCCGATGCTGCTGTCGCGAAATCCTGAAAGCTCCACCATGCGCCGCGCTTCATCAAGGTCGGCCTGGGCGATCCGGAGGTAGCGTATGGCGTCGGGATCAGCCATGCAGCAGGATTCCCTCCTGGTACGCCTGGGTGGTAACGGCGCTTCGGTACTGCTGCCGTTGGCTCACCTCAGTCTCGGAGTAAAGAAGCAGATCAAGAGGCAGCCGATGGCTGGAGTATTGGCGCCAGAGGCCTCCCAGCACGCGCACCCGATCGTGGCCGGCTAGCCAGTGATCCGGCACGGTGATCAGCAGATCCACGTCGGAGTCGGGCCGGGCCGTGCCTCTGGCGCGGGAGCCGAAGAGCCGCACCTGCGCTTCCGGGATGACCGCCGCGATCCCTGAGGCGACGGCGCTGATGCGCGGGTCGATTGGGATTGCGGAAGTGACGAAGGTAGCAACACTCATGGGGGCATTCTGGTCATGGAACCTCGACAGCGACCACTTTGCGCTGACCGTGCGGGTACGGAACCAGCTGAGTGGATCCACATCAATAGTGGTAACGACCCTGCAGAAACTCAACGCGATCAGCTTTGACGAGGTAGATGCAGCGGTGCTCCTGGGTGATTCGGCGCGACCAGACCCCTGAGCCAAGGTATTTGAGCGGCTCCGGTTTGCCGATCCCGCTGAAGGGATCGCGCAGCACGGCCTTCATCAGCTCCAGCAGGCGGCGAGCGGTGCGGCGAGGAGTCTGCCTGGCATGGCGCCGATCAGCCTCGATCCAGTGCTGCAGGTCCTCCAGGAACTCCGGATGGCACACCGCTTCTCGCTGGGTGCTCATGCTTCCAGCTGGGCTTCGAGATCCTCAAGGCGGAGGGCGGGAAGGGTGTCGCTCCGGGCGCGTTCCAGGGCCGCAAGCAGTCGGGCGGCATTACGGGGTGAGCGCAGCAGGTGGGCCGTTTCCAACAGCCCCTCCAGCTCATCGGCCGCCACTAAGGCCACATCACCGCCCTGTCGCCGCCGCACCATCACCACCTCGCGATCCTCCACCACCCGGTCCATCAGGGCCT
>CALPNT020000182.1 GCA_943325005.2 Bifidobacterium breve | reverse complement strand
GGAAGGCTCCTCGGCGGCGCTTCGTTCCCCCTGCTCCAGCCGCGCCTGCAGCCACAGCAACGGCATCAGCCAGCTGTTCCAGTAGCTCAGCGACTCCACGACGAGGCTGTTGCTGGTGGTGAGTTGGCGCAGCTCGTCCGGGCGGAAGCGTCGGGCCCCCAGCACGCGCCGGTCGTGGCGGCGGGCCAGGCAGGGCATGGCGGCCACATTGAGCAGCAGCAGACCCCCTGGATGCAGCAGGGCTGCCATCGCCGCCATCGCCCGTGCCGGATCCACCTCCCGGTGGTACAGCACGTCCATCGAGAGCACCAGATCGAAGCGCTCGGGCCAGGTCGCCAGGTCGTGCACCGAAGCGGCCCGAACCGGCAGGCCGCGTTGACGGCAGTAGTGCAGAGCCACGGGGCTGGCATCACAGCCGCTGCAGCGAGCCACGGCCGCTTCCCGGGCCAGGGTCTGCAGCAGTCCGCCGGTGCCGCAGCCGGCATCGAACACCGACAGGGGGTGGCCCCGGCGCCGGGCTTCCTGGCGCAGTCTGGTCAGCACCCGGCGCTGCAGGCTGCGGTACCACCAGTGCCCGCTTTCCTGCGCCGCCAGCATGTGATATTCCGCCTCCTGCATCAGAGGCTCCCCGGCAGGTAGGGGTCGAGCCGTTGGCAGATCGCCTCGATCTGCTGCTCTTCCAGGTAGGGATGCAGGGGCAGGCTGAGGATTTCCTGCAGGCGGGCCTCGGTGCGGGGCAGGGGTCGGCTCGCACCGAAGCGCTGACGCACGTAGGTGTGCTGGTGGCAGGCCAGGGGGTAGTGCACCGCCAGCGGCAGTTCCGGGCCGGTGACCTCCTGCAGCAGCCGCTGGCGGGGCTCGGCAGGCAGGCTGATCACGTAAAGGTGATAGCTGTGGCGCCAGTCGCAGCCATCACCAGGTAGTTCGGCCCGGCCTCGCAGCCGCTGCTCGTACCACCGGGCCACCTGGCGCCGCTGGGCGAGACGCTGGTCCAGGTGCTCCAGCTTGCCCAGCAGCACCCAGGCCTGCAGTTCATCGAGCCGGCTGTTGACGCCGAATTGCACGGCCTGGCGTCCCCCATCCCAGCCGTAGAAGCGGCGGCGGCGGCTGGTTTCGACATCGCCCTTGCGGTTCACCACCAAGGCACCGCCATCGCCGAAGGCTGCCAGATTTTTGGTGGGGTAGAAGCTGAAGGCCGCGAAGCGACCCCAGTGGCCCACCGGTTGGCCGGCCCAGGTGGTGCCGCAGGCCTGGGCGCAGTCCTCGATCAGGCTGACGCCATGACGTTCGCAGAGGGCGGCGATCTCCGGCAGGTCGCAGGCTTCGCCGTAGAGGTGCACGGCGATCACCGCCTTCACTCCCGCCACGCTGGCCAGCTGTTCCTCCAGATCCCGCACCGAGAGCACGGAACGATCTCGGGCCAGATCCAGGAACACCGGCACCGCCTCCAGGCGCAGCACCGCCGCCACGGTGGCGTAGGCGGTGTGGGAGGGCAGCAGCACCCGATCGGCGGGGGCCACGCCGCAGCCTCGCAAGGCCAGTTCCAGGGCATCGGTGCCGTTGGCCACGCCCATCACCTGGTCGGCGGCTAGCTCGGGCGAGAGCCAGGCGGCGAAGGCGGCTTCGAAGGCCGTCACCCCTTCGCCGAGGATGAGTTGCCCGGAGGCGGCCATCCGCTCCAGCGCCGTGGTCAGCAGATGGCCGTCCCGGAGCAGTTCCTGCTGGGGGAAGTTGAACGGGTTCGCGATCGGGGCTTGCACCGGCATCAGAGGTAGTGGGATTGATGCAGCCGGTAATAAGCGAGGGTGCGCTCCAGGGTGGTTTCCAGGCTGCGGGAAGGCTGCCAGCCGGCATCCCGTTGAAAACGGTCGTAGCAGGAGTAGTAATCACCGATGTCGATCTTCTTGCGCTCAGCGGGGAAGCTCATCAGCCGGATTTCACCGGAGCCGTGCAGGCGGATCATCAGCTCGGCCAGCTCTCTGAGGCTCAGCCGTTCATGGGATCCGAGGTTGTAGGGCGTGGTGGCCAGTTCGCCCAGAGAACCCGCCAGCAGCAAAGCATCGACGACATCCTCGACATCGTTGAAGTCGCGCAGTTGCTCGCCGCCCCAGACCTCAATGGGCTCACCCGCCAGTAACTGTCGTAGCCAGATCCCAACAAAGGTCTGGCGGGCGTCGCGAATGCGCATGCGTGGTCCGATCGTGTTGGTGAGTCGCAGGATGCGGGTGCTGAGTCCGTAGACATTGGCGTACAGTCGATGATAAAGCTCGGCTGAAAGCTTGTTGATGCCGTTGATATCGACAGGCTCGACGGGATGGGATTCATCTACGGGTAAATAGTGGGGTTTGCCGTAGAGCTGGCGCGTGCTGGCGAATACGATGCGAGCCTCGGGATTCACGCGCCGGCACAGCTCCAGTAGGCTCAGCTGGGCCATGCCATTGATGGCGAGATCCGTTTCCGGATCATGCATGGAATCCAGATGGCTGGTCTGGCCGGCAAGATTGAAGATGACATCCTTGTTTTTGAGTAAGGCCTCCAGGGAGTAGCGATCGCGGATGTCGGAAAGATTGATATGAACGGCGTCTTCGTGGCCATCCAGATTGAAAAGATTGCCGCCATATTGAGGGATCAGGCTGTCGACAATCGTCACCTGGGCGCCGATCTGGCTCAGGCGGATCGCCAGGGTGGAGCCGATGAAGCCAAGGCCGCCGGTGATCAGGGCTCGCTGGCCAACCCAGGTGCCGAATGGGCAACTGCCGTCAGGCGTTGATGGTGGCCCTGAGCTATCCACGCCGTTGTTCAAAACGTCTAAACCTATCGGCTGAGGGCCTCAAACCAAGGTGCTCTGAGCTGCCGCGGTTTGTGCCAGGTCCCAGTGCTGGTCATCGTCCTCGACCCGACTTCGGCGATTCAGCTGCATTCCTCCAGTACCTGCAACACCTGCTGGGCACTGGCTTGCCACTGAAAGCGGGCCGCTCGTGCTGGCCCCGTCGCCGCCAGCGAGCGGGCCAGGGATGGGTCCCGGCCGATGCGGCTGATGGCGTCGGCGATCTCCGCCGGGGCGCGCGGATCCACCAGCAGGGCGGCGTCGCCCACCACCTCCGGTAGGGCGCCGGCGCGGGCGGCGATCACCGGTGCGCCGCAAGCCATCGCCTCGAGGGCCGGCAACCCGAAGCCCTCCCACAGGCTCACCAGCACCAGGGCCCGGCAGCGGTTCAGCAGTTCCAGCCGCTCCTGATCACTCACCCAGGCGATCCAGTCACAGCGAGCGCCGATGCCGAGCTCGGAAGCCAGCCGCTGCAGCGGTGGTGTGTAGCGAGCGTCGTGGGGACCCACCAGCTTCAGGCGCAGTTCCCGGCCGGGATCGCTCACGGCGGCGAAGGCTCGCAGCACCCGGGCCAGGTTCTTGTGGGGATCGTGGCGGCCCAGCACCAGCACAAACGGTTGGCGCTCCAGGCCGAGCGGTCGCAGCCGGCCGGGATCAAAGCCCAGCCGGATCGGCACCAGCCGCCGGGCCGGCACCCCCAGCCGGCCATGCACTTCGCGGGCGGTGGCTTCGGAGTTGCACAGCACCTTCACGGCCCGGTGCAGCACCAGGGGCACATAGGCCAGGTGGTAGGCCAGCAGCGGCGTGAGCTGGGGGTAGCGCAGCGGCAAGAGGTCGTGGACGAGCACTACCGAGCGCACCCCCCGCAGCAGGGGCGCCTCCGGCAGGGGTGAGAGCAGCAGGGGGGCACCGCTGGCCCGCAGCAGTCTGGGTAGTTGGTTCTGGGTCCAGCGCAGCCGTTGCAGATGGCCGCGGCGGCCATGCTCCGGCGACAGGTTTGTGGGGATCGGCAGGCTGCCGGGACGGTCGCCCGCCAGGGGATCAAGCAGGGGCACCAGGGCCGGATCGAGGGCGGCCACCAGATCGCGGGCCACCACACCGATGCCGGTGGGTTTGCGGCTCAGGTAGCTGCCGTTGAACAGGGCGAGGGGCGAGGGGCGGGCGCTGAAGCGAGCGGTGGCCATGGCGTCAGGTGGGCTCCCGCAACACGGTCAGCATCGCCGTCAACACCGCCAGGCTGCAGCGCGGCCGCAGTGGCAGGCGCAGCAGGCTGAGCAGCAGCAGGCGCAGGCTGCGCAGCGCCACCACCCAGCCGGGGCTGTAGCGGCGCAGAAAGCGTAGATAGCTCAGGGTGGACAGCTGCAGCCGCCGCGGCCCCGGAGCGATGCTGCCGCTGCCCTTGCGATGCACGATCAGCGGCTGCCGCAGCCACAACACCGGCGCCCCCTGGCGAGCGAGGCGCCGGCAGAGATCCATATCCTCGTAATAGAGCGGAAAGTGTGCGTCGAAGCGGGCGGCGATGGGCTGGGCCGCCGGCCGCAGCGCCAGGCTGCAGCCGCTCAGCCAGTCGAGTGCCAGGGGGGCCGCTGTCTCGTCCTGCATCGCCGCGCGGGGATCAAGGCGCCGGCCGCGGAAGGAGAGGCCGGCGCTGAACCAGCCACCATTGGCTTCATATCCACCGTTGCCATCGGCGACGGCGGTGCCGACCAGAGCCTGGGCTGGTAGCTGCTGCAGCTGGCCCCGCAGGCAGGCCAGTTCATCGCCGATCGGCAGGCCGGTGTCGGGATTGAGCAGCCACACCCAGCCGTCCCAGTGCTCCTCGGCCAGCAGGTCGAGGGCCTGGTTGCAGCCCGCGGCGAAACCAGCGCCTTCATGGCCGCCGATCGGTCGGAGCTTCAGCCCGGCGGCGGCGGCGGTTGTCAGCAGATCGGGATCCAGCGGGGCGGATTGCGGGCTGTTGTCCACCAGCAGCCAGAGGTCGGGTGGGCTGGATTGGGCCGCCAGATCCCGGGCCAGGGCCGGCAGCACCGCAGCACTGGCGTAGGCCACCGTCACCACGGCGATCCGCGCGCTCGTGGTGGCGGGGGCGGAGTGCGGGAAAGTGGCGATGGGCGCGGCGTTCCTCTTGCCCCATTTTCGCAGCATGATCGACCCCTCCAGCTGTGGTGTCTGCCTGATCCACGGGGCCCTGGCCAGCTCCGGCTTCACCCAGCCGTCGCTCGCCGCTGCGGCGGGACCCGGCGATCTGGCGATCGGTCGCTTCGGCCCCTGGCTGCTGCGCCACCATCCGCTGCCGGCACCGCTGGTGGGCTGGCTGATTCTCGACAGCCTGAGGCATGTGGGCGGCCCTGCCGATTTCGATGCCCAGGAAAGTGCCGCTCTCGGGCCGATACTGCAGCGCAGCTCGGCCCTGGTGCGCGAACTGAGTGGCTGCCAGCGGGTTTATGCGGTCGCCTTCGGCGAAGGGGCCCGTCATTTCCACCTGCACCTGATTCCCCGTCATGGTTCCGATCCGGCCACCGAGAGCTGGCGCGTGGCCGATCTCTACCGGGCG
>CALPNT020000181.1 GCA_943325005.2 Bifidobacterium breve | reverse complement strand
TTTTCGAGCAGGCGCCTTTGGATCACCTCCTGCACATCGGCGCTGGCCAGGGTGAGCTTGGTCTTGAAGCGCCCCTGGATCTTGCTGAGATCATCCGCCTGCTCAAACTTCACCTGCCCGAGGATCCCCTCCAGATCCGCCTGGGAGGTGATGAACACCGCCGCCCGGCCATCGGTGGCCGTCGCCAGGCTCTCGATCACGGTCTGCAGGTTCAGCAGGCGGCTGCGTGCCTGGCCGATGAACTGGCCCGCTTCATCGACAAAGAAGTTGAGCCGGAAGCCCGGCGGCTGGCTGCCTAAGTACTCCTTCACCCGATCGGCGAACCCCTCGATCGAGAGCCGGTAGCTGTCCTTGGCGTCATTGACGACGTTGACGGCGTCAGCTTCGCTGCCGCCGAACTGTTCGGCATAGGCCCTGGCGAAGCTGCGCTTGGTCACCGTGGCCAGGGCATCGCGATCGTTGTCCCAGCTGCGGCCGTTGACACGTTGATAGGTGTGCTTGAAGGCCTCGAACTGGCCGCGCTTGTTGAGGTCGTGCTCGAACTGGGCCACGTAGCCCTGGTTGCCGTAGTAGCCCTGCAGCTCGTTGAGCACCTTCATGAACACCTCGAGGATCGGTGCCTCGTGGGTGCCGCCAATGCCATCGAACTTCTGGTCGATGTTGAACAGCAGGCTGCGGGCCGGAATCGCAGCGGCCTTCCTGAGGTCGGCGCGCAGGATCTCGTCCTCTACTTTGGGCAGCAGGATCTCCACCGGCCGCCGGCCCAGCTCACCGTTGTCGGTGGCGCCGATGCGCCTCTCGCCATCGAGCAGCAGCGACAACATCTTCAGCAGGTGCGACTTGCCCGAGCCGAAGAAGCCCGAGATCCAGACGCCATTGGCGGTGGGGTTGTGCAGGTAGGCATCCGTGAAGGCACCCAGCCCTTTGCTCACCTCACGGGTGACGACATACTCATCCAGTTCGATCTGCAGATGGCGCTCGTCGTCGGCCTTGATCACGCCGTCAATCGGGCGATCCACCGGCTTGGCGAAGAGCTCTTGGATGGTGTTGGCAGTCATGAGCTCTTGATGTCGAAGTAGGCGAGGTTGGTGGCGCGGTAATGCGGGTTCTCGATCTTGCTGGTGGCACTGGTGCCGAACAGGCGCAGGTAGGAGCCACCGTCCGCGTCCTGGGAGTACTCGCCCGGGAAGAAGATCACCACGGGGTGGCGCACCATCGCCGGCTGCAGGGCCTCCAGAATCGTGTGGGTGCGCAGGAACGGGTAAATCCGGCCTGAACCGGTGATCAGGCTGACCTGGCTGTCATCCCCCAGGGCCTGCATCAGTTTCGGGACAAGGGCAGAGGTGGGGTCCGCCACGTTCTGCAGGGTGTCGAACAGATCCGCCTTGGACCAGCTCCCCTCCTCCTGCAGCACCACCTCCAGATAGCCCTTGGCCTCCAGCAGCTGCAGCACCAGCTCGAACAGATCCACCAGCTTCACCCGCAGGCCCTGCTTGCGCAGGTGTTGTTCCACCCCTTTGACCACCAAACGCAGCTGGTCCTCATCGGCTGGTTGATAGGTCTGAATGAAGATCGGCACCTCCTTGGCGACGCCGCGCATCTCGAGGAATTCCGGTCGGATCAGGATCTGTTGGAGGCGCTTGTCCAGGCCGGTGACGCTGCTCATGCCGATCTCCTGGCTGGGGCGGCTTTGACCGCCTTGGTGCTGGCAGCCTTGCTGCTGGCAGCTTTGCCGTGGGCAGCAGTGGTGGCCGGCATCCGGGGCGGGGTCAGCAGAAAACCGCGGAGCAGGGCTGGGTCATCCTCCAGCACCAGCTGCTGGGCCTGAGGCGAAAGCGAGGGGCGTTGCACCGTGCCGAGCGTGCCGCCTTGGCCCGCTTTGCCCGCCAGGAGCCCGGCATCCCGCAGCATCTTCAGAAGAGCGGAGCGAATTTTCTGCTGGGACGACGGCGAGAGCGCCACCAGTTCCGGGTGCTGCCGTTCACAGCCGTCATAGAAGCTCGCCATATCCGAGCGGCGCAGCACCGGGTCATGGCTGCTCAGCTTTGCCGCCAGAACCTCGCGTGTCAGCTCCAGGGTGATCGCAATCCGCTTGAGCACGCCCAGCCAGGCCATGGCCAGGCGCTCCTCACTGCTGCCCCGGGCCAGCAGTTCCAACTGGGCCTGGCTCAACAGCTGCAGCCGTTGGCGCAGCTCCGACTCCAGCCGCTTGCCGGTGCTGACGGAGCGAGTCTGCAGGGCATTGCGCTCCAGCACCGCCGCTTTGGTGCGTTTCCAGTCGCCTGCCTGGAGGTGGATGCCAGCGATGACAGCGGCCAGCTCAGGCCTGAGGCCGGCAGCCGTGAAGCTGAGGCAGTAGCGGCTGGCTGCGGGGAGCGCGTTCGCCAACGACTCCACCAGGCACCTCTGGGCTGATGCTGGCATCCCCTGGGCCCTTCTGTCACCCAAAAAACGTCGGCTCCCGTGTGTGCAAACAGCCTGCAAGCTATGGGCGGACATTGATCTGTGGCGGGCTTCTCCTGCGACTCACCACTTGTATGCACAGGTTGCATAGTTTCGCGGTTTCAGCTAGCCAGCCCATCCAACCAACAGCTGCCGATCTTTCGGCTTCATTCCCACCATGCAGCCCTTCACTCGACTGATTGCCGCTGCTGCTTCCCATGGCCTGCTCACCGGCCAGATCGTGTTCTCGTCCGCGTTCGTCGGTGCCTATGAGCTACCGAACTGGATCCATACGCCCCGACAGGTGAACGCCTGCCGGTCGCGTAGCAAGGCTCTCGCCCTGTTCTTCCCCTCCGGCATGCAGACCGCCATCGCCAGGACCCAGCCGGCCTTGGAACCTGGCCGGCGTGGGGTGTTCCGATGAGCCAGGCCATCCCCACCAAGTCCTACGTCGAGCACTTCGACCCTGAATTGGTGCACCACAGGGCCTGGCTGCTGGCGATGCCTGTGAGCGACCCGTCTGGCCGCGGAAAGCGGCTCGCCCGTGGCATCCACTCTGGCTCCGGCCCAGGCGACAACTACCGCCAGCCGTGGGAACCCGCTCTCAGTGCCCTGGTTCGCCCAGCTGGATTCGGCCACTGATGAAGGCCGGCGACGGGCTCCAATGGACACGATCAGTACCTGGCGCAGCTGAGGCCGTTCGGCGATTGTCGCGGCGCCCCCCGGCGTCCTGCTCCATGGTCCCTATCACCACATCTCCGTATGGCTCGCCGGAGCAGGATCCGTTCCTGCTGCTGGAATCCAGCCTGCGTTGCACTGTTAGGCGGCTCCCAGCAATAGCAACTCTCCAGCAGCGCCCGGTCGGCATGCACGGCTGCAGCTGGCCCGGGGTGTGGGCCAGCAGTGGCACCGGAGTGCCACAGATCCCGAAGGCTCCTGCTGATCCCGCAACACGGTGATGCGGCTTCGATGCAGATAATGGCGTCTCCATTGCGGTCGCGCCGAGGAGTTGATGTCCCACGGATTGGTCGGGGAGCCAGATCCCGAGAGGCTGTTTGCCTCCCCTGGCGAAACCCTGTGCTTCGTGCCAGGCAGCCGGGCCTTTCTGCGCCGCACCCGCCTGGTGAATGGGCTGCTGGGGGGCTGGCCGATCGTGTTCGGCAGCGGCTCGTGGCTGGAAGCGCATCTGGTGGCGCGCCTGGCCATGGCCTCGCGCCAGCCCAACCTGCGCGGTTGCGGCATCAATGCGCAGGCGGTGTGGGATCTCGTGCTGCAGGAGCTGGAGCAGGGCCACTGCGGCCCCCCGCTGGTGGTGCTGTGCGATTCGCTTGGCGCTGATCAGGTGAGTGCGTTGACGCAGCGGCTGCGCGCCTTGAGCCAGGCGGTGCAGATCGCTGTGTTGGTGCAGAACGAGCGGTGGCTCACCCCCGCCACCCTGGTCGACTGCCAGGCTCAGGCGATCGTGCATGCCGAGAGCTTCGGCACCGGCGTGGTGATCCGCGCCCTGCAGGCCCTGCGGCGGGGGCAGACCTACCACGATCCCCGCATCCGCGAGCGGCTGGATGACACGCGGGCCATACCGCTCAACTGGCGGGAGCGGCAGGTGCTGCAGGGCCTGGTGCGGGGCCTCTCCAACAAGCAGATCGCCCTGGAAGCCGAGATCGCCGCCACCACCGTGCGCGATTACGTGGCGGCCCTCTGCCGCAAGCTGGGTGCCGCCAACCGCACCCAGGTGGTGAGCCGGGCGATCGACCTGGGACTGGTGCAAACGAGCCGCTGAGGGGTGTCGCCCCCCCCTACACCAGTAGGTGGTCATGGCAGGTGTTGATAGTGCAGCATATGTGCTGCTTTTCAATGGGTCCGGCCAGGGCTCTGCCGTCGTGCCCACCGCCAGCAGCATCCAGATCGTCAACGACGCCAACGGCACCGCCCACGCCTTCCTGCTCGAGGACGGCGCCATCTGGCAGGGGGTGTGGAACGCCGAGGCGGCGCGCTGGGACAAAGGCACGATCGTGCCGGGGGCGTTCGGCGGCGAGACCCTGCAGGCGTTGGTGCTGCCCCGCTTCTGGACCACCACCAACAACGGCGGCACCACGGCCACGGCCTGGGATCCGGCGCTGGTGCTGGCCTACCGCGTGGGCCAGGGATCGGGGGCGGAGATCCAGGCCAGCTTCGGGCGCTGGGATGCCCAGGGGCAGCTCACCTGGACGGCGCCGGTGCGGCTCACCGATGACCAGAGCGGTGATCGCCGCTTCACGCTCAGCGCCGGTGAGAACCAGACCCTCAACCTGGTGCTGGAGAAGCAGGTGGGCGCCGCGCCCGCCAATGCGGTGCTCGACGCGCTGGCCACCACGGCCGCCAATGATCCGACCGCCCTGCGCGAGCAGCTGACGGCGTCGCTGCAGAGCACCGCACCGGACAGCGATCTCTACGTCAACCGCTACCGCATCGACAGCAGCGGCACTCAGCTGGAGCAGCTGGTGTCCACCAGCGTGCCGGGCGGGCAGTGGCAGGCGATCACCAACCAGGCCAATCCGCTGGAGCCGGCGCCAATCACGGCGCGTCTGAGTCGGCCGGCGGTTTCGCTTTCGGGCAACACCCAGCTGGTGCGCTCGCTGCTCTATCCGCAGCAGCCAACACAGCCGCAACCGCTTCAGGCGGCTGCCGGGCCCAGCCGCCTGGATGGTCCGGGAGTCCTGACGGCAACGGCGAATCCGACAGAAGCGAATCTGGCAGCAGCGCAGCCGGCGCCTGTGGCAACGTCATTTTCCGCATCAGTGGCGCCCATCCCCGTGCGCCTGGATGTGAACGGGCCCTTCGGCACCCTGGGTGTGGGCTTGAAGGGGCAAAGCGTGTATCGCTGGATCTATGAGGTAGCGCAAGAAAGCTGGATAGAGGGCACTTCAAAAACTTCCGTTTTTTCACAGGAGAATATTTTAGACGGAAGAATTGATGAT
>CALPNT020000180.1 GCA_943325005.2 Bifidobacterium breve | reverse complement strand
GCGGGCTGGGGGCGATCACGGTGGCGCTGTGGGGTAATGGAGGGATATTTGTGTCGTTTGTAAGTGCCTATCTGCTGCTTGGCGAAGCGCTCAGCGTGCGCACATTGACGGGGGCTTTGTTGATCTTGGCGTCCTTGCTGATGGCAGGCGCGAAGCCAGTTAGCAATCCTGAGTTGGCCTACCGCACATAGCCGGCGCTACGCATCAGCTTTTGCGCTTCATCGGTGACCA
The DNA here is from genome assembly GCA_943325005.2 of Bifidobacterium breve. Classification (GTDB taxonomy): domain Bacteria; phylum Cyanobacteriota; class Cyanobacteriia; order PCC-6307; family Cyanobiaceae; genus Cyanobium. The sequence goes on along the minus strand of CALPNT020000180.1, from coordinate 5,179 downwards.
GGAATCGAAGGAAGGATGCGGCTTGTGGATCCGCAGAGGTCGACAGAGCAATATTCAGATCTCTCCAGATGCTTCGATCATTCGAGATGGGAATTGCCTGGAGGACCTTGGGATTGTCGACAGCCCATTCAGGCCAGGTGATCCAGGCGTCGGCATCAAGCTTCTGGAATGCCTTGAAGCTGGCGCCGGAACCCGTTGAAAAAGCCACGATATTGCGGCGAAAGCGCATGACATCCTCCAGATTTCCCAGTCTCCCGGCTATGTCTTCCCAAATGCCCGTGCCAGAGGTATTGGCAATGCCAGATCCTTCGGTGACGACGATGCGGATGCCTGGCTGGAGCAAATCCTCAAACCTTTGAATGCGGCGTGGGTTTCCAGTCTTGACAGCGATGATGGCAGGACGTAGATAAATTGGGACAACGTCCTTCGATGGGAAGCTGGGAAATGATTGTAGAAATGCGGTTATTGATTGTTCTGATGTTCCCCAGATGATGTCTGCGTCGACCTGTGCTTGTCGGGACCAGGATGGTTCTGGTCCGCAGGTGATCCTGACCCTCAGGTCGTTGCTCCGTTCCCATGCATCTGCCACTTTGCGCAAGGCATTCTGCGGACCGCAGGCGCCATAAAGTCTGATTACCCCATCTCGGGCCTGGTGGCGGTTGACTGCTGCAGGAGATGACTGGCTCTGAGCCATGGACGCAGCAGGAACCAGGATGGTGGTGAACGCCAGAAGGGTGTACAGGATTCGGTGCATCGCAATTGATGGGCGTGGATCAGGGCTGATGGTTTGTTGTCTATTGCAGGAATAACAGGTAGGCTGTTGCTGCGGATGCTCGCAAGATCCGTTTGCGCTGTTAGCGGACTTTGTGGTCCTTTGGAGCTTCTAGTATAGGTGTTGTCCGCAGAAGATTAACAAACGGCATTAATTTTATCCAATGGAGGAAATGACCTATTAGCTGTAGGCGGACCCCGGCGTTAATCTGAAAGGCGAAGCATGGTTAAATCCGGTCCCACTTCCAAAGCCAATGGGGGCCAATCAGTCGTTTGTTTGTCAACCAATCCGCCTTGGAGGCATCGAACCCCAAGGAGTTGGCAATAGCAACGGCATCATCTAGGCTTACGGCACCTTTGAGTTTTTCCTGTGGATCTCCATCATCGTTTAGCTGATCAAGAAGAGTTTGCGGTTTCCCCTTCGACATTGCCAGAATGTTTTTTCTCGCTTCCACTATGGTTCCACCCGCGTCTTCTGGGCGAATCACTTAATCATTGTCAATAAATCCAGACAAGCCGCCGCTCAAGCTACTCCCAGTGCTTTCCCTGCCTCACCAAGACCACCCTCAAGCCTCTGAAGTGGACCCTAAAAACTGATCTAGTCCGTAAGAGAGCTTCCCTATTCGGCCAGGCTTGGCCAGGAGAAGGCCCATGAAACGCAAACGCCACAGCCCCAAGTGGGTCATTCGCAAGTTGCTGACGCCTAACCAGCCCTGGCAGTTTCCGCAGCGACCTGCCGCGATGGCAGCGGTTGTCCTGCTGGTGGACGTTGAGGGCGTCGGCCAGATTTGATGATTTGAGCCGTTTGCAATTTTGGCAGAGGACAAACTTTTGGCAGAGGAGCCACACACGGTTGCTGCCATGCATCTGATAGCGATCGCCGCCTCGATGCAGCGCTGGGCTCTGCGCTGTTGCTGCGCAGAAGCCTTCGGTTAGGCGTCGTCCTGGCTCTGGGCCCGCCGCAGGTAACCCTGCATTGCCTCCGGCGTTTGGATCACAGCCAGTAGCCCGGTCCGCCGTGCACCAAGGGAACCATCGGCGAGCAGGCGGCTCACCAATCCCAGTTCCCACAGCTGCTGGTCAGAGGAACCGGAAACAAAGAATTTGCTGCAGAAGCTGATCGCCTCAGGCCTGCCGGAGGCATGAGTGGCTTCACCGGCGCGCTGCAACAGCTTGAGCAGGGTGCTGTCACTGCCGCGCAGCAGGATGAACAGCGCCAGCAGGCTGACGCCACTTTTCAAGGTGTAGTCTTGGAGGAAAGAGGCGGGCAGACCATGCCTTTAGAATCGCATTGGTAGAGAGTGGACTTCTGCCAGCCGAGTGGTATTTCCAGTAAATCTCGGGTGCCGGTGATGCCCTGAATCGTGAACAGCACCGCAGCGAGAAGATTGGCAGCCACATGAATCCTGCGCCATCCCAGCTGGCGCAGGATTTCAGGGCGGGCCCCCAACGAAAACAGCATCAAACCTGTCACCGCTACCCCTGCCCAGTAGTGCGACTGCCAGAACTGGGGGTCCAATGGGTTGTCACTGAGCCTCCACACCTCTGACTGAGCCCCCAGGCTGATCACCCCCAGCCAGGTGAGCAAAGCAAACAACAAACGCAACGCTTTCGCGGTGGCATGCCATAACGCCACCAACGAGATGCTGGTGCCCAATAACACCAGCAACAACTGTAACCCCCGCGGCAAGCCGCCACTGAGTTCGCTCAGTGGTTGGTGAGTCACGATGGCAGACACCAGCGCAATCAGCACGATGATCACCACTCCAGCAGAGAGCCAGCGGCCCAGATCCGTGTGCTCGCTGCCACTGGTGGCTGGGAGCTTGCGGTCGCCCAGTCGGCGATGGCGTGCTTGTATCCCTAGGCGAATCACCATGCCGATCAAGGGATAGATCAGCACGACTGCCAGCGCGGGATGCAGGATCGCTAACCAGTCGACGCCTTGCATAGCGGGATTAGAAGGGCGGTTGGCTCATGCTTGTCGGTAAAGCGCGGCGGGTCAACGACCTGTGCCGTGATCGTCACTGATCGAGTTTCAGGGTCTCACCGGCAGGCCTGGCGATGCAGATCAAGGTTGACCCAGGGGGGACCTCAGCGGTTGGTTCCGCTAGGTAGGCAACGCTGCCGCCCAGTACGCGGGTGGTGCAGGTGCCGCACACATCGGCTCTGCAGGCAAACGGCGGCTTGAAGCCGGTGGCCTCGGCCAGCTCCAGCAAGCTCTGCTCCGGATGACTTCCATCCTATGTGGCCCTCCGCCCGCTGCGGCAGTACTGAACCTCAGCGGAGCTCACTGGATCAGCTGCCGTTGTCTGCGCAACGCGGGGGGCCTGGCTGAACCGTTCAAACCGAATCGCTGCAGGCTTCATCCCGCCTTGCTGCAGCGCCCTCACCAGGCTGTCTATGAAGCCGGCTGAGCCGCACAGGTCATAGGCGGCCGGCCCCTGGATGAGCTGCTGCAGCAAGGGCCCATCCACATAGCCCTGGCTCTGAAAGCGCCCTTGATCGCTTGGCTGAGGCCGGCTATAGACAACATGCACGTTCAGGTTGCGATGTGTCCGGGCCAGCTCGTCAACGTCGCAGCGAAAGGCGTGATTCTCGCTGTTACGGCAGCCGTGCACGAACCAGATCGGCCGTTGAGGGCATTGGAGCAAAGCTGCTTTCAGCATGGCCAGCATCGGGGTGATGCCCTCGCCATTGCTCACCAGCACGATCGGTTCAGCACTGTCAATCTCACTGCCGAGCGTGAAGGTGCCCGCCGGGGGGGACGGAGGTTCAGGGTCGTGCCTTCCTGCACGTGGTCATGAAGAAAGTTGGAGGCAACACCGGGGGGGACATCGAGCCCCTCGGGGGCGGGTTCACGCGTCACTGAGATGCGGTAGTGATCGGCTACCCCGTCGCCGCTGGGAAAGTCGGAGAGCGAGTAGGTGCGCAGCACGGTCACGGCTTTCCCCGGGATCTTCAACTCAAGCGTGAGGAATTGTCCAGCCCGAAATTGAGGAAGCGGCACTCCATCAACGGTACGTAGCTCAAACGATGTGATCTTGGCGCTCTCTTGATATTTGCGTTGCACCCTAAATCCCCGAAAGTCTTGCCAGGGAAGCCGTCGGAGGTGGCGGCGTCTGAGCATCGCTAACAGCAGGCCAGCCAAGCCTCCAACTCCTGCGCTGCCAGCAGTTTGGGCAAGGGCAATCTGGGCGCGGGACGGTGCGCTCAATTGCGCGTGGGACAGGACAAGAGTCTGTACTGCAATAGTGGCAACAGTTCCTGTAGCAAGACCCGCTATGAGTCCTTTCAGGAGGGGGAAGAGATCAAAGGTCTAAGCAGTTGATGAGCGATCAGAGTATTGCGAGATGGGTAAAAGTAATGCCGTTCAACATCCAAATTGGCGACCTTGATTGCTCGAGGAGCCGAGACATATTGTCCAAGTCCAGTGAAGATGTGGACGCCAGCAACCCCGTATCTCTGCTGGCGTGAGCCAGGGCAACGGATCAGTTGTAGCCCTTGCCCCCTGTGCATACGCCATAGCTGCGTTTGGTCAGCGTTTAACCAGGCCGCGCGAACGATTCAACTGGCCGCGGTCGAGTCCGCCATGCGGGAGTCCACCGCACGCAATCCAGCGGATCTGGAGCTGGTCTCAAGGCCTCCAGCCGCGTCATGGCATGGCTGCGCCAGTCCCGAACGGAGCTGGTCAGGGTCCCTTGGGCCGCCTCACCCCGCTGGAAGCCCTCGAGGTGGGCGCCATGAGCCTGTGGCAGCTCCAGCAGGGGGCGGGAGATGGCCAGTCAGCCCGATCCCTGCTAGTACAGGTGTACGCCCGCAAGAGTCGCCATGGTGCCGGTCCCGCTTTCCCGCCTCGAGCCCTCCCGAGCGGATGAGATTGAGGCGTGGCCCTATCTCGACGAAGGCGTGCTGCTCAAGACCCGCAGCCGCAAGGTCTGCATGACCTGCCATTGGTTTCGTCATCACGCCGGCGTCAACAGCATTCCGGTGCTCACCTGCCAGCTGCACCAGGGCCTGATCGCCCATGGCGAGCACCTCACCAGCCGCTGCCAGGGCTGGACGGACGACATGGTGAGGCAACGGGGCTGGGCGCCTGAGGTCGCCTGAGCTGCCCTATGCCCAACAGCAGCAGCAAGCGACCACCGCTCTCACCCCAGGAGGCCTGGATCAGTGATGGCCGCCAGGTGCTGCACTTCCGGCCCAGCCGTTGGGATCGCTGGTCCAAGCGACTGGAGGTCACCGTGGGGGAGCTGCTGCCGGATCAGCCGGTGCCGCTGCTCAAGCGCCGGCTGGAGCTCAGCCGAGAGGAGGCCCTTAAGCTCTGGAGCGAGAAGCGCCATCAGGGCTGGCAGCCCACAACGGCACAGTGGCGACCGCCTCAGGCACCAGCTCAGGACTGAGCACAATC
>CALPNT020000179.1 GCA_943325005.2 Bifidobacterium breve | reverse complement strand
TGCGGAACCAGGGTTCGCCATTTTCCAGGGTGAGGTCGTCCGGTCGCAGTTGCCAGTGCTGTTCCAGGTAGGCCAGGTAGGCCTGGGCCTCCAGCTGGGGCCCCTGCCAGTGCACCAGAGCGAAGCTCAAGGCACGCACTCGCATGGCACCAGCGCCGGCCTCCTGGATCTCCTCCTGCAACAGGAAGGTGCGGAAGCGGGCGGCTGCCGTGGCCTCGAGGCAATACTTGCGCAGATAGAGCGCTCGGGCCCTAGGGAACACCGGACCCGGCGCGCTGCTGAGCAGCTGCTCGAAGGCCTGTTGAAAGGTGATCATCACGGCAGGGGAACAGCTTTCGACAGGCCACTGGCCGCTGTGACCAGGAGCCGCAGGCAGGAAGCAACAGCCAGCCAACCACGCCGTGGCTGGCAAAAAGGGTCGATGGCCAAAAGGGGTGGACCGCCATGCCGTCTTGCCCCAGTGTTCGACCTGGATGAACCAGAAGGGGAGTCAGGGGCGGGGCTTCGTTTCCGACTACGAGGTCGGTATACGTTGCCGTCGCTGAAGACCCCCATGTCGAAAGGGAGTCAGATCAGAAAACTGTGAAAGGCAGTCACCAACACAGCAGTCCGAGAAAACTCTAAGCCCTTTGGCCAGAATCCGGAGCCACCTGCCGTGGCCAGATCGCCCGCACCTCGGCCAGCCGGCGCTCCAGCTCTTCGGCCCGCTCCACCCGGGTGCCGGACTCCAGAACCAGGGTGAGGTGGCCCAGCTTGCGGCCCGGATGGGCCTGCCGTTTGCCATACCAGTGCAGGCTTGCCCCGGGCAGGGCCGCCAGGCGCTGGCGCAACTCGGCGTAATCACCACTGGATTCCTCGAAGCCCAGCAAGTTGACCATCACCGCTCCGCTGATCCGGGGTTCCACCGAGGCGAGGGGCAGGCCGGCCACAATGCGCACCTGCTGCTCGAACTGACTGGAGCGACAGGCTTCGATGGTGAAATGGCCGGAGTTATGGGTGCGCGGGGCCAGCTCATTCACCTGCAGACCGCCGGGGCCATAAAAGAACTCGATCGACAGCACGCCGACGTAGTCGAGGGCTGTCAGCAGCGAAACGGCCACGTTGCGGGCAAAGGCGGCGACGCTGTGGTCCACCGGCGCCGGAAACAGCACCCAGTCGCAGACCTGGTGATGCTGATGGGTCTGCACCAGGGGGAAACAGGCGACGGTGCCGCCACGATCACGGCAGGCCACCAGCGCCAGCTCCTGCTGAAACGCCACCAGCTCCTCGAGGATCCAGCCGCCGATCTCCACCTCCGCCAGCAGAAGCTCCAGCTCGCTCTGATCCCGGAGTGGGCGCGTGCCTTTGCCGTCGTAGCCGCCAAGGCAGGCCTTGGCCATCACCGGAAAATGGAAACCTTCGGGCAGACAGGGCTGCGAGCTGGCCGGCAGGCCGGCATCAGGGCCGGCAGCCAGGGCGAATTGGCCAGCCAGTGGCTCGAGCCGGCCCGAAGCAGGCGGATCAGGGGGCAGGGGTGGATAGACAGCCGCCAGTGGACACCAGCGGGGAGCCGGCAGATGGAGCAGGTTGAGCAGTTCCCGCTGGGAACGTTTGCTCACCAGGGGATGGAGGGCATGGAGTCCCGGGACAAACTGCACCCCTTCCTCCGCCAGCACCTCGAGGGCTTCGATCGGAATCCATTCATTTTCAAAGCTGATGGCCCCGCAGCGCCCGGCCAGCTGGCGGGTGGCCGCCACATCGTCCACCGCCGCCAGCACCAGGCTGGCGGCCCGTTCGGCCGCAGGGTCATCGGCGGCCGGTGTCTGCACATGCAGGGCCACACCGAGTCGACAGGCTGCCTCCGCCAGCATCCAGGCCAGCTGCCCCCCGCCAACGATGCCGATCGAGTCGAGCACCCCTGGGCTAGGGGAGTCAGAGCTGGCCAGCACCTTGGCGAGTGCATCCGTAGCCGTGGGGTCCGTGGCAGTGGCAGCAGCGGTGTCCAAGCCCTGAGCGCCCGTGGGGGCCAAAGATCCAGTTTCTCATCCCCCCTGGATCTGGACCAACCGAGGGGTTCCGATCAGCACAGAACAGATCGGAACCCCTCCCAGCCAGGAGCACGGTCACCGGAAGCACGTTCAACGGCAGCACGGTCATCGACAGCAAGTTCGCCGGCACTGCCGGCCGCTCAGCTGAGGCCGCGATCACCGGCGAAGGCGTAGCGAATCAGGCTGAGCAGCAGCACGATCAGAAACAAGGCCAGGCCGACGGTACAGGCATAGCTGATCTCGAGCTCGGAAAAGGCCTGGTCGTAGACGTAATAGACAATGGTGCGCGTGGAATCGGCAGGTCCGCCCTGGGTCATCAAGTACACCTCTTCAAACACTTTGGTGGCACCGATCGCTGAGATCACAGCCACCAAGGTGATGTAAGGCCGCAGCAGGGGCAGGGTGATATCGAGATGGCGACGCCAGCCCTCGCTGCCGTCCAGCGCCGCCGCTTCATAGAGATCGGGGGCAATGCCCTGCAGGCCAGCCAGGAAGATCACCATGTAGTAGCCGAGACCCTTCCAGAGGGTGACCAGCATCACGGCGGGCAGGGCCAGGGCCGGACTGGTGAGAAAGCCGATCGGGCTGAAGCGCTCGCCCAGCAACGCCGTCAGCCAGCCATTGATCAAACCATTTTCGGCATAGAGCCAGCGAAAGGCGATCGCCGCCACCACCAGCGATACCAGCACCGGTGTATAAAAAGCGCCACGGAACCAGTGGATTCCAGGCAGCTGGCGGTTCACCAGCACCGCCAGCGCCAGGGCACCGAGCACAATCGGCGGCACCACACCGACCAGATAGAGGAACGTGGTGCCCATCACCTTGACCAACATCGGATCGGCCAGCAGCCGCTGGAAGTTGGCCAGGCCGATGAAGTGCAGCGGTTCACTCACATCGAGGCCGCTGCGAGTGAAGCTGATCAGCAAGGCCATCGCCCCGGGGATCAGCACCGAAACCGCCAGCAGGACCAGGGCCGGCGCCAGGAAGCCCCAGGCCGTCGCCGTGCTTGAGGCGGTAGGGGAGCTGGGGGTGGCATCGGGCATGGGCGCCATTGTGGCCGAACCCAGCCCGGCGATCAGCGACTGTGGGCGGGCACCGGCCAGGATGGTCTGAAGCTGCTGTAAGCCAAGGCCCTGCCGATCCAGACCGATGGACGCCGGGTGGAACTGTTGTGATGGTGAGGTGATCTCCGGAGGCCCCATCCCAAGCCTCGATCCCAGCCCCGGGACAGCCGCCACCCCCCTGGCCGCCGAGCACCCAGCCTCCGGTGCCGCCCCTGGCCCCCAACCAGCCCCGCCATCCGTGCCCCCAGCAACCAGCGCAACAAGCCTCGCTCCGCTCGGTGATCCCGCTCAGGTGCTGCAGGAGGTGTTCGGCTATGGCGCCTTCCGCGGCCCCCAGGCCGAAATCGTGGCGCACGTGGTGGAAGGCGGTTCGGCGCTGGTGTTGATGCCCACCGGCGGCGGCAAATCACTTTGCTATCAGATTCCGGCCCTCTGCCGCACCGGCGTTGGCGTGGTGGTCTCGCCGCTGATCGCCCTGATGCAGGACCAGGTGGAAGGCCTGCGCCAGGCCGGTGTGCGGGCCGCCGCCCTCAATTCGTCGCTGGAGCCCAGTGAAGCCGCCGGCATCTGGCGCGCCCTGGAGCAGGGCGAGCTGGATCTGCTGTACGTGTCACCGGAGCGGCTGCTGAGCCCGGGCTTTCTCGATCGGCTCTCACAGCTGCCCCTGGCCCTGTTCGCGATCGATGAGGCCCATTGCGTCTCCCAGTGGGGCCACGATTTCCGGCCGGAATATCTGCAATTGGCGGTGCTGGCCGAGCGCTTCAGCGCCATTCCCCGTCTCGCCCTCACCGCCACCGCCGATCCCCGCACCCGCGAAGAAATTCGCGAGCGGCTGCAGCTGCAGCAGCACCGGGTGTTCCTGGCCAGCTTTGATCGACCCAACATCCGCTATCTGCTGCGCGACAAGGACGACGCCCGCAGCCAGCTGCTGGCCTTCTTGGCGGAACGGCGCGGTGAGGCGGGGATCGTCTATGCCCGTTCCCGCAGCCGGGTGGATCGCTTTGCCGCCGACCTGCGCGCGGCCGGCTTTGATGCGGTGGCCTACCACGCCGGGCTCAGCGCCGAAGTGCGCAGCTCGGCGCTCAACCGCTTCCGCCGCGAAAGCGGCGTGGTGGTGGTGGCCACGATCGCCTTCGGCATGGGCATCGACAAACCCGATGTGCGCTTCGTCGCCCACGTCGATCTACCCAAAAGCCTGGAGGCCTACTACCAGGAAACCGGTCGGGCCGGCCGCGACGGTCTGCCGGCGGTGGCCTGGATGGTGCACGGGGCCGGCGATGTGCCCCAGCTGCGGCGCTTCATCGATGACTCGGAAGCGGGCCAGGCCCAGAAACAGGTGGAGCACGGCAAGCTCGACGCGCTGATCGCCTTCAGCGAGGCCAGTGACTGCCGCCGCCAGGTGCTGTTGCGCCACTTCGGCGAAGCCCTGGCCGAACCCTGCGGCAACTGTGATCTCTGCCTGGAGCCCGATACCAGCACGGATATGACCGAAGCGGCCCGTAAGGCGCTCTCGGCCGTGTACCGCAGTGGCCAGCGCTTCGGCGCCGCCCATCTGGTCGATGTGTTGCTGGGCGGCGACACCGCCCGCATCCGGGAGCTGGGCCACAGCAGCCTGAGCGTGTATGGCATCGGTAAGGAGCTGGACCGCAACCAATGGCGTTCCCTGATCCGCCAGCTGGTGGCGAAGGGATACCTGTTGAGTGATGCCGAATCCCGAGGCGGTCTGCGCTTCGGCTCCGACAGCCTGGTGAAACCCTTGCTCAAAGGCGAAGCCAGCCTGGCCCTGCGCCTGCCGCCAGCAGCCAAGGAACGCAGGCAAGCACCCCGTGGCGAGCGGGGAGCGGCGGCACCGACCCTGGAGCTGGCGGAGGAGGGTCGCGAACGGTTTGAAGTCCTCAGGAGCTGGCGGCTGGAGCAGGCCCGCAGCCAGGGGGTGCCGCCCTATGTGGTGTTCCACGACCGCACCCTGATCGAGATCGCCAGCCGCCAACCGACAACCCTCGCGGAGCTGGGCACGGTGACGGGGGTGGGCCAGGCGAAGCTGGAACGCTATGGCGAGGCGGTGCTGCAGGTGCTGGACGGCGGCTGAGCGGGGCGGGGACTTCGCCGTATGGCGTAGCGGCAGCCTTGATCGCATGGGTCGACGAATGATGCACAGCGAGAGGGAACTTCCTCCTCCTTTGACTTAACGACCTGTCACTGGATGACCCCGGCTTGCTCCACGTCCACTCAAACGAGTACAGAGGCCGTGACTCAACCACCAGCCAACGAGCGTCCGTTGCCCCGGCTGGATTGAACTTGCCGATGGCCTCGTCGACGGCAGGC
>CALPNT020000178.1 GCA_943325005.2 Bifidobacterium breve | reverse complement strand
TCTCTTGCATCTCTTGCAGTCCTTTGCCCGTGTGCAGCTGCTGCCGTCCGGAGCCCTGCGGTGCCTGCCCAGGCCATCGGGCCAGCCTCCAACAAGGCCTCCGCGGACCTGAAGGCGGCATTGCAACGACAGCTCTCGACATGATCACGACGCATAAGATGTACTAGTACATCCCGGTTGGCCATGACGACAACACGGCTCTTCCGCAACGGCAACTCCCAGGCCGTGCGTATCCCGGCCGAGCTCGCCTACGAGCGCAGCGATCTGGAGCTGGAGATCGAGCGCTGCGGCGATGAGCTGCGCATCCGACCGGCCGGCCGCCCCATCACCGGTGCGCTGGAGGCGTTGGCAGCCTTCTCGCCCTCGTTCTTTGCGGAGGGCCGCGAACAGGACGAGCAGCAGGAGCGGGAATCGCTTTGAGCCTCAGGACCCGCTATCTGCTTGACACCAATATCTGCATCTACCTGATGAAGCACCAGCCCCCGCAGGTGGCGGAGCGGTTCTCCGCTTGCAGGGTCGGAGAGGTGCTGATCTCGGCGATCACCGCCGCAGAGCTGGAGTACGGGGTAGTGGCCTCCGGGGTCGATGCAGAGCGCAACAGCGCCGCCCTGGCTCGCTTTCTGCTCGAGGTCCCCGTGGCGCCCTTCGATGGGACAGCCGCCAGGGTCTACGGGGCCGTCCGCTTGGCGAGCCGGGAGCGGCGCAGGGATGCTCTCGACAAGCTGATCGCTGCGCACGCCCTGGCGCTGGACATCACCCTGGTGACCAACAATCCCCGCGACTTCGTTCCCTACGCCGGCCTGAGAATCGAGAACTGGGTGGACTGATCCCAGGGCAAAGTCTGCTCAGCCCCAGGGGACGTCGAGGAACTCCACCAGCAGCACACCCCGGTGGGTGCCGTGGATCTTCACCAGGCCCGCTTTGGCGGCCTGCTCCATCCAGGCACGCTCCTTGCGCACCTGCTCGGCGCTGGCGAGCACCCTCACCCAGCCACCGGTCATGAAGTCCTCGCTGTCCGTCTCGAAGTGCTCCAGCCGCCGGTGCTGGTTGTTGTTGCGCTCGCAGTACAGGCCTCCTCCTGTGGGGTCCGTTCCTTCTGCCACACCTGATCCACCATGATCTTGCCGATCGCCAGCGGATCCTGCGCCACGGCATCGATGGCCTCATCGTCGAGCACCAGCGGGTTGCCCGGGTCGTCGCGGTTGTCAGAGACGATCAGACGGGGGCTCATCGCCTGGTAGCCAGAGGACGTCGACCAGGATCTTCATCGGTTCTCGTCAGCACGACGAGCCGCTGCCACCAACGGATGGATGTGGCACTTCGAACGCGATCAACGATTGAAGCGACGTTCAAGCTGATACCAAGCCGGCTCCAGAAGAATCTGACGACCCCTGAAGCGGAACCGATCAGCGCCCTGGACCCTGAGACGCAAGCGAGCCATCCCAGACACCTCCCGCAAGGAGGAAGCCAGAGAGCGTCCAAAAACCGGCGCTTATTCAAGGAAAATGGCGGATCCTTGAATAAGATCAAGGCGTATTCAAGGTTCGTCCGAGAGGGTTCTGTGCGGCGCGAGGCCACCGGTCATTACGAGGTCACCAGCACCGCTGGGGAATCGGTGCGTGCGTTTGTGCCGGCGCCGCTGCCTCCTGAGCCGCCGCTGGTGCTGGCCGGATCCCTGCAGGTTCTGCACGAGCAGGCGCTGCTGGCCTGCGGTCGCCTGGATGGCGTCTCCACCCTGCTGCCCGATCCCGAGCTGTTCCTCTATGCCTACGTGCGGCGGGAGGCCCTGCTCTCCTCCCAGATCGAGGGCACCCAGTCGTCGCTCTCTGATCTGCTGCTCTTCGAACTGGAGGAAGCACCCGGCGTTCCGTTTGATGACGTGGTGGAGGTTTCCAGCTACATCGCGGGGCTGGAGCACGGTCTGGCCCGCCTGAACGAGGGCTTCCCGCTCTCCTCTCGCCTGCTGCGCGAGATCCACGGCCGGCTACTGGCCCGTGGTCGCGGGGCCGATCGCCAGCCGGGGGAGTTCCGGCGCAGCCAGAACTGGATCGGCGGCACCCGCCCTGGTAACGCGCGCTTCGTGCCGCCGCCGCCGGCTTTGGTGGAGAGCTGCATGGGGCAGCTGGAGCAGTTCGTCCATGGCGGCCACCAAGGTGAGCACTCCCTCCCGGTGCTTGTGCGCGCCGCCCTGGCTCATGTTCAGTTCGAAACGATCCACCCCTTCCTCGATGGCAACGGTCGCCTGGGACGGCTGCTGATCGTGCTGATGCTGATCGAGGCCGGAGTGCTCCGGCAGCCGCTGCTGTATCTGAGCTTGTTCTTCAAGCAGCACCGCAGCCGCTACTACGAGCTGCTCGACGGCGTGCGCCAGCAGGGTGACTGGGAGGCCTGGATCGACTTCTTCCTGGAAGGGGTGGAGAGCACGGCTTCCGCCGCCGTAGCCACAGCCCAGCGGCTGCTGGCGCTATTCCGCAGGGATGAGGCACGGCTGCAGGACCTGGGCCGATCCGGCCACAGCGTGCGTCTGGGCTACGCGGCCCTGCGGCGGCGGCCGCTCACCAGCACCAAGCAGCTCAAGGAGTTGAGCGGCCTGAGCTTCCCCACCGCTGGCAAGGCGATCGAGACCCTGGTGGAGCTGGGCATCGCCCGAGAGATCACGGGCGGACGACGTAATCGCCTGTTTGCCTACGACGCCTACCTGGCGATCCTCAGCGAGGGAACAGAGCCTCTGTAAACGGCAAGCAAAACTCCATGCCTGGCAGGCCAGGACGACAGAGATCCGACACCACCGGATTCAACCCTTATCCAGCTGATGGTCGCGCAGCTCCGCGAAAACATCTGAGGCCTTGCCCCAGCGCCATACACGCGGGCAATGCCCGGCGACTGCAGCCGCGTGAGAGCGGCCCTGCCAACCACTCCAGCACCGGCCCCGTGACGGAGGACGGATGTCGTCGCACCGAGAGGTGCGCTACCCGAATCCGACCGGAGCCCTGCGGTGTCTGCTCAGCTCGCTCGCGCAAAGGCGAGCAGGGCGCTGATGTCGCCCCGGTCGGCTTGCTGGAGAGCAGCGATGTACTGCTGCCGCAGGGCTGAGGCATCCACGAGGGAGCTGCTGCCTCCCCAGGAGAAGCGCGGTGCCCCGAGCTGCTCGATCAACACATCAGCGATCAGGCGCGAATGGCGGCCGTTGCCGTTGGGGACCGGGTGGATCGAGACCAGGCGGTGATGGAAACGCACCGCGATCTGATCCACCGGCTCCACCCGGTGCTCCACCTGATAGGCGATATCGGCCAGCAGGGCCGGCAACTGCATCCGGATCTGCCGCCAGTCGGCACCGATGCTTTTGTCGCTGCTGCGGTAGTGCCCGGCCCAGCGCCAGGTCTGAGCAAACATCTCGCGGTGCAAGCGCCGCAGCCAGGCTTCCTCCAGCGGCCGTAGCCGGCGCTGCCGCTCGATCCACGACAGTGCCGCCTGGATGTTGCGCTCCTCCCATTCATTCAGCTGGTTCCGGCTCACCAGATGGGTGGGGATCAGGCCATGGAGCTCATCCGCATCAAGCGGGGTGGCTCCGTTCGGCAGATCATCATTCAGTCCCACAACCTGGCCCCACCGGAGCGCAGGAGCTCCTGCGCCATTTCATCAAGTTGCTCCTGCTGAATCGACGATGAGGCCTCGCTCTGCTGGGCTTCCAGGGCCATGGTGCGGCTGGCACGTTGCTGCCATTCGCGGGCTCGCCCGATGGCCTGCTGCCAGCGCATCTGCCGGAGGGACTGACGGGGAACCAGGACGTACTGAAGCTCGCAGTCCAGGGCTTCAGCGACACGACGGAGAGTGGCCAGCGTGATCGCATCGGCAGCCTCGGCTTGCTCCAGCTTGCGCAAGCCGGAGGCCGAGATATCCAGCCGCTGCGCCAGCACAGCCGAGCTCATGCCCAGCGCCTCGCGGATTGCCCGTAACCAGCCCGACAAGGGCCGTGGCGGAATCGGGTGGCTGCCGGCCTCCTGAAGGACCGCATCCACCTGGCGGAGACGCAGCTCCTTGACGTTCATGCCTGAAGGGGAGTGATCAGTCCCTGCTTGACCAGTACAACGCAACCTAGCACTCCCGTACAGGTCAGCCAAGCGGGAGTCATCAGTTGCATCCACTTCATGACCTGAGGGAGTGATCACTCCCGTGGATTGGCCGCAACCTGGCGCCCACGCGCCTCCGTTCAGGGGCTGGATGCCATGGCGACTGCGGAATTGGCCCGATCGAAGGCCGCAATCGTCCCCGCGACACTGGCCCATGGATAGGAGCGGCAGTGCACCTCAAGGCTGTGGCCCATGGCCTGGGCCATGCTGCCGGCGTCGATCCCGCGTTGGTGCCCGCGCAGGCTGTAGCTGTGCCGGAAGCTGTAAGGCACAGCGCGCTGGACGTTGGCAGCCATCGTCTCGCGCAGGGATTGCCAAGCCTGCTGTCGGTTCAAAAAGGTCTTGATGCAATCAGCGGGACTGTTCCCACCGCTCAGTGGTGGTAGTTCGATCAAGTTGGCCTGCCACCGATTCAGCAGGTTCCAGCTGGTGGCCTCTCCGTCTTCTCCAATCAATGGCAGTGGAAAGAGCCGGCGCGGTTCGGTTGAACCTCCACCACTTCGCTTGCGGTAGGTGCACCACCAGTAGGGCTCCCGCGTTGAAGAATCCGTACGGATCGTCAGGTGCAACAGCTCGATCGGGCGTAGACCCAGCTCCGCCATCAGGCGTAGGCCATCGGCCCAGCGCTGACCGGAGGCACCCTCGGGCAGTGCTGCGAGCAGGTTCAGGATCTGCTGGTCGGTGAAGGGATCCCCCTTCTGGCTGGCAGACGCTGCCTCTCTGGATTTGACGCCGACGTGCTGCCTGAGATTGGCCGGCGGGGCCCAGAGAACAGGCACCCCTGCACGGTGCACGCCGTAGCGCAGGAACTGAGCCAGTGACTGTGCGCGGATCTGTCGCGTCCGGCTGCCAGGTGGCCAGGAGCGAATGCACTGATCCATCAAATCAGCTGGGTTCATCGGCGCCTTCCGGCTGGAGAGGACCTCCACGGCTGCTGAGACAACAGGCAGGTAGTGGGCTTCCCAGGTCTCTGGTTTGACGGTCGTGCCGTGCTGCAGCTTCTGGATTCGAAAACCCTCCGCGACCGCAGCCCAGTTGATCGGTGCTGCTGGCGCTTCCCCCGCCGCCAGGGTTGCCGCTGACTTCAGGGTGTGGCCTTCCCCGACAAGGCGATAGATCGAGCGCACCCGTGCGACCGCATCACCGGTCTGCCCCTTGACCCAGTCGAAGGGGAGGGCCACGGAGGTCATCCGTCCGTCGGGGGCCTTCACCTCGAGACGCATCCGGCCCCGGTGCTCGCGCACCCACCAACCCTCACTCGTACTTGTACGAACGGAGGCCCGAAAACCCTTCACCCAGGCCTGGTTATGGCTGACTCTTTCTGCCATGAAGCACCCGGGCTAGAATTCGTACAATTGTACGGAAAAATGGCTGTTTTGGACCTGACAGGCCATGACAGC
>CALPNT020000177.1 GCA_943325005.2 Bifidobacterium breve | reverse complement strand
GCCACCAGCCACTCCAGCTCGAAACCCGCCTGCAGCGTGAGTCCCGCCGCCTCGAGCTCCTCCTGCTGGCGGCGGCAGAAGTGGCGCTGGTCGGCGGCGTAGGGCTCACCGTTGCGCTGCCAGCGCTCCCCCGGCGCCCAGGCCCAGCCCCGGGCCGGCGCCAGCGGGGCCAGGGCTGCCAGATCGGCCTTCAGGCGCAGGTCGCCATCGGGCACAGCCAGCCTGTGGGCCGGATCGATGCTGCCATCAGCGCCGAAAGCATCCGCCACCGGCGAGAAGCCCACGCCCGTCCGCAGCGCCGCCTCCAGATGGGCCAGGGGCACCACCTTCACCAGGGGCGCCCCGGCATGGTTCACCCAGGTGATGGCCAGCCAGCGCAGCCCCTGATCCGCCAGGGAGCTGGCGAGGGCGGCAGGGGAGAGGCTCATGGCTCAGACCGCCGTCAGTCGCCGCTCTCTCACCTCACGCACGGCGGCGGCCAGTTGCTCCAGCAGCTCCAGGGTGGTGCTCAGATCAATGCAGGCATCGGTGACACTCTGGCCATAGGCGAGCTGGGAGAGATCAGCCGGAATCTTCTGATTGCCTTCTACAAGGTGGCTTTCAATCATCACGCCCATCACATGCATCGAACCGGCCCTCACCTGCTGGGCCACGTCCTGCAGGACCTCACCCTGGCGGCGATAGTCCTTGTTGGAGTTGCCGTGGCTGCAGTCCACCATCAGCCGGGCCGGTAGGCCCTCGGCCGCCAGCTGGGCCGCCGCCGCCGCCACCGCCTCGCTGTGGAAGTTGGGACCGGCCTTGCCACCGCGCAGCACCAGATGGCCATCGGGATTGCCGGTGGTGGTGACGATGGCCGCCTGACCATCCTTGTTGATGCCGAGGAAATGGTGCGACAGGGCGGCCGCCTCCATGGCGTTGATGGCGGTGATGGTGCTGCCATCGGTGCCGTTCTTGAAGCCGATCGGCATCGACAGCCCTGAAGCCATCTCGCGGTGCGTCTGGCTTTCGGTGGTGCGGGCGCCGATGGCGGTCCAGCTGATCAGATCAGCGATGTACTGGGGCACCACCGGATCGAGCAGCTCGGTGGCTGCCGGCAGACCCAGCTCCGCCAGGTGCAGCAACAGCCCCCGCGCCCGCCGCAAGCCGGTGTTGATGTCGTAGCTGCCATCGAGATGGGGATCGTTGATCAGCCCCTTCCAGCCCACGGTGGTGCGTGGTTTCTCGAAGTACACCCGCATCACCACCTCGAGATCGTCGCGATGGCGGCGCTGGGCGGCGGCAATCAGCGCGGCGTACTCCTTGGCTGCGTCCACATCGTGCACTGAACAGGGCCCGACGATCACCAGCAGCCGGTGATCACCGGCGTGCAGGATCGCCTTGATGCGCTCGCGGGCCAGCTGCACCGTGCGCGAAGCCTGCTCGCTGATCGGCAGCTCGGCGTGCAGAACCGCCGGCGGCACCAGGGGCCGGGTTTCGACGATGTGGAGATCGGAGGTGGGAATCATGCCGAACACCGCAGACCAGAGGCCCCAGTCAAGCCACCCATCCTAGGAGCGGGTGCCCCGGTGCCAGGTTCGGGATCACACCTTCAACCGAGATCGAGACAGTGTGCCCCCAGAGGCTTGCAGTGGCTTGCATCACGGCGCTGAATCCGAATCCTCCCGCACCCCAGGTCGATCGCCTCGGCTGGGGCGGGGTGGCCCGGATCAGTCGAGGTCACCAGCGCAACCTGTCCGGGTGCGGTGACTCAAGCCAGGCCAGCAAACCCTTCGGCGACTCAGGCCTTACGCTGCCGACCGAAAACAACAGTAGAAGTTGGCGCATGAAATCGCTGGCCGTTGGCACTCTGGCAGTTTATGTATTGCTTGATGGTATTGATTCTCCCCTGCTGAAATGGATGCAGAATCAGGGAGCCAACCATGTGGCAGTCCATGGGGGCGGATTGGATCCGATCCGATTCAGCAACGTCTATTTTTTCTCTTTCTTGCTGGTTGGTATCATCCTGCTGCTGGCCGATCGTCATCGCCTGCAGGCTGATTGGCGGCGTCTGAACGGAGCAGCCCAGCAGTCCATTGCTGGTGGGGCCTTCTGCGGGATGTTCCTTGGACCCCTGAGTTTCTTCATCTCCCTGAAGCACCTCAGCGTCATCGGTCAGAGCCTGCTCTTCTCGTTGCTGCTGCCTGTCTCGGCCCTGCTGGCTCTGGTTGTTCTGAAGGAGCGCCTGCCGAAGGGGTTCACCCTGAGCCTGGCGCTGATCAGCTTCGGATTGGTGCTGTCCTCGTGGGCGATGGGTGGCATGGCCGATGGAGGCGGAAACGATCTCCTGGGAATCATGCTGGTGCTGCTCTCAGTCCTGGCCTATGCCACCTACGACATCACCAATCGCAGCCTCGAGGAGCTGGATCTGGGTCATGGCATCACTCTGGGAGTCGGGGCGATTGTGAGTGCCCTGCTTTTTGCTCTGATCGAAATCGGTCGGTTTGGGGTCCACTTCTTCTGGCAATTGGAGCTCTGGTGGGTGCTGGCCTTGATTGGCGGCTATGGCCTCCTCGTCCGCCTGATGGGCAGCATCGCCGAACGAGGCTCGCTGCTGTCCTGGCCGGTGGCCACGGTGGAACTCTGGGGCAGCCTGGCCGTGGTGGTGTCCGTCTTCAGTGCCGCCGTGGTGTTGGGTGAACCTCTCAATCTCGGCACGCTGGTCGGTGTGGGCATCGTGCTGGCTGGTGTGATTTTGCCCTCCGTGATCTGGCATCAAACCGCAGGCCCTGCGTAGGGACGCTCTGGACAACAAGCCCGCGCCGGAGTCACCAGCTGCTTGTTGTTCGGAACGAACTTTTTTAGAGCGGGATCGGTCCTTGATGAGCTTGATTTCTCCTCTTTGGGCTCTTAACCTTTCCCATTTGGAGTGGATGAAGCCCCGCATGGGCACACCACTTCCCCCTTGAGGTGAGCCTGCACTGCTTCGAAATCTGCGCGCCGCGATCGTTGTCCTCCAGCCGATGCCGAAACACCATGATCGTGGTCTTCTCGGGGATCGGGTCGGTGACCAGGGCGATGTCGGTAAAGCGATGCATCGTCGCCACCGCGATCAGCGCATTCCAAGGCACAACAGCCTCCATCTCTCCAAGAAAGCGCTCGCGCCGAGTCGGCTTTTTCGCCGTCGACTGCTCGTTATCACCAAAGTCGAACGGCTTGACGCCCATGAAGCCTGTCCACGCCCACGATCACACCGCAAATCTCGCGCCGGGTGGTGGGGTTTTCCAGAGACTCCCTAACGGGCCGTCCCAAGAGCAAGGCTCGAGGTTGCCGATCAGGATGAATGAGCATTAATTGCGCTCAACATTATATATTGCTCAAAATCACAAGAACGGCAAAAAAACAAATGGGCACCTCGAAGAATCGCCCCTGGTGCGCCGCGGCTTGCCAGCCAGCTCATTGATCACAGGGGATCTCGGCCTGAGACGCGAGGGGAGCGGGACAGTGGGCATTTTTCGAGGTGCCCAAATGCTAAAATGTTGTTACATGCAGCAGGGCAAGCTTTAGCGATGTCAATTACCTTCACGCCGCTAGCCAAAGAGCTTCTTGCCACCGTTTCATCCAACAAGCTGAACTTGTCCACGGAAGTGGCAAGCCTGCTGGTTCCGATAAACTACAATGCCGATATCTTCGATGCTACGCCGCGCATTATCACCGCAGACTATGGCTTTGAAGGCTACATTGGCGTTCCTGGCATGTCCGGCACAGATGCCGCAAGTCAGGCAGCCGCTACAAGTTACAATGTGGCCTGGGAATATATTGATCCAGGTCTTAATGCAGGCCAGCCGGCTTACACTTCCGGATCAGGCCAAGACACTGTCTATGCTGGTGCTGGAATTAACCTGTTTCTTGCGGACACCATTCCAGTCGTGTTCAGCATGCCGGTCCTGCCAACAACGGTCAATACAGCCGACTTTGCGGTGATGCTCAATGATGGCAGCGTGGTAGCACCACTGTCGATCTCAATGAGCCCCAATCTGGAGTATAATGAGCGTCAAACAGTTGTACTGAGTGGGGAATTCGGTAACCGCATTCTGCCAGGCCAGTCCGGTTCGCTGTATCCAGTCAGCGTCAGCATCCTCAACGATGGCACGCCCCTGGAGCTGCTCACAACCACCGGGCCCGTGTCAATTGTTGGAGCGACTGTGGTCAGCTCTAACCCCTACGTAGCTGGCAATGGTCCAAGGATGGTAAGCGCCAAGCTCAACCGGTTCAGCGACATTGGCGAAGGTGCCCCATTCGTGCAGGGACAATCCAGCTTCAGAAATAGTGGCAGTGATCTCTATGGGTCTGATGCCCAGTATCGCCTTCGTATTTACGACAACTACGGCTTTTCTCCCGATGGCATTGCCAGCCTGTTGCCCAGCGAATACAGTCAATATTTCCTCTTGCATGCCCGCGACGAAAATGACAACCTCATCCCTCTGGAGCTGGCGGGTCAAGCCTATGAAATTGGCGGCTTCGGCGCGATTACGGTGGTGGGACTGGCGGATCTCGGGACTGCAGGTAACTCAGAAAATGCAGCCTATATCGAAGACCATGACAACTACTACGACATCATTCTCAAAGGTGATCTCAGTGCAATTGAGCGCCTAGCAGATGTCAGATTGCCTTCATCAGGAGCCTATAAAGCTGTCTATAACCCCGGCGGGCCTGGCAATGACCCCAGCGGAGCACTCAATGGCAGTGCCGCCCCTGGTCCTTGGACCGTGCCCAGTGCCGACCACACGATCGCCATCACCAATGACCTCAACGGTAGTCAGATAGCCACCTACGTGGAAACTGGGGCTGCAGCGATGCGGGATCCTTTCAGTGGCCAACCGATTGGCACCTTGCTGGGTGCGGCTGTGATCGATACGATAACCGGGGCAACAATCTGGTGCTATCAGGATCCCAACAACTCCATCTTCTATGCCTCGTTCACGGCGGCAAGTGCTGTTGCGACCAACTTGACTGGAGGCCTGCAAGCTACTGAAGCCATTGACCTGGTTAACGCCACATCGTTTGCTGTGGGCAGCAACAATGTGACCATATCGGGTTCGATCAGTCGCGAGGCCAGTCTCAACAGCACCCTGCGCTTTTACACCACTCTAGATAGTGCTGGAACGATCGTTGATCCTCTGATCAGCGGCGGAACCCTGCAGCCCTCCGATGGGGCTCGCTACAGAGCAGCAGCCCTGAGCACCATCAATTTGGTATCAACAACTGGATCCAGCATTGCCACGAGCAATGGTTCCACTGTCTCCTTCAGCTTCACAGCTGATGGCGGCAAACTCTATGC
Source organism: Bifidobacterium breve (assembly GCA_943325005.2). Taxonomy (GTDB): domain Bacteria; phylum Cyanobacteriota; class Cyanobacteriia; order PCC-6307; family Cyanobiaceae; genus Cyanobium. The sequence goes on along the minus strand of CALPNT020000177.1, from coordinate 223 downwards.
TCCTGTCTTGAGCCTTGATGATGGTAGTGATTCCTGGTTCGCCTTCGGTGCTGCCAACCGTGATGGGCTCGAGCATTTCACAAGTTTTGGCGCCAATGTGTTTGGCTGCGAAGATCTTCATGGGGTCGGCGATCGGGATTTTGACGATCTGATTGCCCGCTTTACCATTACTTGATTGACCCCAGCTCATCGGGAGGCTCTGGGCGGCAAGGCCAGGATTGCT